>JAJYSZ010000191.1 GCA_021793315.1 Bacillota bacterium | reverse complement strand
GCCCGATCCGCAAGGCTGCGCGCTGTGCCTTCCCCGCGGCCATCCAGGCGACGGACCCGGGGACGGTCGTCGCGGCTGCGAGCGCCATGGCCCCCGTGAGGGCGAAGGCCTGGTGCAGGGTGCCCATCGAGAGGATCCTCGCCGTGATGTCCTGCGCGTCGGCCGCGATGGAATTGCCGTAGATGTCCTTGTAGTCGGCCGGATGGAGAACCATGCCGACCTTCGGGATGTTCCGCGACACGGCTGCCGCTGCACCGGGGTCCGAGGCGAACCCGAGCGCCGCCGCGGCGAACCCGCGCACCTCCTCGAGCGCGCGGCGCGCCTTCGCAGGCCAGCCGTCGAGCGGATGCACTTCCGTTCCGAGGAGGCCGAGATCCTCTGCCGCCGCGAAGATGACGGGGTTCGAGGCGTCGACGAAGGTGGCCCGCACCGGCCCGGCGGCGGTCGACACGACATCGAGCGTACGCCCTGTCGGCAAGAGCCCACGGCCGTTCGTTCCCGTCGGCTGCTCGAACCAGAGCACCTGCCTCGCCCCCGAGCCGGGCACCCCGGCGATCGCGAGGTCCCCTTCCTCCTGTACGCCCTCTGCATCCACCGGAACGTCGGCCACGATGCGCTTGTGCGTGTTGGTGTTGTAGATGCGGACCTGCGTCAGGGGCACCGACTTGGCCACGAGCCCCTCGCGGACGGCGAAGGGACCGATGGCCGACGCGCAGTTCCCGCAGTTTCCGCGGTAGTCCACCCTGCGCTCGTCGACGGAGACCTGGGCGAACGTGTAGTCGACGTCCGCATCGTCGCGCGCCGACGGCCCGATGATCACGGCCTTGCTGGTCGTCGACGTCGCTCCTCCCAGCCCGTCGATCTGGCGGGGATCCGGGCTCCCGAACAGTCGCAGCAGCAGGCGGTCGCGCAACTCGCCCGCAAGGGGAAGGTGTTCTGCGCGCAGCATGACGCACTTGCTCGTGCCGCCGCGCATCAGCACGACGGGAATCTTCTGGATCATGATCAAGCCCCCAGAACGCGCGAAGGCCGCCAAGCAAAGCCCCGAGGGCTCCACTGGCGGCCTTCCGCGCAAGGGGGGTGTTTCAGGCACCCCGAAGCGTAGGCTCAGTGCTCCGCATGTCTTCTTGAGAAACGGGGCCAGCGCATCTTTGGGAGCGCCTCCCGCTTCTGGCTGCGAACAATGTTCGCAGGGCGTCAGAGAGGATCTTCGCGTCCGGGTCCTTTCTTCCTTCTTGCAACGATGGTCAGTTTGCCGGACCACCTGTCTTCGGCCGCCCGCCGTCGGCCCAGCGCCGCCACTGGCCCTGCACGTCTTTGAGGCACGCCTCCAGCGCTGGAAGGGCTGCTCCATGGTACCTGTCGTGGAGTTCCTGGATCGCCGCATCAAGCCCTTCGAGCAGGTTCTGGCCTATGAGGACATCCTGGATGATCATCTTGGCGGAGTCCGTCACCAGCGTGTCGCTGACGTCGAGGATGACGCCGTACCTCGGGTCGACGACGCATGCCAGGGCGAGGATCTCGGACACGTCGCGCGCCGCGGAACCAGCCGGCAGCTTGGCGTGCCCGATAAACAAGATACCGTGCATCGATCCGATCCCTCCGGACAGGAGTCGTTTGGCCGGAGCAAAATTACCGTTCACTTCATGCACATTCGACTGGCGCGATCAGCGACTGGCAGGAATTTGCCGTCCTGCGCGAAGAGTCCTTCCCCGCAAGCGAGGGAGGGCTTTCCTAACCGCCGGGAAGACCGTGAACCTCGACTATTCCCTCCAAGCGATCGGTTCGGTCGTCAGGCTTACGCATCCCGCCACGCCTGTCGATGTAGTGAAATGGGCCCGTGGCGGAGGAGCTGCTTCAACCACCCGGGTCAGCGTGCGGATGCCATCGGCCATCGGTAGAAGCACCGCATGCAAGGTCGTCGTGCTGCAGCGTGATGAAAACACCAAGGATGGCTCGCAGTGTGGCCCTGATGCCGAATCCCCATCTGACATCAGGTTCGGATGTAGCGTAGCATCGGGCTCTCACGCCGACGAACGTACGAGTTTCCCAACATGATTCGCTTGGCTCATGCGAGGGGCATGGGACGGCAGCCGTGAAGTATGAACAGTTCACTCGAAGTAGGCTGGCGGGTTGATGGGCGCTCCAATCGTTGTGCACTACGCTATCCTTCTCTCAGATCTCGCTGTTGTGCCCAGCAGATCGCGTTCGTTGTCTACCCAAAGTCAAACAGGCTTGGCGTGGCGGCAGATAGCCTGCTCAAAGCCAGAAAGAAAGGAGGGGCTTTGTGGAAATCGACAGCCCCAGACTGGCATCTCTATCTTCCGCATGTTTGCAGCGGGAGGATTCCGTAGAGGGGTTTTGGGAAGAGGTAGCGGTAACAGGTGCCCCAATCATTGAGCGGGCGGACGATGATCCAGACTCTTACTGGGTCACGTTTTTGTGGCGGGACTCGGGGCACACAAACTCGGTCTCCGTCTTTGGCGGCCCTACCGGCTGGACGTATAGCGGGACGCGCATGATGCACCTGCCGGGAACGGACGTCTGGTTCAAGACTTGCCGCGTGCGCGGGGATGCCCGGTTTACCTATTGGCTGGCCGAAAACAGGTCAGACGAAACGTGGGCGGCGGTCATGCGACAGGATCCTTCGCACTGGATCCTGGACCCGCTGAACGCAAACGTTTACCCGGACAAGGATCCGTTCACGACCGTGGTTGCTCTGCCCGATGCGCCTGCCCAGCCGTGGATCATCCCGGAGGCGCGGGCCAAGGTTGGCACGATTTCGAAAGATGCCATGGACAGCACAGTGTTGAACAATCGCCGCAACATCTGGATCTACAAACCTTATGGCTATGATACGTCCGGAGATCCTTACCCACTGCTTGTCTGCCTTGACGGCGAGGAGTATACGGAACTGATTCCCACTCCTACAATCCTGGACAACCTGATTCGCAGTGGTCAGATCCCGCCCGTGGCCGCTGTCTTTGTGGGCAATGCGGAAGGGGCGCGGTCCAAAGAACTGACCTGCAGCGAGCGGTTTGATCGGTTTTTGACCACAGAGTTGCTGCCCCGGGCTAGGCAGCAGCTCCACGTGACGAACCGGACAGAACGAACCATTCTCGCCGGGAGCAGTTATGGCGGCCTAGCGGCCTGTTATTCTGCCCTGCGGCACCCTGATCTGTTTGGAAATGTCCTGTCGCAGTCGGGGTCTTTCTTCTGGTCGCCCGAAGACGACCCTGAGCCGGGGTTGCTCATGCGCCAGTTCGCCCGGTCAAATATCCGCTCCGTACGGTTCTT
>JAJYSZ010000190.1 GCA_021793315.1 Bacillota bacterium | reverse complement strand
GCCATCGGTGATGAGCGCCTTAGCGGCGATGCCGTCACCGTGCCAGCCGGTGAGGGCCCCTTCTTGGACGCGGACGATGGGGAAGTCGGTGTAGTAGCACGTCCAAGCAGTGTCGGCGTCGACGTTAAGTGCGTAGCAGTCGCTTATTGCGCCCCACGGATTGTCGATGTGGGACGGGAAGCGCCAGTCGACCTCCAGATCCGGGGTGAAGCGTACGAGTCCGCCGGAGCCGATCGGTTCGCGGTCACCGTCGCCCCAGCCGTAGTTGCCGTAGACGCCTTCGTCGAAGTAACCCACCCAGACGTGGCCGGTGGCAGTGGTGAAGACGTGTTCGATGCCGTCCCCGAGTGTTTCGGCCGCCAGGGCGGTTCCGTCGGCGGAGTAGATGATGGCGTTGCGGTCGGGGCCGTCCTGGTGCAGTCGGGCCCTGGCGGCGACGGCGAGAACTCGGCCGTCCGGGAGCGGCTGGACGGTCGGAAACGCGAGAGGGAAGTCGGAGATGGTGGTCACGCTGGTCAGCGTGGGTGCGTGCACCGTGACGCGCACCGTCACCGGGTGGGAGGCGCGCGGATCCGGGAACGTGGCCCAACCCGGCTGCGTAGTCGTGGAACTGAGGGCCTGCACATCGGCGGTGGCCGACCACAGCGCGATGAACTCGCCGCTGGGACCGATGGAGGCATCCACCAGCACGTCGCCGTCCTGGGCTGGGGCGATGGACGCGTGGTGACGTACGGGCAGAGGGGTCGAGGGCTGCTGGCTTCGCATCATCACCGCATCAGTTCAGCACCGCTCCCCGGACACAGGCCACCCAATATCCGGCGTTGCCAACGTCGGCCCTTAGCACGTTCATTTTGCTCTGTGGCGGTCATGTTTTCAGTGGTTGCGGTGGCGAAGAGGGCTTATTTCAGACCGCCTCAGCGTGCCAAGCAAAGTGGTGGCGATGGAGAGTCTTGGGAACATGGACGAAGAACTCGCGGTCGTGTTGGCGCGAGTTGAGGAGGTCTTCGCGTCGTATCCGCGTCGAGCGGTGCTTGACGGCTGTCCCCATTGCCGCCCTGCGACGCCCGTTGACGAGCACGACCTCTTCTCGCTGAGTCTCCGGCTGGGCGGCACGGTGGGCGGCCGCGACGATGTGAAGAGCCTGCTTCCTCTGCTGTTCGAGCGCATGGTGACGTCTGGGGAGCTCGACGGGAGCATCGTCCTGTCCACTGTGGCCAAGGAAGAGTGGCGCAGCTGGCCTGCGGCCGAGCAGCAGGCGATCAAGGATTATCTCGATGCGGTCTGGCGATCCTTGCTGAAGGAGTTTCCCTCAAGGATCGGTGCGTTCCCTGACGCCGCCACATTTCTTGAAGCCGCCGCGATGACCGGGGACGGCATCGAAAAGTATCTCGCCGTCTGGGACGCGACCTTCGTTCCGGCCGCAGATCGACACCTTGCCCAGCTGGTGACCGAACACGACTTCGCTGATGCTCGCCGCAAGAGCTTGACCGTATGGCTGTGCCGCGAGGAGGTGGCCGACCGGCTGATCAGCGCCTTTGAGCGCGACCACGACGCGGAGTGGGCGGACGACCTCGCCACAGCCTCCGACATCCTGTCCCGGCAGTCCCGCGCATAACGACCAGTCGCCCCGGCCCATGGCTCCCGCTCCTGAGGTGATCGCGTGGTCGCGATCTCGTCAGTTGGCGTTTATGAGGTGTCGCCGGGGTTGAGGCGGCACCAGGTGGTGGGGCTGGAGGCGTATGTGGGGGCCGCTTTGCAGGACGCGGCCCAGCTCAGGCATCACGTCGAGTGCGCGAAGGCCTCGCGGAGGCGGTCAGGGAACAAGGGTTGCCGGCGATGTAGGCGTCCAGTTCGGCGCGGGCGCGTGCCTGGCGCTCGGGGTCGGCCAGTTCGGGGTAGCGGCGGTGTGCATCGGCCTTGATGTCCTGCCAGCGGCGTCCGGTGCTCACCGTCCGGCCCCCTTCTCTTACGGCTCGGTGCTGTGCTCTGCATTCGGCCGCCGGGCGGTTGTCCGGTGACCGGGCGATCGCTGCGGCTGCCGGCGGCGGGGTCAGAAGTCGCGGGTGGGGAGGGTGCCTTCGAGGGCGGGGGCAGGTCTTCCCCGAGCACGACCGGGGTGTGCCTGTTGCCATCCGCCCTGGCTCGACGTGGGCCGACAGAGAGTGCACCTGCCCCTCCGCCCTGCGGGCGGGGCGGTCAGCGTGGTGGGTGCTGCTTGAGCTGCTTGATGAGGTCGGCGAACGCGGCGACAGTCAGGGTGAGGCGGGCTCCGTCAGGATCTTTGCTGTCTCGCACGGCGATCCTGGTGCCTGGTGCGAGTCGTCCCAGCTCGACGCACTGATGGTCATCAACTCCGCCGCTGTAGCTGCTCTTTCGCCACTGCACGTTCATGTGTACTGCTCCAAGTACTTCTCGACAAGAGCACGTGAGGCGTCTTCAGGGAGGGCCTTCGCGCCGATGCGTTCGAATCTAGTCGAAAAGTCCCTTACCTCGATGGGGCCCTCGACCAAGCGTCCACCGTGCTGGGCGCCGGCATAGGCGACGTCCCGCTCTTCCAGACATATGACTTGGAACGGTCCGTCGAACCCCTGATGGGCGCCAGCCGCAGTCGGCACGACGCGCATGATGACGTTTTGGCTGCCTGCCATGTCGAGCAGGTGCTCTAGCTGGTGCTTCATGACCTCAGCGCCGCCGATGGGGGAGGCCAGAACATTCTCGTCCACGAGCATCCACAAGGTGGGAGCATCTGGACGTTCCAAGATCAAGCGTTGCCGCTTCATGCGCATGGCGACCCCGGCGTCGATGTCCTTGGTCGAACCTGATTCGAGGAGAGCACGGATGTAGCCCTCGGTTTGGAACGGCCGGGGTATCGCCTTGCCGTGGTAGGTCTTGATCGCCGTCGCCTGCTTCTCGTACTCCATGCACTGACGTGCCCAATCCGGATCATGAGCCATTCGGGCGAACCAGAGGATCAGCTGAAAAAGCAGACCTGTCCCGTAGTGCTTGTCGAGAAGCCGCATTTGATCGTCCTGAGGGCGCCGCCTGCCTGCTTCCATGTTGGAAACAGTTGATCGCGCTACGCCGATGATCTGGCCGCACTGGGCAAGTGACAGGTCGGCCTTCTCTCTCATGAAACGCATGTAGAAAGCCAGGAACTGCCACATCGAGACCCGGGGGTCCAAGGGTTCGCGGGCGGGGGGCATCGCTTCTCCCTAGTTTTCAACGTGTGTGGGTACACCGGCAGATTAGGCAACTCGGGTGACCCTTGTCACGGGAAATCGAATCTCGGGCCAAGGGTGGAGTTATGGCGGTGGTT
>JAJYSZ010000189.1 GCA_021793315.1 Bacillota bacterium | reverse complement strand
CCTACGAGGCCGAGGGGGCGCTCTGGCTCAAGACGACCGACTTCGGCGACGACAAGGACCGGGTGCTCAGGAAGTCTGACGGGGAGTTCACCTACTTCGCGCCGGACATCGGCTACCACGAGTCCAAGTACAGCCGCGGCTACGAGCGAGCCATCGACCTGCTGGGGCCGGACCATCACGGCTACGTCGCGCGCATGCGCGCCGCGATGGAGGCGCTCGGACACGACCCGAAGAGCTTCGAGGTGCTGCTCGTGCAGTGGGTGCGCTTTTTGCGCCACGGCGAGGTGCAGTCCATGTCGAAGCGCGCGGGCGAGATCTTGACGATCGACGAGCTTTTGGACGACGTGGGCACCGACGCGGCGCGCTTCCTCTTTCTCATGCGCTCGCACGACACCCCGCTCGACTTCGACCTCGCCCTGGCCAAGGAGGAGTCTTCCGAAAACCCCGTCTACTACGTGCAGTACGCGCACGCGCGCATCGCCTCGATCCTGCGCCAGGCGGGAGACGTCACGGCCGCCCCGGACTACGCCCTCCTGACGTCCTCCGAGGAGGAGGACCTGCTGCGCCGCCTCGGGCAGCTGCCGGAGGAGATCCGCGACGCCGCGGCGCACCGGGAGCCCCACCGCCTGACGCGCCTGGCCATGGAGCTCGCGCAGGCCTTCCACTCCTTCTACAACCGCAACCGCGTCCTCGGCGTCGAGCCGAGCCTCTCGGCGTCACGCCTGGGGCTCGCGCGGGCGACGCAGGCGGCGATCGGACAGCTCCTCGGGCTGCTCGGCGTGTCGGCACCCGAGCGCATGTAGCGAGGACGGTACATGCCGCCCCCCGAAGGGCAGACAGGTGACACGGCGGCGCGGCCCCCTTTCAGGGCTGCGCCGTTTTAGGTGCCTTGGGCGTCTGCAGGCGCGCCTCCGGATGCGCAGGTGCCCCGCCCCTGGCGTTTGTCTTCCGCAGGCGCGTGCGTGGGCTCGGCCGGCCCGGAGCGCCGAAAGGAGAGCGCAGGCCCCCTTGGCGGGGGCCGCGCTCTTGCGACCCATCTGGTATTTGGCTGCGATCAGCAGGGCCGATGCCACATCAGGCTGAGTTGCCGACCGAGGCTCGGACCGTCGCCTTGTCCCTGGCTCAGGTGGCGCTCGACCTGCTCGCGTTCCTTGGGGACAGCCTGCAGGACGTTCGGCCCGGCGGCCAGGAAGCCGCCGTTGACGATCCAGGCCTCGCCGACGCGGAGCCTGCGGGTCCACTCAAAGGCCCCGGCCGGTCCCCTAAGCTCTGTGTGTACCATATCCCATTCCCTCCTCTCTGCCGACTGGACGCATCCAGCCGGGCAGACCACTATGACCGTGCGGCATCTTGACAGCTTCGAGGTCTCCCGCGATCTCGGATCGCATGCCGCTTGTGCATTGGCGAACTTGGGTAGCCCCGATGGTTCTCGCTTCCATCCGCTTGAGGCTCCTCATCTCCGCCGAGCCCAGTCTAGCGCATCTCCGCGAACTTTGTGTTAAGGATTTCACAAAGATTTAGCAGCCTCGGGACGCGCCCAAGTTGCTGCTTTTCCAGGGGCTCTGCCTGCGCAGATGGCAGAGGGGCGACCGCCAACCGGCCGTGGGAAGGGGTGTGGCTGCCGGAGCCGGCGCGCGAAAGAGGCGACCGCGCAGCGCCTGCCGCCTGGGCTGCAGCGGCCACGCTGCAGTGGGGGCAAAAGCCTGCTGGGTCCCGGTGGGCGCGGGGGTCTCGAGCGTCTGGAGTGGCGCCAACCTGGCAAATGCCTACGCAGATACCCAGGTGCGAGCCCGGTTCAGGACCTGCGTTTCGGTGCTATGTCACGTGGGTTGCGGCCGGCGGCGAAGCTGCCAGTTTTTCTTGCCTCCGATCGCCCCGGGCGATAAAGTAGATGGGAAGTTGCCAAGCGCCTTCTTGGCATGAGGAGGAATGGCGATGGAAAAGGCGGTCGGGAATCTCGAACCACTCGACGTCGCCGCCGATCTCTTGCGCCAGAGCGGCGCACCGATCACCGCACGGGCGCTCCTCCAGGACACCCTGCGGGCCATAGGTGGAGATCCCGAGGACGCGGAGCAGCTCGCTGCGCTGCAGACGGAGATCAGCCTCGACAACCGCTTCCTGCCCGGGCAGCACGGAACCTGGGCCCTCAAGGAATGGCTGCCGAAGCCCAAGCCCTCGCGGGCGGGCAAGGCGCTTGCGGTGCATCGAGCGAAGCAGGCAGCGGAGGACGAGGCCGACGGCGACGGCGCCGAGGCAGCGGAGGAATGGGATTGACGGCGGCCGCCTGGGCTCCGTAGAATGCTCTACGGGCCCTGGCGGCCCGCTCTTTTTATTGCCCCCAGGGCTTTGGGGAAGCGGAGGGAATCTCGCGTGGCCAAGTTCATCTTCATTACCGGTGGCGTCGTCTCAGGCCTCGGCAAGGGGATCACCGCCGCGTCGCTCGGCCGGCTCCTTAAGGCCAGAGGTTTCAGCGTAACGGCGCAGAAGCTTGATCCCTATTTAAACGTGGACCCGGGCACGATGAGCCCCCTGCAGCACGGTGAGGTCTTCGTCACCGACGACGGCGCCGAGACCGACCTCGATCTCGGCCACTATGAGCGGTTCATGGATGTCTCGCTCGGCAAGCTCTCGAACGCCACGACGGGGAAGATCTATGGCCGGGTGATCGAGAAGGAGCGCCGTGGCGACTACCTTGGCGGCACGGTGCAGGTCATCCCGCATGTCACGAATGAAATCAAGGATTGGATCAAGCGGGCGCAGGAGGCTTCGGGAGCCGAGATCCTGATCTGCGAGATCGGCGGCACGGTCGGCGACATCGAGTCGCTGCCGTTCCTCGAGGCGATCCGGCAGCTGAAGTATGACGTCGGGCGCCAGGACGCGCTCTACATCCATGTGACGCTCGTGCCCTACCTCGAGGCGTCGGGCGAGGCGAAGACGAAGCCGACCCAGCACTCCGTCAAGGAGTTGCGCTCGATCGGCATCACGCCGGACATCATCGTGGCCAGGTCCCAGAAGCCGCTCGCGAAGGACCTGCTCGACAAGATCGCGCTCTTCTGCGACGTCGACCGCGAAGCTGTCGTGCCGAACCCGGACGCCCCCGGCACGATCTACGCGGCGCCGCTCATCCTCGAGGAAGCGGGCCTCGGCCGCATTGTCTGCGAAAGGCTCGGGCTTTTGGACCGCGCGCCGGACCTCAGGGACTGGCGTTCCATGGTGGAGCGGCGAGAAAGGGCCTCAAAGCGCGTGCGGGTGGCGCTGGTCGGGAAGTATGTGGCCCTTCACGACGCCTACCTCTCGGTGGCCGAGGCCTTGCACCATGCGGGCATCTTCCA
>JAJYSZ010000188.1 GCA_021793315.1 Bacillota bacterium | reverse complement strand
CGCATAACCAGCGTTATGCCGAGGCGCGGATTATGCCGAGGCGGGACTGGCAAGTCCTCGGGCTGGCGGACCTCGGCTCTGAAAACTCGGCATAATCAGGGACCCGAGTCACGCGGGCGAACCCCTTCCGATCCGGATGAATCCGGGAAGGAGGGGGTTTCATGTTAGAGGTACGGATGAGGGGACCACTTGCACCTTTTGCCTCGGGCTTCTGCGCGAATCTCAAGGAGCAGGGGTATTCCCCAACGGGTGCGTGGCAGGCCATGCGGTTGGTGTCGCTTGTCAGCCAGTGGATGCTGGAAACGGGGATGGAACTGGACGAACTGACGTCGGAAGTGGTGGATGGCTTCCTTGAGCAGCGGCGGATCCAGGGTTATAAACACTGGGTCTCGCCGGCTGCGATGGCACCGGTGATGAGTTACTTGCGTCATCGGGGTGTGGTACCGGAGCCTTCGCCAGTCCGGCCAAAGGCTACCGGCCTGGATGGTGTTCTTGAAGAATACCGAACGTACCTCACTAGGGAACGGGGCCTCTCCTCGAGCACCGTCGATCTTTATTTGCAGACTGCCCGCGTCTTTCTCAGCGAGCAACCCAAATGCGGGGACGGGGGTTCGAAGGAACCAGGGGTGAGCGACGTCGCCGCGTTCATCGTTCGTCAAGCGAAACAACGTTCGGCCGCGTCCGCGAAGGTTTTCGTCAATGGTACGCGCGCCTATCTGCGTTTCCTCCATGTGACGGGCAAGGTCTCCAAACCGCTCGATCAAGCCGTGCCAGCGGTAGCGCACTGGCGGCTGAGCACCTTGCCTAAGGCGCTCGAACCGAGTCAGGTGAAGCGCCTGCTGGAAACCTGCGACGAGAGTACCGTGATGGGGCGGCGCGACCTTGCCGTCCTGACGATCTTCGTGCGCCTCGGCTTGCGGGCCGGTGAAGTGACGGCGTTGCAGTTGAGCGATATCGACTGGCGGCATGGAGAGATAACAATACGTGGCAAGGGGTCTCGTACCGATCGCTTGCCATTGCCGGCCGACGTGGGACAAGCCATTGTGGCGTGGCTGACGCAAGGCCGACCTGCAAGCAAAGCACCGCAGGTGTTCACGCGTCTTCCCGCACCCCACCGCGAGCTCACCCGGCAGGCGGTTTCACGCTTGGTGCGACGCGCGTGCAACCGTGCCGGATTGCCCTCAGTGCACGCGCATTGCCTGCGTCACACCGCGGCCACCCAAATGCTCCGTGCCGGTGCCGATCTCAATGAGATCGGCCAAGTCCTGCGCCATCATAACCTGCAGACCACCGCCATTTATGCCAAGGTGGACCGCACCTCGCTTGCGGAACTGGTCAGGCCGTGGCCGGGTGATGCCTCATGAGCACGATTCGCCAGTGCCTGGAAGATTATCTCGCGGCACGTCGTGCGTTGGGCTTCAAGCTGCAACGGCAGGAATGTATGCTGCGTTCGTTTGTGCGCTTCTTGGAGTCCGAGGGCGCCACCACGATCACGACGGAACTTGCGGTTGCGTGGGCGACAGACACAAAGGAAAGTGCAAACTGGCGCGCCGACCGTCTGGGTGCGGCACGCCAGTTTGCCCGCTACCTTCAAGTGATTGATCCGAAGACGGAGGTCCCGCCCGCCGTGCTGCTTCCGCGTGCCAGCCATCGCGCCACCCCACACATCTATACCGATGCGGAGGTCGCTGCCCTCTTGCAGGCCACGCGGGCACTGCATACGATCTCGCGTGCCACGTACGCCACGCTGATCGGCCTGCTCTTCGTGACTGGGATGCGCCCAGGTGAGGCCATTCGGCTTGATCGGACGGACGTGGATTGGGACCATTCCTTACTCACTGTGCGCGATACGAAATTCGGCAAGGTCCGCGAGGTCGCGCTCCATGCAACGACGATCGCCGCCCTGGCTTCATATAGCAGGCAGCGCGACGCCTTGATTCCTCGTCCCAGCAGTCCGACTTTCTTTGTCTCACAAGCGGGGAAGCGGCTCATCCCCGATGCCGTCGACCAAACCTATCGCCGTCTGGTGCGCAGAGCGGCACTGGATAACACGTCCTCGCGACGCCCGCGGCTTCACGATTTCCGGCATACCTTCGCCGTCCGGACTGTCCTCGATTGGTACCGTGCGGGGCTTGACGTGAGCCCCCGCCTCCCCCTGTTGTCCACCTACCTGGGACACGTCGATCCCGCCAGCACGTACTGGTATCTCTCCGGAACGCCGGAACTTCTGTCGCTAGCGGCACAGAGACTCCAACGTACGCTAGAAGGAGGAGAATCCTCATGAGCCTGCTGGCTCCAACGCTGCAGAGTTTCTTCACCCAATGGCTGGTGGGTCAGCGTCGGGTCAGTCAGCACACGGTCGCCGCCTACCGCGACACCTTCCGGCTGCTGCTTGCATTCGCCCAGCAGGCGACGGGGCGTGCGCCATCCCAACTCGACTGGGATGACTTGGACGCCCCCCTGATCACCTCATTCCTCGAGCAACTGGAGACCAAGCGTCACAACAGCACCCGCACCCGTAACGCCCGACTGG
Organism: Bacillota bacterium; assembly: GCA_021793315.1. Lineage (GTDB taxonomy): Bacteria > Bacillota > Sulfobacillia > JAJZYS01 > JAJYTV01 > JAJZQO01. The sequence goes on along the minus strand of JAJYSZ010000188.1, from coordinate 838 downwards.
CCGCTGTGCACTCCCTGTTCAGGTTTGCGGCGCTACGCCACCCGGAACACGCCGCGTTGATCCAGCGTGTGCTCGCCATCCCGCAGAAGCGCGGAGAGCGCAACCTCGTCACCTTTCTTGAACCGCCTGAGGTCGCGGCCCTCTTGGCGGCGCCTAACCGCGATCGCCGGGTGGGACGGCGTGACCATGCGATGCTTGTCCTAGCTATCCAGACGGGCTTGCGCGTCTCGGAGCTCATTTCTCTCAATTGCCAGGACGCGCGATTGGGCACTGGGCCACACGTGCGGTGTCGCGGGAAGGGCCGTAAGGAGCGCGTCACACCGCTGACAGACCTGACGGTTGCGGTGTTGCGGACATGGTTGGCTGAGACGCAGGGACAACCGGCAACACCTCTTTTCCCTGGCCCCAGCGGCAAACCGCTCACCCGTGACGCCGTCGCCCTCATCGTGTCCAAGCATGCTAGGACCGCAAGTGCTCGCTGCCCGTCCTTGGCGCACAAGAAGGTCTCTCCACACGTGCTGCGCCACACCTGCGCCATGCAACTCCTGCGCGCCGGAGTGGACATTTCGACCATCGCACTCTGGCTTGGCCACGAAAGTCCACAGACCACACAGATCTACCTGCACGCCGACCTCGCGCTCAAAGAACGGGCCCTGGCGCGGACTACCCCTCCCGACGCACCCATAGGGCGCTACCAGCCGCCCGACGCCATCCTCGCCTTCTTGGAGGCTCTGTAATTATGCCGAGTTTTCAGAGCCGAGGTCCGCCAGCCCGAGGACTTGCCAGTCCCGCCTCGGCATAATCCGCGCCTCGGCATAACGCTGGCGCATCGAGCGGT
>JAJYSZ010000068.1 GCA_021793315.1 Bacillota bacterium | reverse complement strand
CACGGGCTGAGACATGATCGTGGCGCGCCCGTTCGTGATGTCGCGCACCAAGAGGGCCTTGTTGACCGCATAATTCACCGCGAGGCGCATGTCGAGGTTGTTGAAGGGCGGCTTCGTGAAGTTGAACGCGAAGTAGAGAACGCCGTTCATCGGCGCTGTATGGTAGAGCTTGCGCAGGCTCGGCTGCGAAAGGACCTTCGCGTAGACCTCGGACGGCAGGGGGCCGTTCATCAGGTCATATTCGCCCTTCTCGAAGCGCAGGAGCTGCAGGTCCGAGTTGACGTTCTCATCGATGATGATCTTGGCGATCGACGGCGTACCGCGCCAGGAACCTGGGTTCGCAACCAAGATCATCTGGGTGCCCTGGTGCCACGAGAGGAGCTTATAAGGCCCGGTGCCGATGGCGTGCAGTTCGTAGCTCTTGCCGTACTCCTGCACGATCCGCGGGTCGAGGATGTCGGCGGACGACAGGGCCATCTCGTTGAGGAAGTAAGGCTGCGGCGCCGCGAGCTTGATCTGCACGATGCCCGGGGCGGGCGACGTGACACCGGAAAGCCCGGGCTGGCCGGGCACGGCCGGCTTGCCGCTCTTCATCCACTGCTGGAAGCCGACGATGTCGGTGTAGGCGCCGCTGTAGGGCGCCGCGCCAGCGCCCAAGGGGTCGCTCGACGTGATGCGGTTCAGGCTATAGATGACGTCCTCGGCGGTGACAGGGTCGCCGTTCGAGAACTTCACCCCGGAACGCAGGTGAAAGGTATACGTAAGGCCGTCCGGCGACACGGTGTAGCTCGACGCGAGCGCAGGATGCAGGCCGACGTTCGTCTCGTTGTACTCCACGAGCGTGTCATAGATCATGGACATCGGCCGCTGCTCGGTGACACCACTCCAGGAAGCAGGGTCAAGCGTTGGGATGCTGCTGTTCTCCGCGTAGTGGATCGTTCCGCTGGGAGATGCGGCCACCTGCCCAGCGAAGAATCCACCGCCTCCACTGAGGGCGAACGCCATGGACGCAGTCGCCAGGACACCGATCACCCGATGTGCTGCCCTCTTGCCAATGCCCACTTTCCACAACACCTTCCTCCAGCCACGATGGGGCCCCTCGCGTTGCCGGGGTCGCTCTGGCGGCACCGCCGACAGGGCCCGACGCTCCCCTTCTCCCCTGTTGTCGACCCGCAAAGATCATACCTTAAGGAATCTTAAACTGTCTATATTTCCTAAGGGCGTTCGTGGAAGTATGAAAGGGCTCGGATGTGGGCTGAGGCGCTCAATGTCTATGGAAATACGAACTGAATACCGGAACATGCCCTGTCGACTCCGCGAGCCTCGTCAGAACATCCTTACTACATCATGACCCCCTAGGGCGCAGAAGGGCAGACCGTATGCCGGGCGTTCCGCTGCCAAGCCGTAGCCAGGTTCGTCTCATCGAGAATCCTCTGCTGATACTCCGCCGTGAACTGCCGGCGCTGTGCCTGCGGCGGAACCTCCACGTCACGTACTGGTGGACTCGGCGTGTTGGTCAGACCTCGAGGCTGTGGCCGATGCCGTGCGCCAGGGCGATTTCGGTCACGTAACCCGCGACGGCTGCGTCGAGGACGCCGATGCCGGTCAGGTCCGCCACCGTGATCTCGTCGGGGCGCTCCCTGCCGGGCTTCATGCCGGCGACGATTTCGCCCAGCTCCGCGTAGACGCCGGCGGGGCCGAGCAGACCCGCATCAAGGGCATGGTGCAGCTCGCCCTGGCGGCTGGCCTGCGCGACGCTGTCCACGGCGACCTTGTCCGCCCGCGCGAGGACGTCCGCGTCCAGCTCCTGCTTGTGGGGCATGTCGGAGCCGATCGCCGTGATGTGCACGCCTGGCCGCAGCCAGGAGGAGCGGACGATGGGGGTCCGCGAGGGCGTGGTCGTGATGCAGATGTCCACGCCCGCGACCGCCTGGGCCGGAGCTGACGCGACGGCCGCCTCGAGCCCGTGCGCCTTGGCGACGGTCGCCGCGTAGGCCTCGGCGTTGACGCGGGTGCGGCAGTAGACGACGACCCGGCGCGGCGAGCGCACCTCGAGCAGCGCCGCGAGCTGATAGGCGGCCTGGATGCCGCAGCCGAGCACGCCGACCGACTGAACGTCATGCCGGGCCAGGACATCCGCCGCGACCGCCCCGGACGCCGCGGTGCGCAGATCCGTGAGAAAGCCGTTGTCGAAGAGCACGGCCCTGAGCTGCCCGGTCGTGGCGTCGAAGACCGAAACCATGCCCGAACCGACGGGAAGTCCCCGCTCTGGGTTCCGGTAGAAGCCGGAGGCGACCTTGACGGAAAAGTACGGGGATCCCTTGAGATGCGCACCCTTGACGTGGGTTTCGCCGGCCACCTCTCTGAAGTCGAAGCTCATCACCGCGGGCAGGATCACCTCGCCGCGGCTGTGCTGCGCGAACGCCCGGCGCACGAGGTCGATCGCCTCGCGGTGGCCGATGATTCCGCGGATCTCAGCCTCGGTCAGCATCACGACGGACACTAGGATCAGTCCTCCCTGGGGAACTAGTTCGCTTTTGCAGGCCAAAACCTTTGAAAGCCGTCGTGGGTCCGGTGTGTTCCCGCTTGAGGGTGCGCCGTTGGACGCCGCCCCGAGGCGTCCAGTCACCGGTGGGCGGCCGTCCCCAGCCAACGGGAGTCGCGGCCGTGGTCGCTGGCCACGCCGGGCCCGGACGTCTGCGTGCCCGGGTTGACGCGACGCTTTCGGACGGCGTTGGCTTCGGGGCACCCACATGCCCCTGACTCCCAGGCGTTGCGCAACCTCCGCCGCACGGCCGAACGCCTCGCCTCGCGGGCACGCACAAGCCCCGTCTCCGATCTGGAGACGGGGCCTGGTGCCGCCATGGTCAAGCCGCTGGCGGCTTTGTGGCCGCGGGACGGTCAGACAGCCGTGAAAGGGACGTTGCGAATGTCCTTTGGCGAGAAGGCCTCTGGCCGCAGAACTGCGGCGCTCGGTTGGTGCGCCGGACTCGGCGAAGTCCTGTCCGGCGGGCTTGCACCCTGGAGACGTACGTCTCGCTTAGGAGTGGCGGGCCTCCTGTGCCTGGCTGACGACTGCTCCCGCAACGATGATCGCGGCGATCGCCAATACCCAGAACATACACATGCACCTCCATCTACATGATGAGGCGCAAAGCGCTTCGCAGATATACATTCAGGCCTCTGGACGGTCCAAATAATGGGGCCTTGTTTGAACGCCGGACGACAGAGATTCTGGGCCGCGGATGGCGTGCGAACCAACCAGGAGCACCATATGGCGAGGTTGCTGGTTGTGTCGCGTATGACGTCCGTCCGCGACGATTTGCGCGCGTTTGGCCAGACGCATAGGCGTGCGGCCATCCGGCGGACACCGCTGCGGAGGTGATGGCAGCATGGCGCAGACATCGGGAGAAGCGGCTGACGCGCCGGGCGAAAGCCGGACCGGGCGGGCGACAACGGGCCAGCGGACGCCTGACGCGGCGGCGCGGTACATCCGGGCAACTTTGGTCCGCCCTGCCTTGTCGCCATGGGCGCTTTGCCGCGCCGCATGTCCCATGGCGGGCGCATCGGCGGGGAGCTCGGCGTCCTGCGCGGCGCGCCGCCGCCTGGCTGACGCTCGATCCATCGTCGGTGCGAGGGGAACACACATGGTCCGAACGGACGTGGTTCCCTGCGCCCGACTGATGCAAGGTCAGATAGGGCAGCGAGAGCGGGTCCACTGATTTGACGTAGTCTTCGGGACGGGCCGCCTCCTTGCCGTCAGCCTTTTCTCAGGGAAGAGAGCGTGAGACTTGTGGATCTCATTCCCGTCACCATCGATGGCCAGCGGATCGAGGTTCCCGAGGGGACTTCAGTCCTCGAAGCCGCTGAGCTGATCGGGATCGACATTCCGCGGCTCTGCCACGACCCCGTGCTGGGCGCCGTGGGAACCTGCCGTCTCTGCGTCGTCGAGATCGACGGCATGCGCAATCTGCGCGCGTCGTGCACGACGAAGGTGACGCCGGAGATGGTCGTCCGCACCGGCACCCCGCGCGTGCAGGAGTCCCGCAGGACGGTGCTCGAGCTGCTGCTCAGCGACCATCCGGCGGACTGCCTGACGTGCGAGAAGATGGGGAGTTGCAAGCTTGCCGAGTACGCGTACGCCTACGGCGTGCGCAAGGGCGCCTTCGCCGGCGCGGAGCACCACTACGAGCTGGACGACAGCAATCCGTTCATCGTGCGGGACATGAACAAGTGCATCCTCTGTGGCAAGTGCGTGCGCGCCTGCCAGGAGGTCACCGGCAAGAACGTGCTCGGTTTCGCCTTCAAAGGTTTCGACACCAAGGCGACGCCGTTCGGCGACACATCGTACCTGGAGTCGGACTGCATCTTCTGCGGCAACTGCGTCGCCGTCTGCCCGACCGGTGCCCTGACGGAGAAGGGCATGCAGGGCCAGGGACGCACCTGGGAGATGGAGAAGGTCCGCACGACCTGCTCCTTCTGCGGCGTCGGCTGCACCGTGGACCTGAACGTCAAGGACGGCAGGGTGGTCGGCGTCACCTCGACGGATGGAACCGTCAACGACCGCGCCATGTGCGTCAAGGGGCGGTTCGGCTGGGACTACATCAACAGCCCGAAGCGCCTGACAAAGCCCCTGATCAAGCGAGATGGGCGCTTCGAGGAGGCATCCTGGGACGAGGCGCTCTACTTCGTCGCAAGCCGCCTCGGCGAGATCCGCCAGCGCTACGGATCGCAGGCGTTCGGGGCACTCAGCTCCGCCAGGACGACGAACGAGACGAACTATCTCGTGCAGAAGTTCGCGCGGGGGGTGATGGGCACCAACAGCGTCGACCATTGTGCCCGTACCTGACACGCCCCGACGGTGGCCGGTCTGGCCACCACATTCGGCAGCGGCGCGATGACGAACCCGATCGCCGACATCGACCAGGCGGAGCTCCTCCTCCTGATCGGCACCAACACGACGGAAGCCCATCCCGTGATCGGCTACAGGATGCTGAAGGCGCGCCGACAGGGCGCCCGGTTGATCGTCGTGGATCCGCGGCGGACGGAGCTTGCGGACCTTGCGGACTACTGGCTGCAGCTCAAGCCTGGAACCGACATCGCCCTCCTGAACGGGCTCATGCAGATCATCCTCAAGGAGGGGCTCGAGGACCGCGCGTTCATCGAGGAGCGCTGCGAGAATTTCGAGGAACTTCGCGACACACTGGAGAGCTACACGCCCGAGCGCGTCTCCGAGATCACCGGCGTCCCGGTCGAGCTGCTCTTCTCCGCGGCGCGCCTCTACGCGACCACCGACCGCGCCGCGCTCTACTACACCCTCGGCATCACGGAGCACGTCTCGGGGACGATGAACGTGATGAGCTGCGCCAACCTCGCCATGCTCACCGGGCATCTCGGGCGCCCCGGCACTGGCGTCAACCCGATCCGGGGGCAGAACAACGTCCAGGGAGCCTGCGACATGGGCGCCCTGCCGAACGTCTACCCCGGTTACCAGAACGTGAACGTGCCAGAGATCCAGGCCAAGTTCGAGCAGGCCTGGGGCGTCCCGCTTTCGGGCGAGATCGGCCTCAAGATCCCGGAGATGTTCGACGCGGCGCACCGCGGCGAGCTCAAGGCGATGTACATCCTCGGCGAGAACCCCGTGCTCTCGGACCCGAACACGAACCACATCCGCGCGGGGCTCGAGAAGCTCGAGTTCCTCGTGGTGCAGGAGCTCTTCCTGACGGAGACCGCGCAGTACGCGGACGTCGTGCTGCCAGGCGGCAGCTTCGCCGAGTGCGACGGCACCTTCACGAACACCGAGCGCCGCGTCCAGCGGGTGCGCAAGGCGGTCGAGCCGCTGGCGGGTCTCGCCGACTGGGAGACGGTCGCGGAGATCATGACGCGCATGGGCATGCCGGCCCGCTACCGCGACGCGTCCGAGATCTTCGACGAGATGGCCGCCCTGACACCTTCCTACGCCGGCATCAGCTACCCGCGGATCGAACGCGACGGGCTGCACTGGCCCTGCCCGACGCCGGATCATCCGGGCACGCCGATCCTGCACGTCGGCAAGTTCAGCCGCGGCAAGGGCCGCTTCCAGGCGATCGACCACGTCCCACCGGGCGAACTGCCGGACGAGGCATACCCCTTCCTGCTCAGCACCGGTCGCGTGCGTGAGCACTACAACGTCACGACGGCCTACTCGCCCGGCATCATGGCCCTCTGGGGCGAGGAGCACGCCTGGATCAATCCGGAGGACGCCCACGCCCTCGGCCTGGAGGCCGACAGCCGCGTGCGCGTCACGTCCAGGCGCGGCGAGATCGAGACGGCGATCGAGATCACGGACCGCGTGCCGCCCGGCATGGTCTGGATGAGCTTCCACCACGCCGGCAGCCCGTCGAACGCCTTGACGAGCCACCTCGTCGACCCCGTGAGCGGCACGGGCGAATACAAGGTCTGCGCCATCAAGGTGGAGAAGCTGATCTCCTGAACAGGGCACGCAAGGAGCGGGAGGTGCCGCGCGGCACCTCCCGCTCCTTCGCTGTGGCACGACGGCTATTGTACCTGGAAGCTGAAGTCTCCGTCCGAATTGCCGTTCATGAAGCCGGGGCCGAGATGCTCGACCACCTGCTGCGGCAGGAGCGCGAGAAAGTATCGACCGCTCGGTAGACCCTGCGGCAGCCCGATGCGCAAGATGTCCATCGTGCCGGTCGAGGTCCGGGCGATGGAGACGGGATAGGCCGCGATCTTTCCGTACGGCACCGCGTACCACTGCACCGTTCCGCTCCAGGGGTGGAGGTAGAGGGCATCGTCATTGCTGCCTTGCAGGAGCAGGAGCGTGATGGCGCCGCCCGGCTTCACGGTGGTCGGCGCGACGCCGTAGAAGCCGCGCGTCAGATGCCCGGCGCGAGCGGCCGCTTCGCCCGACGCCACCGAGAGCCTGAGCACCCGCACCCGGTTCCACGCGGTGAAGCAGACGTTCGCCGCGACAACGCTCGGGTTCTCATAGTCGTACATGGCCGGATTGCTGCGGCTCGCATCCTGCATGAAGGCCGCGATCCTCTCGCCATCGCGGCGGTCCACGCGGAGATCCCTGAGGGTCCAGGTCGTCGCGGACGGGACTACGGCTTCGAGAAGGTCATTGGACTCGCCAGGCAGGTTCGGCAGGGAAAGACGGAGCCACGTCATGCTCTCTTGGCTTGCCATGCCGCCCGTCGCGCGGAACAGGTAGACGGTTCGCGGGTCAGGGCAGGCCGCGTGCGTACGCGCGGCTGCGCCGCGCGTCGCCGCATCAGGCGCGGTAACGGGATGCGACGCGCAACCAGCCGACAGGGCGCCGAGCGCGACCAAGCCTACCGTGAGGACGCGTCTGTGCATGGCAAGCCTCCGGCTTCCAGTCTATGCTATCCGCGCGCACGTTCAAGATGGCCGTGGGTACCGGTGGCATGATGGCGCAGCGTCCCAGTGACGGCGCAAGGACATGGCCCCCGGGGTGCCCTGTCCTTGCGGCAGCAGACGTGCGGTGTGCCGCCTGTCAGAGCCGGGTGAGTACCCCTGACAGCGCCTCGGCCGCCAAGGCGATCGTCATGCCGTGGCGGAACTCCGCGAGCGCCGCCATGGTGCCCGGCCAGACGCCCTCCTCGGGCGATGCGCCAGCCAGCTGGTAGAAGGAGGCCGCGAGATCCTCCCGCAGGCGTCCCTCGCCCTCGACGAGCAGGAAGGCGTGGACGAGGGCGAAGTTGCGGCGCCGACGCTGCGACAGGCCCGCCACCTTGCGCCCGCCAAGCGAGAGGTCGTAGCGGCCGGAGCAGATGCTGCCCGCCACTTCGCCGACGAGAGGCTCGAGACCGAGCTCCCCGAGAGCCTGCGAGAGCACCTCAGCCATCAGTTGAAAGCCTGCCTCGACGGAGGGCAGGCGCTCACCGGCGTAGGCGATCGCGACGTTCAGGACACCCTCGTCGAGGACGACGAGCCGCCCGCCGGAGGAGCGCAGGTGCACCTCGTAGCCGCGGGCGCGGAAGTGGGCGACGGCCGCATCCGCCCTGGGCAGGCGCATGTCGCGCATGCCTGGCACGAGGCTCGGACCGTGCCGCCAGAGTCGCCCCTTCGCGGCGGCCTGGCCCTCGACCAGGTGTTCGTCACGGGCGAAGCTCGCCTCGAGCGAGGCGAGCGGCGCCAGGTGGAGCTCGGTGTCCAGGGATCTACCATCCTTTCCTGCGGAGTCTCGCTACGTTCAGGCCAGGGCCTGCTCGAGGTCCCGGATCAGATCGTCTGCGTCCTCGATGCCGACCGCGATGCGCACGAGGTCGGTGGTGATGCCGCCCATCGCCTGGAACTCGGGCGGCACGAAGCGGTGCACGGCCGCCACCGGCTGGGTGATGAGCGACTCCACCGAGCCGAGGCTCACGGCGCGCGCGAAGAGCTGCACGCGATCGAGGAAGCGGTCGATGGCCTCCTGCCCGCCCTGCAGGCGGACGCTCAGGACGCCGCCGTAGCCCTTCATCTGGCGCTTGGCGAGCAGGTGTTGCGGGTGGCTCGGCAGCCCTGGGTAGAGCACTTCGCGCACGGCGGCGTGGGTAGCGAGGTATTCCGCCACGGCCTGGCCGTTCTCGTTCTGCTTCCCGACGCGCAGGCCGAGCGTCTTGAGGCCGCGGCCCAAAAGCCAGGCGTCGAAGGCGTTCAGAGTGCCGCCCAGCTTGCGGGCGACGTCGCTGCAGGCCAGGATGAATTCGGCCGTGCCCGCGATGGCGCCGGCGATGACGTCGCTGTGGCCGTTGAGGTACTTCGTGCCGCTGTGGATGACGGCGTCGGCCCCCAGCGCGAGCGGCTGCTGGTTGACGGGCGTCGCGAAGGTGTTGTCGACGATCACCTGGACGCCGCGGCTGTGCGCGATCTCGGCGATGGCCGCGATGTCCGCGAGGCGCAGCGTCGGGTTGCTCGGGGTCTCGAGGTAGACGACCTTGGTCTCGGGGCGGAGCGCAGCCCCGAGCGCGGCGGGGTCCCTGAGATCCATGAAGCTCGTCTCGACGCCGAAGCGGGGCAGCAGGTCGTGCAGGAGGCCGAAGGTGCCGCCGTAGATGTCGGCGTGGGCGATCAGGTGATCGCCGCTGCCGCATGAGGCCATGAGGGCGGTGGCGACCGCGGCCATGCCGGAGGAGACCATGAGTGCATTCTCGGCGCCTTCGAGCCTTGCGATCTTCGCTTCGGCGACGGTGAAGTTCGGGTTGCCGAGCCGGGTGTAGATGTAGCCCGCCTTCTGCTCGTTCATGAAGTCGGCCATGCTCTCGTTCGTGGGGAAGGCAAAGGTCGAGGTCTGGTAGATGGGCGGCGTCACGGAACCTGTGACGGGATCCGGCGCCTCTCCTTCATGCACAAGCAGCGAGTTCAGTCCTTTGAGGGTCTCCGCCATCGAGCGTCTTCCTTTCTAAAGTGGTCTTGCGCAGCCGGTGGCAAGGACTCCCCCCGACCCACTCTAGCAGAGCGCAGGCCTGCTGGCTCGATCAGGTTGGTGCCGCCGCATGGACGCAACGCGCGGCGCGTGCGGGCCGGACGGCCTGGAGACGGAGGTGCGGTTTGCCAGAGGGTCCTCGCCGGCCTGCAGGGAACTTAGCACCATCTTGCGCTGGACATTGGTCGAGGAGGGACAGCGGATGGAGGTCCGGCGCCCCCGCCGACCCGTGGCGACCGCGGTCGGACTCCTCGCCGCCGCGCTGCTCGCGTCGTCCTGCGGCGCGCGGCAGCCGGCCCGCCCCGGCGCGGCGAGCGGGCGGATCGTGGCAACCAGCAGGGCGCGTCTTGGCCCGGCGCCCTGGTCGCTGACAGACCTCGACTTTCTCTCGGAGCAGCAGGGCTTCGTCGTGGCGGAGCGCTGCGGGCCCCTGCCGACCGATTGCCAGGCGGGATTCGGCAGTACGACAGACGGCGGCACGACCTTTCACTGGACAAGGCTTGGCCAAGGATTCCCGGCTGCGGTGCAGTTCCTGGACCCGCAGCGCGGCTGGGTCCTGATCGGCAGGCCGGGGCAGCCTCAGCGCCTGCTCGGCACGTCCGACGGGGGCCGCAGGTGGACCAGGCTTGCCGCAGGCCCGTTCGCTGTCGCGCCGCATTTCCTCACGCCCGCCTTCGGCTACGCCGTGGCCGCGAAGGATGGTGCGGCCGGCGAGGTGTCGGCTTCGATGCTCGAGCTGACCGCAGACGGCGGCCGCACCTGGCGTCCAGTCTCGACGGGCGGCTACACCCCGGCCGACGCCGACTTCCTCGACCCGGAGCACGGCTATGTGGCAGGCTGGCGCTGCACGGCCGCCCAGAGCGCTGGCGGCGCCAGCTGCCAGGGAGCGATTCTCGGCACCTCGGACGGCGGCCTGAGCTGGCATCTCCTGCAGGCGGTCGGCACCAGCGACGTTGGCAACACAGGCACCTTCGCGCTCGACTTCCTCTCCCGGACGACCGGGTTCGCCGCCTTGCCGAACCTCCAAGGTTGTACGATGGGCGGCTGCCTGCCAGGCCTCGAGGCGACAGGGGACGGCGGCAAGACGTGGCGCACCCTGCAGCCCGCTTATCGGTGGGGGGCTGCGATTCAGGCGGGCTGGCCCAGCGGCCCCTTCTTCACGAGCCCGCTCCTCGGCTGGCTCGGACTCTCGCCGGGCGCGGGCCCTGGCGCTGGCGGCGTTTTGGTGACGACGGACGGCGGCAAGTCCTTCCGCCAGTATTTTGCCCGCCAGTTCACGCCCGGATCGCTCGATCCCGTCGGCAGTATGGCCTACGCCATCGCACAGCCCCTCCCGAGCGGAAGCGGCGGCAGCGCGCTCGTCCGCATCTCGCTCCAGGGCGTGCTGCAGCAGGTGTGGCCGTCACGCGTGCCCAACGGGGGCTTTGGCGCGGACCAGGGCGGGGTGCTCAGCGGGCTCGGCCTGCCGCAGGATGCCCGTGCGCTTCTCGTGAGCCCTGACGGCGGGCGCACATGGTCCATCCGCGGCGACCTGCCCGGCGGTCCGCCCTGGCTCGTCTCCTTCCCGGACTCCCTGCACGGCTATCTCCTCGCAGAGAGCCCGTCGGGCGGCGCGCTGCTCTACGAGACAGAGGACGCCGGCCGCCGCTGGCGGCCGGCAGGGCGCGTGCTGGCGCAGGAGCCGGGCTACGCCCGCTTCTTTGCGGGCGGCACGGCGGTCGCCGTCGACGTCCGCGAAACTTCCGGGACGGTCTGGCGCAGTACGGACGGCGGCAGGACCTGGCGGGCATACGGCAGCCTGCCGAGCGGCTACGCGTGGGCGCTCGCCTTCTCGAGCGCCGAACGTGGCTACGCCTATGTCGAACGCGGCGGCAGCGCGGTGCTCTACGGCACACGCGACGGCGGCAGGCACTGGCTCCCTGTCCTGCGGCCATCCCGCATCCCGGAGCAAGCCTCGCCGGGCGCGGAGATGGCGATCGATCGCTCCGGCTTCGGCGTCTTGCAGCGCTATGCGGGCACGGGGCAGCTGCTCCTGACCAGGGACGGCGGGCGCACCTGGTACGCCCTGAACCTCGGCCAGGCCGCCGCGCCGTCGGCCATCGCCGTCGCGGGCAAGGCGGTCGCGCTCATCCAGACGACGTCGGGCCTCCTGCGGACGTCCGACGGAGGGCGCAGCTGGGCCTATCTGCAGTGAGCGAGGCCGAAGGCGCGCGCCCGGCCGGCGGCCCAGGGGCCCGGACGCGGGGTGGCAGGGGACCTGAGCCTACACTTGCCTCAGAATCATGTAGATCGCGATCACGACCAGGACCACGCTGAAGACGCGGTTCAGGCGAGCGCTGCCGATCCTGCGCCCCGCGGCGGCTCCCAGGCTGCCGCCGAGCAGCCCGCCGATGATGAAGAGGAAGGCCACGGGAAAGTCGACCTTGCCCGCCAGCGCATATTGCACGGCGGTCGTCGCCCCGAAGGCGAACACCGACAGCAGGGACGTCCCGACCGCCGCGATCGTGGAGAGGCCCGCCGACATGATCAGACCGGGAACGATCAGGAACCCGCCGCCGATGCCGAAGAAGCCCGAGGCCGCTCCGGCGACGAAGCCGGTCCCCGCGACGCGCCCCACGGCGAAGGGGGCGGCGTCGGTCCTCTGTCCCCGGGCGCTGCCGGTATCGCCCCGCCGCCACATGAGCACGCTGATCGCGATCATGAGCAGGGCGAACAGGAAGAGCAGATGCTGGCCCTGCACCATCAGTCCGAGCTTCGAGCCGAGTGCGGCGCCCACGACGCCCGCGAGGGCGAAGTAGATGCCTACCTTGAATTGCACCGTCTTTGCCCGCATGTGCGGCACCGCCGCGATCAAGGCGTTGATCGCCACCGCCACGGCCGTCGTGCCGATCGCACTGTGCGGATGCTTCGCATACCCGACGAAATAGACGAGCAGCGGCACGGCCAGGATGGAGCCGCCGCCGCCGATGATGCCGAGCGTGAATCCCACCATTGCCCCGGAAAGGACCGACTTGACCGCCACCGCGAGCGCGAGCGCATGCACGAGCATCAACTCCAGGTTTGCGCGCATCGGAACACTTGTGTTTGCCCTGCGGAAGGGAAGGGCCGGGACGATCGGTCAGGCAAACGAGCCAGGGGCGGGGGGCACGCCCGGCGCCCCCCCGGCGTCAGGCCCGGCGCCGGCCAGCCAGCCACCCTGCCATGCCGCCCAAGAGGTTATAGACCTGCCGGTAGCCGAGGCGGTACAGAAACTGTACGACCTCGCCGCTGCGCGCGCCGCTCGCGCAGACGAAGACGATCGGTGCGTCCTGCGGCAACTCCCCGTAGGTCTGCGGGAACTGCGACAGCGGCATGAGCTTGGCGTCCCTGATGTGGCCCGCCTGGAACTCCCAGGCTTCGCGGACGTCGACGAGCAGGGGGGCCTCGCCCTTGGCGATCAGGTCCTCAAGTTCTCCCGCCGTGATCTGGCCGACGGACGCCGTGCGCTCGCCAGCCTGCTTCCAGGCCGGGATGCCCCCCTCGAGCATGCCCTCCACGGAGAATCCTGCGCCCTCGAGGTCCCGCAAAGCGAGATCGGCGATCTGTGGGCTGTCGGCCACGAGCAGCACCGCTGCCTCCCGCTCGAGGTAGAAGGCGGCCTGTTCGATGAACCCCTGCCCAGTGTACGGGACGTTGATGGACTCTGGAATGTGTGCGCGGATGTACGCCGCGGGCATCCGCAGGTCGACGATCTGGGCGCCCGCAGCCTGTGCCCCCCGCAGGTCGTCGACGGACTTAGCAAACCTCCGCACCTGCTCAACTCCCCCCAGGATGATGAAGCCACACGAAAGGGCCTTGGCGCCGGTCGGGCGACGCGCGCCGGCCGAGCCGGACAGTCCGGTCGGACGCCGCATCGGATCTTCCCTCCGGCAGTCCTTGGTCGCGCGTGCCGCGGCGCGCGCGGACCTTGGGAGCCTCTCGGCGAGGCCGGGGAGAGGGCAGATGGCCTCGCCTCCCCGATACCCGTACAGGTAGCATACGAATAGATCAGCGGGGGAGTCAACATTGAGATGATACACAAGGCGGTACCACTTCCGGAGGCCGTTGCCGGGACGGGCAGGAATTGTCCCCCAGGACCGCCAAATACACGCCCGACGCGACCCGCCAATCCTCAGCCGGGGAGGTGGACGCGCCGGGCTGAGGTCCGGCGCCGACGCCATGGTGTGCAGCCAAGACTATTACGCAGCCCTGCTGGGCGACAGCGGCGGCTTCCTTGCGACCATGGACGATCAGGGTATCGTCTCGTGGGTCGGCCCGGAAGTCCGAGCCGTGCTGGGCCGCGACCCCAGCGAGCTCATCGGCCGTTTCGCCCTGGACTTCCTCGCACCCGCGGATGTGGCCGCAGGGCGGAACGCGATCGCGGCCCTGCTCTCGAACCAGGCCAGACTTCAGCGGACGGTGCTGCCGGTGCGCCATGCGGACGGCGGCTACCGCGTCATGGAGATCGTGGGCAGGGACCTGCGCCTGCGCCCGGAGATCGGCCGGATCGTCGTGCAGGTGCGCGATGTCACCGGCGAGCGCCAGGTGGTGACCGAACTCCAGGAGAGCCGCAGCCAGCTCGCGGAGGCCTACCAGATCGCCGGGCTCGGCCGTTGGGAGTGGAACGTGCAGACGGGAGAGGTCCGGTTTTCAACAGAGCTTTTGCGCCTGCTCGGCTGGAAGAAGCAGCCCGCGTCGCGCTGGAGCGACCTGCGCCAGCTCTTCGTCCATCCGGACGACCTCGAGCGCGTCGAGGAGGCGGTGGCCGCGGCCAAGCCGGCGGGGCCGGTCAGTCTGGAGTATCGCGTCGTCTGGCCGGACGGCAGGATCAGGCAATGGCTGATGCACGCCCAGGGCAGCGCGGATCTGTGCGGCGAACTCTGGCGCGTCACGGGGATCGTGATGGACGTGACGGAGCGGCGACAGGCGGAGGCGGAGCTCTTCCGGGCGCAGAAGCTCGAGGCCCTGGATCAGCTCGCGGCCGGCATCGCCCACGACTTCAACAATCTCCTGACCGTCATCCAGGGCAACCTCTCGCTGGCGAAGGCACCGCTCGGCCCGTACGAGGCCGGCCCGCTGCTGGCGGAGGCGGAGGCGGCCTGCGAGCGTGCCGCCTACCTTGCCCACCAGCTCTCGAGCTACGCCCGCGGCCGCGAGGCGAGGGCCTTCGAACCGACGCAGCTGCGGCCGCTGCTGGCGGACGTGATCCCCTTTCTGCTGCGCGGCTCGCGCGTCAGGAGCGAGCTGCTCGTGCCGGACGACCTCAGGCCCGTGCAGGGCGACGCCGGGGCGCTCGCCCAGGTGCTGCAGAACCTCGTGCTGAACGCGATCGCCGCCATGCCCGAGGGCGGCGTCCTGCGCGCCGAGGCGGCAAATGTCGCCCTGCCGGAGGCGGACCCGGCCGCGCCCCTGCCGCCGGGGGCCTATGTGCGCCTGCTCGTGGCGGATTCCGGCCACGGCGTTGCGCCCGAGCACCTGCCGCGCATCTTCGACCCCTACTTCACCACGCGCAAGGGCGGGCAGGGTTTGGGCCTCGCGACCACCCAGCGCATCGTGCACCATCACGGCGGGCACATCGCGGTGCAGTCGAGGACAGGCCTGGGCACGATGTTCGTGATCCTGCTGCCCGCGGCGGCGGCAGAGGCGGCCACCGCCGAGCCGCGCCCCGCCGGCCGGCCGCCGCTGGCCCTAAAGTGCGATCTGCACGTGCTCTTGGTGGACGATGAGGATCTGGTGCGCAGCGCGGGGGCCAAGATGCTGAAGGAACTCGGCTGCCGCGTGGACGTGGCGGAGGGCAGCGAGCAGGCACTCTCCCTGATGCGCAGGGCCGTCACCAGCGGGCGGCCCTACCAGCTGGCGATCCTCGATGTCACGCTGCCGGGGGACCTGGGCGCGACAGAACTGTTCGCGCGGCTCTGGGCGATCGCCCCCCTGCTGCGCGGGGTGGTTTCGAGCGGCTACGCGCACCACGATACGATGCGCGATCCGGTCCGACACGGCTTCCGCGCCGCCCTGCCGAAGCCCTACGGACTCGGGGACCTCAGGGAGGCTTTGGCCGCTGCCGCCCTGGAGGATGAACAGGCGGACCGGAGGCGTTAGCACCGCCTCCGGTCCGTGCGGATCGGCTCAGACCCCGTCGCGGTACTGCCTTCGCAGCACGAGGCCCGTGGCGGCCAGCACGGCCAGGAGCCAGAGGCCAAGGACGACATTGACGGACAGGGGGGCGTAGACTCCCTGGAGGCTGCCGTCCAGCGCCTGCACCGAGAGGACGGAGGGCAGCCAGGCCAGACCTCCGTGGAGGGCGGGGAGACTTTTGAGACCGGGCGCCGTGACGGCGCCGAGGAAGAGCACCAGCATGACGATGGTCGAGAGCATGCTGCCGGAGCGCGCGGAGCGGCTGGCGATGCCGATCAGCAGGCCAAGGGCCGTGGCGAGCACCGCGCCGAAGAGGCCGTAGACCGCGAGAGGCAGGGTGAGGGGCGTCGCACCGCGGTTGACGGCGAAGACCAGGAGCTCAGCGCCGAGCGTCACGAGCGCGAGCAGGCCGCCTTGCGCGAAGAGCAGCCAACCGATCGGCACAGGGCTCAGCCGCAGGGCCTGCCACGTGCCCTGCTCCCGCTCCTCGAGCCAGTGGCCCGAGGCAAGCATCAGTCCTGTCATGAGCTGGGCAAAGACAAGCCAGAGGGTGCTGAAGGGCTGGGAGCCCTGGGAACTCGCGTGCATCACCGCCCATGAGAGGCCCGCAGGCAGGAGCACCATCACCCACAGCATGGCGTTCTTGGCCATGTCCCTGCACCACTGCCGCGAGACCGCCAGCATCATCATCGCCATCGCTAGGCCTCCTCTCCGCCCGTCAGGCGGCGGTAGACGTCGTCGAGCGTGCCCGTCGTCTCGATCTGCAGCACCCGGTGCTGCCCCAGCACGCGCCCGAGCAGCACGGGCGCCTCGGCGTCGGCGAGCGGCACGGCCGCCTCGTGCAGCGATCCGTCCTCCCACCAGGTGATGCGCACCTCCCGGCCCTGCTGCCCCTCGATGAGCCTGGCCGGCGTGTCGAGAGCCACGAGCTCGCCGTGGCTGAGAATGCCGACGCGGTCGCAGAGCTCGGCCGCCTCCACCATGTCGTGGGTGGTCAGCAGCATCGTCACGCCTTCGGCCCGCAGGCTGCGAAGCACATCGTGGAGGTGCTGGACGGCGTTCGGGTCCAGGCCGCTCGTCGGCTCGTCGAGGAAGAGCACCTGCGGGTGGGAGAGCAGGGCGCGGGCGATCATCGTGCGCTGGCGCCAGCCCTTCGAGAGCAAACGCACGGGACGGTGGCGATATTCCTCGAGACCCAGCCGCGCGATCGCGTCCTCGAGGCTTGCGCGGCGGCCGCCGCGCAGCGCGAGGGCGAAGCCGAGGTTCTCCTCCACGCTCAGCCGGGGGTAGAGGGCTGGCAGCTCGAATACGACGCCGATCTCCCGCAGCATCTGCTGCCGCTCGGCCTGCACGTCGAAGCCCGCCACCTTGGCGCTGCCAGACGCGGGCCGGACAAGGCCTGTCAGCATGCGCACGGTCGTGGTCTTGCCAGCTCCGTTCGGGCCGAGCAGGCCGAACATCTCGCCCTCGGCGACGGTGAAGGAGATCCCCTTCACGGCCTGCATGCTGCCGAAACTCTTCGAGAGTTCCCGCACTTCAATCGTCGCCGTCATCAGGGCCCATCCCCTCCCGGAGCTGTTCGAGCCACAGGCGCTCTTCCTCGACCTGCCGCCGCTGAAACGTGAGGACGGCGGCGGACCAGGGCGTATGGTCCGGGCGGGCCGCCACGGACTCCATATGCTGCCGCTCGGCGTCGAGCCACCTCAGGCGCTCTTGCAGCAGGTGCCGCCTAGCCTCGGCGGTGATCAGGGACCAGAGCGAGAGGCTGAGAAAGAAGCGGCGGCGGTCGAGGGCGTTCTTCGGGTCGGCGATGAACCCGCGCAGCAGCTCGCTGCCCGCTGGCGTGATGGTGTAGACCTTGCGCTGGGGTGCGCCCTTGACGGGGGACTGCTCGGCGCTGGCGGCGACGGCGCCCCGCTCCTCCAGCCGCCGCAGGGTCGTGTAGAGACGCTTGGTGTCAAAGGTCTCGTCGGGTCCGATCATGCGATCTGCTTCCTCGAGCAGGCGGTAGCCATGCTTTGGCACCTCGAGGAGCAGGGTCAGGACGACGGTTTCGTTGACCACTTACCCACCTCCTATGTGAACTATCACATAGCGGGATGGGCATAGCAAGCATTTTCTGGCAAGAAAACCGCCGTCCCCGGGCAAAGCCTGGCGACGGCGGGGGCGGCGGAGAGGTGCTAGAGCAGATCGAGGAGCTCAGAAAGCGAGCGGATGCGCGGCTCCGTCACATCCGGGTAGGCGCCGAAGCGGTCGTAGAGGTAGGGCGCGAGTCCGGCGCCGCGGGCGCCAAGGACGTCGAGATCGAGCAGGTCGCCGACGTAGACCGCCTCAGTCGAGGCCAGTCCGAACTGCGCCAAGGCCAGGCGGAAGATGGCCGGATGGGGCTTCTCGACCCCGACCTGCGAGGAGTCGATCACGAGGTCGAGGTGGGTGGCGAGGCCGGCGAGCTCGAGGTGGGCCTGCGCCTGGCCGTCGGAGTTCGAGATGACCCCGAGGCGCAGCTGGCGCGCCCGCAGCGCTGCCAACGTAGCCTGAGCGCCGGGCGCTGGGCAGCGCCAGAGGCCCTGGGGATGCTCCTGGTCCTCCCGCCGGGACCTGCGGGCGAACTCGACCGCGGCGGCGGGCGGCAGGCCGATCTCCGCGGCGATGGCCGCGAAGGACTCCTCGAACACCGCCTGCGCATCCTGGACCGGCGGCGTCCTGCCGTAGCGCAGGCTGCGCTCGCGCAGGAGCCGCGCGCCCGCGAGGCCGATGGCCTCCGGCGCCGCCCGGTTCGCGCCCAGGCGACGGGCCAGATCGGTGAGCCAGGGATAGTCGAGTTCCAGAAGTGTATTGCCGCCGTCGAAGAAGACCGCTTTCAGACCGGCCACCGGCAGGCCTCCCCCCGCACACCAGTGTCCCATCCAGCGTAGCACAGGTCCGGAGTCCAAGTGCCTGCGGGCGAGGCTCAGACTCGGTGGCCCGCCGGCGGGCCGCCGTCCTGGTTCTCCGCGTCGTCACCCGGGCCTTCCGGCGTACCGCGGCAGCGGCCGGCGGGCAGGATGCCGGCGGTGGCCATCAGGCTGTGGTCCGTCGGTGCGAGGTGCGCGAGCCGCCCCAGCAGCGACGTGACGAGCGCCCCGACGTGGGCGGCGGGACCCGTG
>JAJYSZ010000003.1 GCA_021793315.1 Bacillota bacterium | reverse complement strand
TTCGAGCGGGATCTTCGCCTTGTACTTCCCGTACTGCTCGATGTCGTCCAGCCCGAGATCCAGCTTCTTCGCGATCTCGGTGATCGGCTCCATGCTCGCCGCTTCGGCGATCTCGATATCACTCAGCAACCTTAGTCCCTCCATGGACGGGCCCCTGGGGCAACCCGTCAGCTTTGGCCGCACACGCGACAAGTATATCTCTTTGTGTCGCATCGTGGTTCAGGCCCGAACGGACCATTTGAGGGGTGGGGGTATATGCCTCCAAATGCTGGCGGCAACTGGCTTCCAGGCTCCGCCTGTGCGAGGGGCACTTAGGCGAAAGCGTCCGATGGCCGCCTGAATGTCCTCCGCCGGCACGGCAAAGCCGATGCCGCGCCCGCCGGGCACCTGCAAGGTAGCCATGCCAATGACCTGGCCAGAGAGGTTGATCAGGGGCCCGCCCACATTGCCCAAGTTGATCGGTGCGTCGGTCTGGAGAAGGTGATGCAGCGAGCCGTCCGGCAGGAGAAGTCTCCGCGCGTCGCCGGATACCACGCCGAACCCGGCGCTCGCGTGGCCGAGGGCCAGCACGTAGGTACCCGCTAGAGGCTGCCCGACGGCCGCGAGCCGGAGGGCGGGAAGACGGTTTGGCGGTTGCACGTGCAGCAGGGCGATGTCGTCTGCCGCATCGAGGCTCATCGTGTCGACGGGCAGCACAGGACCATGGCCGCCGACCTGCACGTCGACGGACCTCGCGCCGGCGACGAGGCTCGCGCTTGTCAGAACACCGCCCCGCGGGTCGACCACGAAGCCGCTGCCAACCACCCGCACGGCGACAGGGCGACCCGAAACGGAGGGAAGCGCGCTGGCGGCAAGCACCGAGACCCGCGCCACCGCGGGTGCCACCCGCCGCACCGCCTGGGCGCCAGTGTCCTGCCAGAGCGTCTGCCCTGCGGCGGCGGGCCGCATCCCTGGCGGGGCGTGATGCCCGTGCACACCGAGCAGGACGGCCGACAGCAAGAGCACCGCGGCACCGACGGCGGCGAGCAGCCCCGGCAGCAACCTCAGCAATGGCCAGCCTCCCCACGGCAGATGTGCCTAGTATGGGCAAGCTGGTGCCGCTCTGCCGCTGTAGGACGTGGACCGCGTGAGAGGGCCCGGCCGGGTCACGGCCGGGCCCCTCTCACGGTCCGCCACGCGTTCAGCCGGCGCTCTCCACGATCGAAACCGAGCGGCGCGGCGCCGCGAGGTGTTCTTGCAGCCGCCGGCTGACATCGTCCGCGGTAACCTGGCGCAGCAGGTCGTAGACCGCGATGAAGTCCAATCCCCGCATCGCGTATTCGCTGAGGGCGTGGGCCACCGCCTCCGGCGCGTTGAAGAGCGCCACGAACTCGCCGAGCGAGCGTCGGCGGCTGCGCTCCACATCATTCGGGTCGAGGCCACGTTCCACTGTCTCGGCCAAGAGCGCCTCCACCCGCGCCAGCAGACGATCCGGCTCTGGCGTCGGGCCGCCCAGCACCGACGCGGCATACCCGTCGCCGGAGAAGTAGCTCGAGGAGAACTGCTGGCCAATCAGTCCCTCCTCGTAGAGCTGGCGGTGGATCTCGGAGGAACTGCCGAACACGACGTCGAGCAGGATCTCCATCGTCACCTCGCGCAACAGGGCCTCCGAGGGCGGCGCCGGGTCGTCCTTGAAGCCGATGGCGATCAAAGGCACCCCGACCGCCATGCGTTGGCGCTTCATCGCCTCGGCGACCGACGCCGGTTCCTCCGGATAGACCCGTCGCACGGCGGGGAGTCCAGCCTTGCCGACCGCCGAGTGCGCCATGCCGAAGACCTCGGCCGGGTCGACGTCACCCGCCACCATCAGCACCATGTTGCCCGGCTGGTAGAAGGCCCGGTGGCAAAGAAAGAGCTCGTCGGGCCCGATCTGCTGGATCGACTCCAGCGTACCGCCGATCTCGACCCGGACGGGATGATGCTGGTAAAGGGCAGCCAGCAGGTTCTGGAACACGACGGACCGGGGATCGTCGAGGTACATGCGCAGCTCCTCGGCGATGATGCCCTGCTCTTTTTGCACGTTCTCCTTGGTGAAGTAGGGCTGCTGGACGAAGTGCAGCAGGAGCTCGAGCGCCTCCTCGAAGCGCTCGGTGGTGGAAAACAGGTAGCTGGTGGCGCCGTAGTTCGTATAGGCGTTCGACATCGCGCCCAGTGCGGAGAAACGCTCGGCGACGTTGCCGTCCTGCTCCTCAAAGAGCTTGTGCTCGAGGAAGTGCGCGATGCCGGCCGGCGTACGCTGCAGCTGGCCGTCTGCGTCGACGAAGGTCTGGTCGCAGGAGCCGTAGCGTGTCGAGAAGCTTGCGTAGCGCGTGGCGAAACCCGGTTTGGGCAGCACGTAGCAGGCCAGCCCTGACGGCAGGATTTCCTGCCAGATCTCCTCGCGCAGGGCTGGTACCTCAATCCGCGTCGCCATCGCCATCCCCCTCCCCGTCGAGGAAATAGACCGTATCCAGCGTCAGGCCTCGCGCGGCCTCCGCGATCTCCTCCGCCTGGACGGCCGCGAGTGCGGCGATGCGGCGCTCCGGATCGGTCGGGCGCCCGGCCGCGCGCAGCTCGAAGTCGGTCATGATGGCCTCGCTGGGGGCGTCCGCGGACTGCTCGATCTGCGTCGCGATCCCCTTCAGCGTATCCTCCGCCTCCTGTGGCCGGAACTCGCCGCGCCGCACCGTCTCCAGTTGCTGCAGGACGAGATCCTGCGCAGCCTGCCTGTTCGGCGAGGCGATCCCGAGATGCACGAACAGGAGCCCCTTCACGCCATCGATCTGAGACTGCGCGTAGTAGGCTAGCGAGTGGTGTTCGCGCACCTCCTGGAAGAGGCGCGAGTGACTGAACCCGCCGTAGATGCCATTCATCATGGCAAGCGCAGGATAGCCGGGATCCGAGGCGTGCAGGCTCGTCGTGAAGCCGATCGCCAGCTTGCCCTGCGCAATCGGCTGGCGCTCGTGTACGTCGCGCGGCCTCGCGGGGGCGGCATGCGGCGTCACCGCGGCGGTCGGCCTCAACTCGCGTCGGCCGATGCGCGCGAGCAGCCGGCGTGCGTGGTCCTCCGCCGCCGCAGGCTCTAGCGCTCCCACCATGTAGATGGCGATCGGCGCACGCAGCAGGGTCTCCTGCCAGTGATGCCAGAGGCCCTCGCTCGTGTGGCGGTCCAAGTCACCGAGAGCCCCGAGGCGCGGGATGGCATAGGGTTCCCCGCTGCACATCGCCTCGACGAGACGCAGCTGGGCGTAGTGGGCCTTGTCGCTGTAGATGCCCTGGATCCGGCGGCGAAGATTCTCGCGCTCCTGGGACACCCATTCCGCGCGCAGGCCGCCGTCCTCGAGCGGCGGCTCGGTGAGCACGTCGCCGAGCAGCGTGAGGGCTTCGGGCAACGGGTCCTCGCCGGTGAGGTAGGCGCTGTGCGCCACCTCCAGGTGGAAGATCGTGATCTGCTCCTCGCCGAGCTTGAGCACGTCGGCTCGCAGTTCCGCGCCGTAGAGCATGTCCAGCCGGCGGGAGAGCAGGATCGTCTGCGGCAGGCTGCGCGTGCCGCGCTGCAGGACCATCGGCAGGAGCGCACCGGCGCTAGCCCCGTCGTCCAGAGGCATGCGCAGGAGCACGCGCACCGTCGTCGTCTTGAACTTGGACGTGGACCACAGGAAGAGCGATGCGCCCGGCTGCAGAGGTGTCTCGATGAACGCCAACAGTTCGGCCGGGCAGAGCCCGGCCTCCCTCCCTTCGCCATCCGATGCGATGACGCCCCTATTCTTACCTAGGCGCCCGTTCTCCTGTCAGCGCGCGTGCTGGACGACGCGCACCGCGCCATTTGTCGTGCCGAGCTCCGCGACCAGGTCGCCCTCACTGCCGCTCGTCTGGCCGCGCAGGCGCCTGCGGCTGAAGTCGCGCACGTCCTCCTGGATCGTGAGATTCGGCATGTCGACCGAGATTGGCCCGTGCACCGTCTCCGCCGAGAGCTGGCAGGCAATGGCGTAGGCCAGTTCCAGTTCGACGGCACCGTTGAGCGTCTGCAGCCGGCAGTTGCCGCCGCGCACGGGTTTGAGATCGGCCTCGATGCGCCCGTTGCGCGTCATCGCGTCCACGTCGCGCAAGGCGCCGCGCAGCGCCACCCGGCCGTTGTAGGCGTCCACCCGCACCTTGCCCGCCTCGCTTGCCGACACCTCGATCGAACCGTTGCGCGAGGTCACCTGCAGCTCCTTGATGCTCGGCACCTCCACCTGGACGCGCCCGTTCTGGGTGTCGAGCCGCAGGGACTCGACGGCCAGGTCGTCGATGCGGACGCGGCCGAGCCGCTGGGCGACGCCGCCGGCGAGGCGCGTAGCCGGTGGCAGGTAGATATCCAGGGAATAGCCCGCGAACGGCATACCTAGGCCGAAGCCGTAGCGTGCGCGCCCCTCGACGCGCAGCGTGCGGCCGTCGAGCCGCACCTCGGGCGGCGGTGGCACCTCGCCGAACAACGGTCGCCCGACGCTCCAGACCGCCCGGCAGATCCCCTCGTCGCCAGGCATCAGCGCAAGGCCGAAGTCGCCAGCGATCCGCAGCTCGAGCGGCTCGTCGGCCTCCGGCAGTTCGGCGCGCAGCAGTTCCTGCACGTCCGGCTCCGTGTGTTCGCGCACGACGCGCCCAACACCGGAGAGGCTATCCTCGACGACCGTACGCAGATCGCGCAGGGTCCCTCGCTCATGGGAGTGCAGAAGCTCCTCGCCCTCCTCGGCCGTCAGCTTGCCCTCCGAGACCAGGCGCAGAACGCGACGCTCAAAGTCTCCCATCCGGCATCCTCCTTCAGCGGTCCGCGGAATCTCCGTCCGGCACCTGTATCTCGAGCAGGCGCAGCGCCTCGTCCGCCCGCAGCTCGCCGCGTCTCAGTCGCTGCAGCACCGTCTCGCGTCCGCCGCGGGCAGGCGGGGTGAGCGCGGCGACGATCTCGTCGAGCTGGCCGCGCAGCGCCTGGTAGGAGATCGCGTACTCCCGCTCGAGCTCCTTCAGGTTGCCGCGCGCGGCGAGGAATCGTACGGCGAACATCTGCTGGGTCGGCGTCAGGCCGAAGAGTCCCGGCCGGAACTCGCCTTGCACCGTCGTCGCGCAGCGCGGGCACCGCAGTTCCGCAACCTGCATGCCGCCGCCGCACCCCGGGCAGAGCGGCAGACCCTGGATCTCCATGATTTGATCCCCTCTCGCCTCAATATTGCCACCCCGCGGGGCACTTTTCAACCCTGCCGCATGGTACGCAAGGACGATTGGAAAGAGCACAAAGGGAGCGCATGGACCTTTGCCCATGCGCTCCCTTTGTCTTTTGGTCTAGATCGCGAGTTCCTTGCCCTCGATCATGGCCTCGAGCTCTGCTCCCTCGATCGTCTCGACCTCGAGGAGCTTCTCGGCGATGCGGTGCAGCATCTGGCGGTTGTCCTGCAGCAGCTGCTTCGCACGCTGATAGCACTCCTGCACCACGCGCCGCGTTTCGCGGTCGATCATCGCCGCGATCTCCTCGGAATAGTTGCGGTCGCGCATCAGGTCGCGCCCGAGGAAGACCTGATCCTGCTTCGTGCCGTACGTCATCGGCCCGAGCGCCTCCGACATGCCGAACTCGGTAATCATGCGGCGAGCCATCTTGGTGACCTTGTCGAGGTCATCCGCCGCACCGGACGTGATCTCGCCGAAGATGATCTCTTCCGCCGCCCTGCCACCCAGGGCTCCCGTGATGCGGTCGAGGATCTCCTCCTTCGACACCAGGTAGCGGTCCTCGCTTGGCATCTGGAGCGTATAGCCAAGACCCATGCCACGCGGGATGATCGTCACCTTGACGACCGGGTCGGCGTGCGGCAGCAGGTGCCCCACAAGCGCGTGTCCCACCTCGTGGAAGGCGACTTGGCGCTTCTCCTTCTCGTTCATGACGCGCGACTTCTTCTGCGGCCCGGCGATCGTCCGCTCGATCGCCTCGTCAAGCTCCGGCATACCGACTCGCTTCTTGTGCCGCCTTGCCGCCAGCAGCGCGGCCTCGTTGAGCGTGTTGGCGAGGTCTGCACCTGTGAACCCCGGTGTGCGCTTCGCGACCTGCTCGAGGTCGGTTCCCGGCTCGAGCGGCTTGTTGGCCGCGTGGACAGCCAGGATCTCCTTGCGCCCCCTGAGGTCAGGACGGTGGATCACTACCTGCCGGTCGAAGCGGCCCGGACGCAGCAGAGCGGGGTCAAGGACGTCCGGCCGGTTCGTGGCCGCGATGACGATGATCCCCTCGTTGATTCCGAAGCCGTCCATCTCGACGAGCAGCTGGTTCAACGTCTGCTCGCGCTCGTCGTGGCCGCCGCCGTACCCCGCGCCACGCATGCGGCCGACGGCGTCGATCTCATCGATGAACACGATGCAGGGCGAATTCTTCTTGGCCTGCTCGAAGAGGTCGCGAACGCGGGAAGCACCGACGCCGACGAACATCTCGACGAAGTCGGAGCCGGAAATGCTGAAGAAGGGAACGCCGGCCTCACCGGCCACGGCACGCGCAAGCAGGGTCTTGCCGGTGCCGGGCTCGCCGAAGAGCAGGACGCCCTTCGGGATGCGCGCACCCAGCTCGACATAGCGTTTCGGATGCTTGAGGAAGTCCACGACCTCCTCGAGCTCTTCCTTCACTTCCTCGACGCCGGCGACGTCATCGAACGTGACGCGCTTGCGGTCATCCGTGTGGAGGCGCGCCCGGCTCTTGCCGAACTGCATCACCCGGTTGCCGCCGCCCTGCGTCTGCTGCATCAGGAAGAACATCACGGCAGCGAGCAGCGCCACCCACAGAAGCGTGTTGAACAGAGGACTGTCGTACCACGGCGTCGGCGACGTCGCGTACTTGAAGTTCACGCCATTGGCGCCGAGAAGGTCCTGCAGGCTGCTGGTGGCGTACGGCGAGATGGTCGTCTGGAACGTCTTGCCGTTCGTCAGCGTCCCGGTCAGCGTGTCCCCGTTGATGGTGGCACTCTTGACCTGGTGATGCTTCACCCCGTTGACCATCTGCGTGTAGGTGTACTGGGTGACATTGGCCGGCTGCGCGGTGTGCACGTACTCGAGCACCATGAGAAGCAGAACGAGCATCACGAGAGGGAACGTGATGCGGCGGAAGATATTGTTGTTCACCGACGCCCGGCCTCCTTTCGCGGGCTCTCGCACTCGGGCCACGCGAATCGGTTCATTCTAGCACACTCCAAAGTTGTGCAACAACTTCCGCTGACCCGACCCAAACAGTCCTTCCGCTACCCGCATCGGTCGAACGCGCATGGCCGGGAAGCCACACGGGCCGTCCCTCCAGACAGACGACCGGCACCGCATCCCTCAGCGGGCGGGGAACTTTCGCATCCACCAGGATGTCCTGCAGTTTGCGCCGGCCGCCCGCGAGCTGCAACCGGTCTCCCGGGCGCCGAGACCGCACCGAGATGCGACCCGGACCCACCTCGGCCTGCAGCGCGTCCTTGGGCGGCGAACCGACGCCCAGGCTGAGGTCGGCCCAGAGCACCTTGGTACCATCGCGCAGGCAGCACCAGGGTCGCGGCGGCCCCGGACGGTAGAGAAGGCCGCGTTCGATCTCAAGATCATGCGCAGGAGCGCACCTGCCGCCCGTCTCGAGAATCTCCTGGCAAGCGGCCAGGCGCTCTGCGTCCAGCATCACGCCTTGGTCCTTGAGCACCCGGCGCAGGACCCGGCGCTGCAAGGGGCGCGGCTCGCCCTTCAGAGGGCGCAGGTCCAGGACGTTGCCGAGCCGGGGCAGGCAGCTCGCGAGGACAGCGGCCTGCTGCTCCAGCCAGGCGTCTTCCTCCTGGCGCAGGCCCGCGAAGCGTCCGATCGCCTCGAGGGCTCTGGGATTCTCGCGGCGCAGCCTCGGCAGGACCTCAAGCCGCAGGCGATTGCGCGCGAAATCAAGGGAGTCATTGCTCGGGTCATCCGCGAAGGCGAGCCCCTGCGCAAGGCAGTATTGGCGGAGCGCCTCGCGCGGAACAGAAAGCAGAGGGCGCCAGAGCGGCGGTCGCCATGCGGCCATGCCGCCGGCGAAAGCCGTGCCGCGCACCAGCTGCATCAGGACCGTCTCCGCCTGATCATCCGCCTGATGGCCCAAGGCGACGGCCGCGGCGCCGACGCCTGCCGCAGTCCGGCGCAAGGCGCCAAGGCGCGCCGCGCGGGCCTCAGCCTCGTTCGGGGCCTTCGGCGCCGGCAGGTGGATTACGCTCCAACCGCTTCCTGAAGCCCGCGCCAGTTCCGCGCAGAGGGCGGCTTCCGCGCCCGCGGACTCCCGCCGCCAGCCGTGGTCGACGTGACAGAGGTGGAGATCGATGCGCGCCTCCTGCCTGAGCTCCGCGAGGATGTGAAACAAGGCCACGGAGTCCGGGCCGCCGGATACGGCGACCAGGATTCTGCGGCCGCATAGGCCTGCCAACTCCGCCTGCCGGCGGACGAGCGCCCTCAAGTCCTGCATGGCGCCCGGCTTCGACGTCGCAGGGCCCGGTCCTGCCGCTAGTGCTGCGACAGGGTTCCGAGCACGCGCACCATGTCGCGCAGCCGCCGCACGCGGCGTATCCACGCGCGAGGCGTGAAGCGGCCGGACAGCGTCTCCTGCAGCAGTCGCCAGAGCCGGCGATCCTCCAATGCCCACGGGGGCTCCTCTCCCGGCACGCTGCCGCCTGCCGCCAGCATGGCCGCCGCCAGCCAGCCGAGGTCGAGCGGGCCGTCGTCGCAATTCTGCCAGCGGCCGGGCGCCGCCAGGCGCCAGCGCCGCTCGTGCACGCTGTAGATGATCTCGTCCGAAGCCACGCCTGTGAGCCACACTGCGTGCTTCGCGAGCACGTCGAGCGCCAGGCCGATGTCGAAGCCGAGCCCGCGCAGCTCGTTGGGCGACAGGCGCCGGCCTTCCTCGAGAAACGTCGTCAGGGTGTACCCCGCCAGCCATTCGGTCACCAGGTAGGAGAGACGCCCCCCTGGCATGTCGCCGCACTCGCGCACCTGCGGCAGGATCCCCTGGGGCAGCCGCCGCGCCAATGCGGCGCGGGCGTGCAGGATCTCGCTGCGGCCGATCTCGACCGTCCAGGCGCGTCCTGCCTCGTCCAAAGCCCAGAAGGTGCGCTCGCCCAGCGCCACCCCGATCTGGTAGCGATGCGACTCGCCCCAGATCACCGGCCGGTCGACCGCCTCGCCCATGGGACACGCCTCCTTCCGCCAGCATTCTTTCCCTGATCGGCCAAAGCTATCCCAGCCGCCGTCCGTCGGCGCCACGGCCGGATCTCCGGCTCCCCGCGCTGGGGATAGAAAGCGACCACGAGCACCGTCGCATCGTCGCGCGGCGCAGAGCGCCGTCCAAGCGCCGCGTCGAGGATCGCCTCCGCCAGGAACTGCGGATCGCGACCGCCGAGGGTCGCGAGGATGGCCTCGAGCCATGCGCCGCGCTGCCCCGGCATGGTTTCGAGCACCCCGTCCGAGACCAGCACCAGCCTGTCCCCCGCTCGGAGCGAAAGGTGCTGCACCGTCGCCTCCGCCTCAGGCAGCACCCCGAGAGGCAGCGCCTCGCCCCGCAGCACCTGCACGCCGTCGCCGCGCCACAGATAGGTCTCGGGAGCGCCAATCTTCAGGGAAGCCACCTCGCCGGCCACGAGGTCGATCAGGGCCACGTCCAGCGTCGCGTAGCTGTCGCCGCCCAAGGCGCGACGCACGGCGTTCGTGCTGCGCACCGCAAGCACCGGGTCCATGCCGGTCGCAATCAGGCCTTCCAGCGCTTCGAGGGCGCCCGCACTCTGTTCCGCGGCCGCATAGCCGGTGCCCATGCCATCCGAGAGCGCGATCAGCAAGCGGCCCTCCTCCAGCTCGCGCACGAGATAGGAGTCGCCGCTGAGGCCGGCCTGCCCCTTGGCCAGCTGTGCGATGCCGCAGGCGTAGTGGATCCGGGGTGGAGCATGCTCAGGGGGGGATGTAAACGCCCAGCCGAGCATCTGCCGCACGCCCAGAAGCACATCGTGGGCGAGTGTGCGTTCAGCCTGCAACAGACGTCGCACGTTGGCCTCGGCGCGCAGACGGTCGCCAGCCACCGAGACGGCCGTGGCCACCTGATCGGGACGCGGACAGCGCTGGCGCAGTTCCGGAGGCAGGTCCCCGCCGGTGGCGGGTCCGCCTTCATGGCGCAGCATCAGTTCCCGCACGCCTGTGTATGTGCGGTAGAAGCCTTGGTCCCAGCAGGTGCGCTCCAGGGGGCAGCCGCTGCAGACGTGTTCGCGCACGCTGCCGAGGTAGCGGGCGACGTCGGCCTCCTCTGCGGATGTGGCGGCCACCTCCGGGGCCAGGGCCCGGATCAGGGTGTCGAGCTGGTTCAGAGCGCCCTGAATGCGCTCCTCGGGCCCGCTCGGCGCCGGCGGTGGCGGCGGTTCAAGCGTTAGGCGCAGGGCGGCGAACGCTTTCTCGGGAACCGCCTGGCCAAGGACTAAGAGCGCCAGGGCGCAGCCAACCACGGCCTCGCCCGCCTCCAGCGGCAGCAGCGGCAGCATGAGCCCGAGCGGCAGGACGAGACCCACCCAGCCCCAGAAGGGGCCGTAGCGGCGCAGCAGAGTGCCGACGGCGCCACCCGCCGCCAGCCAGAGGCCTGCCGCGGGCGGCACGGAAGTTCCAAGGGCAAGTACGGCGCCAAGCGCCAGCGCGAGCGGGGCCGCCCGCAGGCGGCAGCGCAGCGCGACGAAGACGACCGCGAGGGCCAGCACCAGGTCTGGATCCAGCAACGGCATGCGCGACGCCTGCAAAGACCACACGGCCGCCACCGCCAGGAGACCCGCCGCGAGGCGGCGCTGCTCCGGCTCGGCCCCCTGCAGGGCGCGCCAGGCAAACGCCACAGTCCAGCCGCCGAACATGGAGACGGGCACCAGGAGGAAGCGCTCGAACCCCCCCGGCAGCGCCAGGGCAAGCGGCAGCGCCAGAATGCCCGCCAGCAGCGGACCTCCGATGCCGCGGCGCAGGCGCGGCCAGAGGCCCTCGCCCACCGCGATCGGCAGGAGCGCCAGGCTCAATAGCGTGGCGAACGCCGCTCCATCCGCCCCACGCAGCAAGATGCCGATGGCGGCGGCCAGAACACCCACTACGGCGAACGGCAACTCGGCAAGTCCGCCAGCAGCCGCGAGTCCGAGAGGCCAGGCGGGGTGACCGATCGAGGCTTGCCCGAGGATGAGTCCGAGAAAACCGACAAGGGAAACCCGGAGCCAACGTCTTCGGTCCGAAGGCGCATTTCCGCGTCCCGGCCGATCAGCCAATAGACCGCCCCCAGGCCGCAGCGCCTACCGCTGTGGTGGTCGTGCGTCGCGCACAGTATAGGCTGGCCGGGCTGTTCTACCGTGGCGAACCCGGGCGAGCGCCGTGCGACACGATACGTGCCCCTCGCGAACTTGCTCCCGCTTGTGACGCTCACCCAGCGGAACAAAGCACCGCGGCCTTGCCCCCAAACCTGCGGGGCGGCCGCGGTGCCGATTCGTCTTCCTTATCAGTCGATCTCAGCTGCCGGGCACCTCGCAGAGTTCCATAGCCTCCGCGGGGCTGAGCCGGCCCTCCGCGACGTCTTCGATGCCTGGCAGATAGCGGTCGAGCGTAGCGACATTGACGTGCAGGAGCCTGCGCAGAAGAGCGGTATTCGCCTCTGTCTGCCCAAGTTCGACGCTGGTCTTGAACCGCGTCTCCCCATCGCTGAAGTCCATCTCGAAGTTGCCGAGGACAAGGCCATAGTTGGCGCGCGTCAGGAAGTCCGCCATGATCTGCCTGGCTTGCTCGGGCACGGCCTTCGCCGTCACCGAGTAGATCACCAGGGCGCCGCGCTCGTCATCGCAGTGGGCATAGCACATCCAGCTGCCGTGCTGGCCGCGAAACCCCATCGCCAGGGTGGACTGGCCTTCAACGGGCGCGTACTGCCAGCCATCCTCCTGCAGCATCGCCTCGACCATCGCCCGAAGAGACATGACTGCACCTCCAAGCCTGCCTGCGCAAGGCAGTATAGCACCTTGCCGGCCGGGCTGGCCTCAGCCCTGCCGCAGGGCCTCGATCGGGTCGAGGCGGCTGGCGCGCATGGCGGGCCACATCCCGAACACGATGCCGACCACCAGCGAGAAGCCGAGCGCCAGGATGATCGAGCTGCTCGCGACCCCTCCGCTCCAGCCGAGGGCGGTGGCCATGATCTTCGCCCCGAGACTGCCCAGGAGGGCGCCGATTGCTCCACCGAACAGGCTGAGGATGCCGGACTCCACCAGGAACTGCGTCAGGATGGCACCGCGGCGAGCGCCGATCGCCTTGCGCAGGCCGATCTCGCGCGTACGCTCCGCGACGGTCACCAGCATGATGTTCATGATGCCGATGCCGCCCACGAGCAGCGAGATGCCCGCGATGCCGCCAAGCATCATCGTGAGAGTGCCGGTGATCGTGGAGAGGGTGGAGAGGATCTGGTCCTGGGAGACGACCATGGCCGCGTTCTGGTTGTCAAAGCGCGTGTTCATGACGGCCTCGATCTGGGCCACCGCGAGTGGCGCCACGCTCGAAGATCTCGCTTCCGCGATGAGAGAAGTGATCTGGTTGGTGCCGAGGACCTCTTCGGCCGTGGTGATCGGCGTCAGGATCACGTCGTCCTGGTTCGCCCCGAACGCGCCGCCGGCCGTTTTGAGGACGCCGATCACCGTCAGTGGCGTGCCGTTGACGTAGATGGTCTGCCCCATGCCCGAGCGCACGCCGAACAGCTGCTGCTCCACCGTCTGGCCGATCACGGCGACGTCACGCCGATAGGTGACGTCCGACGCGATGATGTAACGGCCTGATGCCAGGGTGCGGCCCTGGATCTTGAGAGATTGCGGGGTCGTGCCCATCAGCGACGTGGAGTAGGTCTGAGAGCCGAAAGCTGAAGTGACCTGGCCGGTCATCAGCGGTGCGTCGGCGCTGATCTGCGGTACGACCTGCTTGAGCCAGGTCACATCCTGCGGGTAGTAGAGAACGGCACCGCTCGAGCGCATCGGCGTGACTGTGATCAGGTTCGAACCGAGCGACTGGATCTGCGACGTGACCGATCCCGTCGCTGCCTGCCCGATCGAGATCAGCGCGATCACGGCGCCGACGCCGATGATGATGCCGAGCATGGTCAGAAACGCGCGCAGTTTGCCCATCATCAGACTGCGCCACGCCATCCGCATGCTCTCGTAGATCATCAAAGCCCCTGCACCTCCCCCACGGTGTGCCTGCGCGAGGCGGGCACCAGGTCATCCGAGACGACGAGGCCGTCGCGCAGGCGGATGATACGTTCAGTGTGCAGGGCGACGTCCTCGTCATGCGTGACGATCACGATCGTCCGACCGGTCTTGTGCAGTTCGAGGAAGAGGCGCATCACATCTTCGCCCGAGGTGGAGTCAAGGTTCCCCGTCGGTTCGTCGGCCAGGATCACGTCCGGTTCCCCAGCCAGGGCGCGGGCTACGCCCACGCGCTGCTGCTGCCCACCCGAGAGCTCCGTGGGCCTGTGATGCCGGCGATCCGAAAGCCCTACTGCCGCCAGGGCGTCCTCGGCGCGCTTGCGCCGCTGCGCCCCGGTCAACCCCCGGTAGACGAGGGGCAGCTCGACATTCTCGAACGCGGTGAGCTGCGGCAGCAGGTTGTAGTTCTGAAACACGAAGCCGATGCGACGGTTGCGCACGTCGGCGAGGGCGTCATCCGACTTGCGTCCCACCTCTTCGCCGCCCAGGAAGTAGGAACCGGCGCTGGGTCGATCGAGGCAGCCCAGGAGATTGAGAAGCGTCGACTTGCCCGAACCCGAAGGGCCCATGATGGCTACCATCAGCCCCTCCGGGATCGCGAAGTGCAGGCCGCGCAAGGCGTGCACTTGCACATCGCCCATGCGGTAGGTGCGCTTCAGGTCCTCGACGCGGATGACATCGGGCATATCACTGGCCTCCGCTGCCGCCAGTAGAGCTGCCGCCGCCCGAGCCGCCGCCCGAGCCTCCGCCGAAGCCACCACCGCCGAAGCCGCCACCGCCCGAGCCGCCACCGCTGCCACCGGACCCACCGCTGTGGCTGCCGCTGCGGAAGCTGCCACCGCCGCCGCCGCCGCCGCCGAGTCCACCCACCCGCAAGCCGCCGCCGCCGCCGCCGCCGAAGCCGGTGCCGGACGTCGAGCTGGAGACGGAGGCTGTGACCACCTTGTCACCCGCCTTGAGTCCGGAGAGGATCTGGATCGCAACATCGTTGGAAAGGCCGGCGTTCACCCGCTGCACCGTGATCTTGCCGTTCCTGACGAGTTCCACAGTGGCCGAGGGGCCCGTGCCGGTCACGGACTCCACGGGCACGAGGAGCGTCTGGCGGACGAAGGCGACGTCGATCGTGACGCTCGCCGACATGCCGGCCAGCATCCCGCCCGGCTTGGCGACGTCGATGATGACGTTGAAGTTCGCGACGCCCGAAGAGTTCGTCCCTGCCGGGGAGATCAGGGCCACCGTCCCGGCGAAGATCTGCCCGGGCAAGGCGTCCGACGTCACGACGACTTTCTGCCCCACCTTTACCTGGGCGATCGACACCTGGCTGATCGGCACCACGATCTGCAGGGAACTGGGCGCTTCCACCGCAAACGGCGCTGTGGACGCGGATGTCGTCGTCGAGGAGCCGTTGCCGCTCGTGACGCCGCCGCCCTGGGTCACCGTGTCGCCGGGCTGCACGTTAACAGCCGTGACGATGCCGGCGATCGGGCTCGTGATGTTGAGATCGCCCAAGGCGTTCTTGGCCTTCTGCACGTTCAGCTGGTCCACGGCGATCTTCGCCTTGAGCGATGACACCTGGCCGGCCGACGGCGGCGTCGGGCTCTCGAGCTGCTGGAGCGTGGCCTGATCCGACGTGAACTGCGCCTGGTCCGAACTCACCTGCGTCTTGTCCGAATTCACCTGGGCCTCATCCGAACTCACCAGGGCCTCGTCCGTGGTGAGCTGTGTCTGCAGCGACGGATTCGAGAGCGTCAGCAAGGTCGCGCCCTGCTGCACGTTCTGCCCGGTCTGCACCGCGACGCTCGTGACGCTGCCCGCCACCTGGGTCGTGACGGCCTGGGTGTCTGCGAACGCGACCGTCCCGGCTTCCGTCAGGTAGATCTGCGTGAAGTTGGCCGTGGCGTTCATGCCGGCCCGCATGCCCGAGGGCGGGTTCTCGATGGTCAAAGTCACGGGGAAGAGGGCTCCCTGCCGGTTCGAGCCGCTCGACGTGACGCCGATCGCCGAGACCGCGGCGTTCAGCGTGCCCTGGTCCTGCGTCCAGACCTGCACGCCCTCACCGATGTAGATGTTCGGCAGATCGATTTCGGGTATGCTGGTCTGCACCTCGATCGAATTCGGCTGCACGATCTGGACGACCGTCGCGCCCTGGCCGACATTCTGCCCCGGTGTGGCGCTGACGGTCGAGATCACGCCCGCCACCGGCGCGGTGACCGTGAGATACTGGAGGTTTTGCTGGTCGGTCGCGACCTTCTGCTGGTCGCTGGTGATCTTCTGCTCGTCGTTCGTGATCTTCTGCTGGTCATTGGCGATCTTCTGCTGGTCGACCTTGATGCGATCCTTGTCCGCCTGGATCTGCGTCGCCGAGGCGGGCGTCGGCGAGACGAGCTGGCTGAGGCTGGCCTGGTCCGAGGCCAACTGAGCCTCGGAGGACAGGAGATTCGAGGCGAGCGTGCTCTGCGTGTCGGCCACGGTGGCCAGGATCTCCCCGGCACGCACCTGGCTGCCGACCTGCACAGGCACCGAAGTCACGGTGCCCGGCTCCTGGGCGTTCACGTTGACGGAAGTCGCCGCCTGCACCGTGCCGCTGCCGGTCACATTGACCATTAGCGGCCCGTTATAGGCGGTGGCAACGGCATAATTCTGCTGGGTGGTCTTGTGCCCTGCTCTTAAGGCACGAACGCCGACAAAGGCAACTGCCAAGACAACCACGACCACCACAACGATGGTCACGACACGACGCATCCCGGTTCCCCCTCTAGCGCTGCGGTGTGCACGGCTCTTTGATTCTGGTCGCCATTTCTTTTGCCAAGGTAAGTTCTTGGCCAAGTTTTCCTAAGATGCCTTGTCTGATGCCTCAGTGGTCCGGATCCCCACCTTCACGGGCAATCGCCCTGAGCCGATGCAGAATGCGCAGCAGCGCTTCGCGGTCCTGCGGCTCGAGAGCCTCCACGAGCCGCTGCATCTCTACCCGCCTGCGCTGCCTGTGCTCCGCGAGCACTTCTTCGCCTTGGGGCGTCAGGCTGACCACCACGGCCCTGTGGTCCCGCTCGTCGCGGTCCCGACGGACATAGCCCCGCCGCTCCAAGTCGGCGACGAGCTGGGTGATCGCTGCCGGAGTCAGTTGCAAGGCCTGCGCAAGGTCAGAGACGCGCGAAGGACCCTGGGGCCATGGCGTCTCGAACCGGCCCCGCGGCTTGAGGCGCCAGAGCAGCATCTGATGGCTCGGACCGAGTCCTGCTTCTGCTTCCTTGCGCTGATGCCGGCGGAAGCCGGCCAGCGTCTGGAAGAGCAGCGTGATCAGTTCATCCACATCCGGCCCGGCCACGGACTCCACCTCTTAGATGTTTAGTCGCTTAACTATTGCCTGGGCCTATTGGGCTGTCAAGCCATGAACAAAAAGAGCGCGAGGGCTGCTTGCGCAGTTGCCTCGCGCCTTACGCCTGGTGGCCCCAACGGGATTCGAACCCGTGTTCCCACCTTGAAAGAGTGGTGTCCTAGGCCTCTAGACCATGGGGCCGACAACGGCATTATACGCTGTCGGCTCGTCTCTGGCGAGGCATCTCCGGTTGCGGGTCCGTTCCTCGCTCCACGATTCATCGCGTGTCCTCCAAGCGGGGACACTTCCGCCTGGGGAGGTGGCGCAGGATGACGGATCGCGATGGGAAGAAGACGCCGGAGGAAGCGCTCGACGACCTCAAGATGGACGTCGCCGACGACGTCGACGTGCCCCTTGAGGAAAACGGCGACAATGGCGATCTTACCGCCCGCCAGCTTGGCAAGGTGGGCGGACAGATGGTGCGGCGCCTCGTGCAGCGCGGCGAGGAGGCGCTTGCCGAGGACGGGTCCGAGAACCAGGAATAATCGGGCGGCGAAAGAGGGCGGCAGCCACGGGCGAGGGCAAGGGCGGGCCCAGGCTGCCGCCCTCGCCATGCACCCCAGCGCTTCCCTGCGTCGACCGTGGTAGGTTCTTCCGCCGCCGTGTCTCGGCCGAAAGGGGCAGGGATTGACTCGCGCAAGGAGGAATGAACGGCTAAGTCGCGGCATCTGGCCGTGCAACTGCAGACCCGTTGAAACATCTTGGCACGTTTTGCGTCTAAGTAGTTGCAGCGGGCTTTCTGGAGGGACAGGCGGGTGTCGGTCAAAGAGGACCTCGCCAGCTTGAATGACCGTGAGCTCGTGCGCCGTGCCCAAGAGCAGGATGCACGTGCGTTCGCCATACTCGTCATGCGTTATGAGGTCCGGGTACGGCGCATGTGTGCCGCACTCACCGCAGACCCGGACGCCGCCGAGGAGTTGGCCCAGGTCACTTGGGTCAAGGCGTTCGAAGCGGTCGGCCACCTGAGGGACGGCGAGCGGTTCTTCGGCTGGCTCCGGCAGATCGCCGTCAACCATCTGCGAGATGGCTGGCGCAGGCACAAGCTGCCTCAGCTGCCCTTCGACGACGCGCTGCATGATCGCCCGGATCCCGAGGCTCTGCCCGATGAGCGGCTGCTGCGCGCGGAGCGCCAGCTGGAAATCGCGCAGGCGCTCGCTGCGCTGAGCCTGCATGACCGCAGGATCCTTGCACTGCGCTACGAGCAGGACCTCTCCTACCATGAGATCGCGGGCATGCTCCAGACGACGGAAGGAACCGTAGCTACTTGGCTCTACCGTGCGAAGGAGCGGCTGCGCAGGACCATGGACCAACCGAAGGGCAGGCAACGGTGATGGTCGCACACATTTCAGGCAAGGACATCGGACGCTACGTCGACGGCGAGATGGAACGCGACGAGGCGCTGCGCCTCGACCGGCATCTCTCCGAGTGCACCTACTGTCGTGGACGCCTTGAAGGCGAACAGCGGCTCACGCTGGACCTCAAGTCCTACTTCGCGATGCCGCTGCCCGCAGGCGCCCACGCCGGTATCCCGCGCACGCGCCTGCCCCTGCAGGTGCCCGCAGCCGCGGCTGCCGTGCTCGCTGCCTTCCTTGCTTACCCGTCGTTCAGCCGCGACCTGCAGCCGCCCCGCACGACCGGCGCCAGCGCGGTGATGCCTTTCAACCTGGGCATCCGGGTCGACGGCGGCCCAAACTGGTCGCAGCTGTCGACATGGACCGGCTTCGTGGTGGGCCACGCCAGCCAGTCGCTGCAGGTGCGGGTCGGCGGTGAGGTCGTGCGGGTGGACCTGCCAAGCGGCACGAAGTCTGCCGCCTATCCGGTCGGCTCTGCGGTCGTGGTGCGCGGAAGCTTGGTGCGCGCCGGCGTCGTCTCCGCCGCCGCGGTGCAGCAGGTCGCACCTTAGTCCCGAACTTTTCAGGCGCCCGGCCGGCCGGCCGGGCGCCTTCATAGTGATCCGCTCAGACGTCGGCGAGGAACGCCCGCAAGGCTTGCGTGAAGGTGGCCGCCTGTTCCAGGTGCGGGGAGTGGCCGCTATTCTCGACGACCACCTCCTGATAGCGCCCTCCGGCAGCTGCGTAGCGCTCAAGCAGATGTCGCATCTGACTTACCATCGGCTGCGGCGGGAAGACGTCCGCTCCCGGCCAGCCCGGCACCGCTCCCAGCTGTCCGAGGGTGCCGAAATCCAGCATGGAGAAATCCGAGACGATCTGGTCGTCCGCACCGCGCACCCAGAGCACCGGCGGGCGCGACGGGATGTCGGCGAAGCCGGAGAGATCGCAGTAGCCGGGAGCCATGGCGTTGTTGATGCCATCCTCCCCAGGGGCTACGCCGGGCCAGTTCGGCGAAGCCGCAAGCCCGCCTGGGTAGAAGCCCTCGCCTATGCGCATGGCCAGAACCGAGGAGACGAGCTCCTCTTCCCGCTCGGGCCGCATGCGGAACGGCGGCTTGAAGTAGAACGAATTCATCACGTTGCGCGGTGAGAAGGGACTCTCGTCACTGCGGTCCTTTTCCGCCAGGCGCCGCACATACTCCGGGTTCGCCGCACCGCCGCCGCTGCCGGCGCGGTCCGGCCAGCACGAGGTGCCAACAGCGTCCTTGGTGCCACCGAAGCCGAACGGCGGCAAGGGGCTCTCCAGGACCAGCGAAGCCACCCGGTCCGCGTGGTCGAGAGCGAACTGCATGGCGACGCCCGCACCCATGGACCAGCCCAAGAGGTGGAGCCTGGAGTCGCTGAGGCCCATGTGGTCCACCAGGGCTGCGAGGTCGTCCGCGAAGTCCCGCATGCCCCGCCGGGCATCGATCGGCTTGGGCTCCGTCTCGCCATAGCCGCGAAGGTCGGGCGCGATGACGCGGAAGTCGCCGGCCATGTCGATGATCAGCTCGTCGAAGAACACCGACGACGAGGCGTTGCCGTGCACGAGCAGCAGGATGTCCTTGTCCTCGCTGCCCGCCGAGCGTAGGCAGGTCTCGATCCGTTCCGTCTTGCGCATCTCTTTGGTGATCTCCGTGGCCAGCCCCTCCTTGCAACATGACATGGTCGTCATGTTTAGACGAATACCTCCCCGCTCCCTGCTTAGCTGACCTTGACGCCTCGCCGACGCTCGGGTACAAATGTTGAGTGTTTCACTTATATTAGTGTCCCATGCGGGGGGCGGAGGTTGCTTCCGACATTCGTCATCTTTTCCGCGAGACGCTGGAGGCCAGCCTGGTGGTGGGCATCATCCTGGCATACCTGCACCGCATCGGCCGCAGGGACCGTACGGCGAGCGTCTGGCTTGGCGTCGGCATCGCCGTCGCGCTCGACCTGGCGGTCGCCATGGTCAGCTATCATCTGATCCACCAGTACGACGGATCGCGCGTCCAGGCGATTCTCGAGGGCGGTACCTACGTCATCGCTACCGCCATGCTCACCTACATGAGTTTCTGGATGAAAGGTCAGAGCAGCCAGATCCGCGGGGAACTCGAACGCAAGGTGGACATCGCGCTGTCGCGCGGCTCGCTCGGCGCCATGATCCTGCTCGCGGCCATCACGGTCGGCCGCGAAGGACTCGAAACTGCCTTCTTCACGCTCGCGATCGCACTAAACCAGCAGGGCCTGCCCATGCTGTTCGGCGCCTTCGTCGGGCTGCTCGCGGGTTTGGGCGTCAGCGCGTGGGTGTACAGTCTGGGCCGCAGAGCGCCGCTCGGCCTGTTCTTCAATGTGCTCGGCGTGCTGCTTCTCCTCTTCGGGGCTGGCCTGCTCGCGGACGCCATCGAGTCGTTCCAATCCATCGGCTGGCTCAACGTCCTGACGACCATCGTCTGGCACAGCCAGGCCCTGCTGAGCGAGGAGAGCCCCTTGGGCGACATCCTGCACAGCCTGTTTGGTTACGCGCAGGCGCCGACAGTGCTGCAGGTCGGCGTCTACCTGGCCTTTCTGATCATCACAACCATCGCGTATCTCAACCTCCCCGGGGCGCATAGGGCATCGCGGTGGGCCGAGAGCCAGGAATAGAGACCGCGACAGGGGAGGGCCGCCACATGGCGGCCCTCCCCTGTCGCGGTGCACGGGATTTAGAGTCCGATTCGGCTCATCCAGTACGAGAGCGTGCGGCGCGCATCCGCCTTGGGCATGCCCGTGATCTCCTGCGCCACCTGGCAGGCCACGAGCTCGGCCCCTACCCGGCTCAGCGCCCCGCGCATCGCAGCGATCTGATGCAGTACGCGTTCGCAGGTGTCGTCCTCGGTGATCATGCGCTCCACCGCGCGGGCCTGCCCCTCGATGCGGCGCATGCGGGCAATCAAGGCCTGGCGCTGCTCCGAATCCAGATGCGGACCGTCAGTGGGCGGCATCGTCGACGATGGCACGAAGCTCTACCTCCACCTCGCTCGCGAGCTTGGCCTGGCGATCAGCGCTTGGGCCATCCTCCGCAAGACCGATGAGTTTTTCCGGCCTGAGAATACCGACTTCGCTGCCGGACGCCGTTTGGCGCACGAGCAGGCGGCAGGGCAAAAAATAGGCATTGTCCGCATCGATCCGCAGCAGTTCGTCTGCGCGGGCCGGATTGCAGATCTCGAGCACATGCAGCGCCCCGTGGCCCGGGAATCCCTTCTCCGTCAGGATCGCACCCATATCGGTCTGCCAGAGGGCCTTGAATCGATGTGCGGCGAGCGCCGCCTGCACGGCGGCCAGCGCCTCGTCCACACTTTTGGCGCTTTGCACGCGGTACGCAAACGACAAGGCGCATCCTCCTTCGTTTCGGGCTATCATACTCTACCGTGTATGCTACCTTGACCGCACCCGGCGTGCAATGCCGAGCAGGGATGCAGCGGCACAGGTGGAATCGCCCGAGGGGGTGAAGGTCATGCCGATCGTCTTCAAAGCCATCATGCCCCATGGGGACGAGCTTCTGCCGTTCACGGCGGCAGGCGCTGGTCTTCTGGTCCTGCGCCGCAGCATGGCGGCCATCGGTGCCGCCCTGCGCGCCAGCGAGCCCGACCTCGTACTCATCGCGAGCCCGCACAATCTGCGCATCGGAGGCCTCTTGGCCATCGCGGACACAGCCTACGCGGAAGGCTCGGTGGAAGCCGGCGACGCCGTCTACAGCCGGCGGGTCGAACTCGACCGCGCCTTCAACCGGACGCTGGCCGAGGCTTCCGCCGCTGCCGGCCTGCCAGCGGCACGGGTCAGCTTTCAAACCGCCGAGGGACCGCTCTCGACGCTGCCCCTCGACTTCGGCTCGCTCGTTCCCCTCTACTACCTCCTGGGCGCCAAGGTCGGGCCGAAGGTCTGCCTCGTCGGCCCGCCGCGCGACCTCGGACTGCGGCCCCTGGTGCGCCTCGGGGAAGAGATCGCCCGATGCTGCCCGGATCGGCGCGTGGCGTTCATCGCGAGCGCGGATCTTGCGCACGCGCATCAGAAGGAGGGTCCTTACGGCTTCGATCCCGCGGCGGCAACCTACGATGCGCTCGTGCAGGACGCTGCGCTGGCAGGGGACCTCACGCCGCTCGCGGAGCTCTCCCGTGACTTTCTTGACGCCGCCAAGCCAGACGCGCCTTGGCAGCTCGCCATCCTGCAGGGCATGATGGGCGGCCCGCACCGGGTGCAGGACTTCGCCTACGCCCGTCCCAGCTACTTCGGCATGATGACGGCGCGCTTCAACGTGGTCTGAGCGGTCTGACGGATTGGACCCGGGTACAATCACCTTGCTGTCCCACAGTGCGCTGTGCCGGCGCCCAAAGCCGCCTAAGCTGGTGACAGGTCGCGGTTCGGAACTGGGGAGTGGTCATGGTGCGCATCCGTCGACAGAGCTATGTGAGCGATCTTTGGCCCGTGGACCAGGGCGGCCGTCTGCTTGGTGGTGCGCTGCTCCTGGTCTGGGGTCTGTCGCTCGCCGTCTCTGGCCTTGGCATCCAGCATGGCCCGATCGCTACGGCGTTTCAACTGTACTGGGCCGTGCCGTTCCTTGCCTGGGGCTTGCTCGGCTTTCTCTGGCATCTCCTGCGCGGCACGGCGGGAACGATGTTCTACCTCATCGTCGCCGCCCTCTCGGCTCTGGTCGAGGTCGACACCCTGCACATTGCGCACGTGGAGGTCGGCACGCTGTTCGCCGCCGTACTGCTCGTGGGTCTGGGGCTGAGCTTCCTGCGCCACCTCGTCAGGCGTGGGGGCGGCTGGTCGTGAGCGGCATGGACGACAGGCATGTGCGGCACGACGGCTGGCATGAGTTCAGCTTCCGCGCCCTGATCGGCTACCTGCTGCTCGCCTGGGGCGTCATCCTGGCCGTGCGCGGGCTTGGCCTCAGCGCCACGGAGGTTGGCCAGATCGTCCAGCTCTACTGGCCGCTGCCCATCATCGCATGGTCCCTGGTCGGCCTCATCTACCGGCTGGCGCGAGGCGCCGGAGGCACCCTCGTCTACCTTCTGGTCCTGCTGCTGGCGGCGCTCATCCAGCTGAGTGCCCTGCATATCGGCCATTTCGATGCCGGGACGATCTTCTGGGCAATCGTCGTCATCGCGTTCGCATTCGAAGTGCTGCGCGGACCCAACTGGCGAAGCGACTGGCGGCGTGGCTGGCGGCGTGACTGGCGCCGTGACTGGCGCCAAGGCTGGCGGTACGGTATCGGCGACGTCGACGTCGACGTCGACGCGACGGTCGGCGCCAACCACGGCCGACGCCTGCATCACGAGGGCCACCTGATCGGCGACCTGCGTCTCGACCTCTCGCAGGTGCACCTCGAGGACGGCGAGACCCCGTTCGAACTGAATGCCCTGATCGGCGACATCACCGTGCTGGTGCCTACGGACCTCGCCGTTTCGGTTGTGGCGGAAGTCACGGTCGGCGACATCCGGATCTTCCGGCAAACAGCCGACGGCATCGGACGTCGCCTGACCTACGAGACACCGGGCTACGACGCCGCGCCGCGCAAGGTGCGCATCATGGCGCATCTCCTGATCGGTGACATCACCGTGCAGCAGTTCTGATGGCAAGCCAGCCACAGCGTCCGGAAGGCGGCACCCTCGGCATCGACTGGCAGATTGGTGGCTTCGGCCTCATCATCGGCGCCGCCGCGGCCCTCGCGGCGCTGGGCCTTGCCCAGCACCCGCTTGGCGTCCTGCTTGGCGGCGCCGCCTTGGGAGCCGTCGTCGGCGGGGCCGCCGGCTTTCTTCTGGCCAGACCGTTGAAGCGGGACCTGCGCGAACTGTCCCTCTATGCCGCGCTGCTCGCTCACGGCCAACTCGACGCCAGGCTGCCCGGCCAAGGAGCGGGCGAGCTGCGCTACCTCATGCGCCAGCTTGACGCCATGGCGGTATCGCTTGCGGATCAGGTGGCCGCCGTGCGGCGTCTGGCCGCCGAGCGTCAGGATCTGGCCCAGCAGGCCGAGCAGGTGGCTGTGCTCGAGGAACGC
This sequence comes from Bacillota bacterium, assembly GCA_021793315.1. Classification (GTDB taxonomy): domain Bacteria; phylum Bacillota; class Sulfobacillia; order JAJZYS01; family JAJYTV01; genus JAJZQO01. The sequence continues at coordinate 51,136 of JAJYSZ010000003.1, read as the reverse complement.
CAGCGCCTGGCGCGCGAACTGCACGACACCGTGAGCCAGGAACTCTTCGCCCTGGCCATGATGCTCGGGGCCATCCGCCACATCCTGCCCGCGTCGGACGGCGGGGCGCGCGAGCAGCTGAGTCGCGCGGAGGAAGTCGCAAGGCGCGCCCAGGCCAGCATGCGCGGCCTCATCCGCGCCCTAAGGCCCGTGGAGCTCGGCAGCCGCAGCCTCACCGCGGCCCTTGAGAGTCTGTTGGACGAAGTGGGCGAACGCCAGGGCATCGAGACGGACCTGCAGGTGCAGGGCCAGGGCCCCCTGCCTGCGGGCATCGAGGACAGGCTCTTTCGCATCGCCCAGGAAGCCGTATCGAACGCGATCCGCCACGGGCAGCCGACGCGAATCTCGCTCACGCTCCGCCGCAGCGGCGACGATCTCGCCCTCAGCATCGGGGACAACGGCTGCGGCTTCGATCCCGCCAGCGTCGTTGCCCACATCGGCCTCGCCAGCATGCGCGAGCGCGCCGCCGAGATCGGCGGTCAGCTTGTGATCCAGAGCCGGCCCGGCGCAGGCTGCACCGTGCAGCTCAGGCTGAGTGGACTCACTATGCCCGAGGAGGAGGAAGAAGTTTGAGCGTCCGCATCGTGCTCGTCGACGACCACGCGGTAGTCCGCCAGGGCCTCGCTGCGCTGATCGCCACGGACCCGAGACTTCAGGTCGTGGGCGAGGCAGCCAGCGGCGAGGAGGCAGTGCCGATCTGCCACCGCCTGCAGCCGGATGTCGTGCTGCTCGACATGATCATGCCGAAGATGAACGGCGTGGCCGCGGCCGCGGCCATCAAGGCGGCGGCGCCGCACACGCGGGTGCTGCTGCTGACAAGCTATACGGAGGGCGACCTCGTCCAGCCGGCCCTCGCGGCCGGCGCGGACGGCTACCTGCTGAAGACCGCGTCGGCGGAAGGCGTGCTGCAGGCTGTGCTCGCCGTCGCGCAAGGCCAGCAGGTCCTGGATGCCGTAGCGGTGGAAGCCTTGCGCCAGCCCAAGGTCTCGGACCTCAGCCTGCGCGAGCAGGAGGTGCTGCACCTCGTGGCGCAGGGACTAAGCAACGCGGAGATCGCGGACCGCCTGACGATCACGGTGCGCACCGTGAAGGCACACGTCTCAAGCCTGTTGCAGAAGTTGGATCTCCAGGACCGCACGCAGCTTGCGATCTACGCCTTGCGGCGGCAGAGCGACCGTTAGGCCCTGGCCCCCTGGAACGCGAGGCGCAGGCGTTCGGGCTGCGCGCCTTCCCGCTCCGCCGCGTAGAGCGCCGCGCCCTGCACGGCGTCAAGGCTGCCTTGCGGCGCTGCGCCAGCCGCGAAGTGCCGGCGCAGCGCGCGCATGAACGCCTCTCGATACCTGCTGGGCCCACCGCGCAGCAGAGACCCGTACAGCGCCACCGGGGAACCAGACGCGAGGCCCTGCGACGCGAAGTAGCGGCCGGCCGTCTGGCCGAGTGCGCCGCCCACGCGCTGCACGACGGAGCGCGCGACCTGGTCGCCCTCCTCCGCCAGCTGGGCGCAGAGCGGCGCCACCAGTAGCGCCACCTGCCAGGGCGCAAGCGCCGGCCCTTCCGTCGCCCTGGCCAAGGCAACATGATCCGGCAGCCCGAAGATCGCCAGGATGCGCTCCAGGAGTCGCGTGGGCGGCGCAGCGCCCTGGGCCGAAAGAATGGCCTCGCGCAGGGCCAGGGTGGCGATGTCGCCCGCGCCACCCTGCGGTCCCGTGTAGTCGTTGAGGGCGAGGAGGCGCCCTGTTTCCCCCCGCTTGCGCAGGGCGATGGCAGCGCCCGTGCCGCTGGCGACGACGCCGATCGAATCCCCCGGCGCCGCCCAGAGCGGTGCGACGATGTCGTTGTCGACATGCACGTGGCAGGAGAGGGCCTCGGCCAGCCGGTCGTGCAGCATTTCGGCATGCTCCGGCAGGTCCACGCCAGCAAGGCATGCCCCGACCGCGTCGGGGCGACTTCCGGCCGTCGCCTGGCGCACAGCCTGCATCACGGCCGCCACGGCCCCGTCGATGCCTACGGTCTGGTGGTTGCATGGGCCGGACCGGCCCTCGCCGACGAGACGCCCCTCCCCCGTGACGGCCAGGGCGCGCGTGTGGGTGCCGCCGCCGTCGACACCGACCAGGACGTTCACTTCAGTTCGGGCCAGTAGGCGCGGTTGGCCGCCGCCAGGTCGTCAAGCAGCCTGTCAGCCAGATCGGCGCCGCCCACCAGCGGGTGGCACATCAGTGCCTCGAGCGCCTTTCTGCGCGACCCCTGCATCACCGCTGCCACCGTCAGGCGCTCGTATTCCTTGACGGCCAGCGCCACCCCCCGCAGCAGCGGCGGCAGGGGCTCCTTGCGAGGAACCGGGCGGATGCCCGCGCGACTCACCTCGGCGTTGCGCTCGACGACGTCGTCGTCCGCAAAACCTGGGAGGGCGCCGCGACTGCGCAGATTGAGGACGAGGTTTCGCGGCTTGTCGGCCTGCAGCGCCGTCATGACATCCACGGCCACCTCGGAGTAGTAGGCGCCGCCGCGCTTTTCAAGCTCAGGCGGCTTGCCTGCAAGCTGCGGGTCCCGGTAACGCGCGAACAGCTGCTGCTCGATCGCTTGCACCCGATCGGCGCGCGTCCCCTCTGCCGAGGCGGCGGCCTGCTCGGCGTGCCTCAGGGTGGCGCGGGGGAAGAAGAAATAGTTGAGATACGGGTTCGGGAAGAAACCGAGTCCCGCGAAGAAGCCCTGCGGCACCACCGCCTCGGGAGCGACCTGGCGAAGCTCCTCCTCGAGGGCTCCGCTCGCCAGCGCCAACGCCGTCGCGTCCTGGCCGCCGACGCGAATCCAGCTGCCTGTCAGGTGGTTGAGACCCGCGACCTCGAGTTCGACCGACTCTTGGGGCAGCCCGCCGAACTGCGCGATGCGCCGCTCAGTGGTGCGGGCCACGTTGCAGAGCCCGACCGTCCGCTCGTATCCGGCGCTGGAGATCGCCTGCGTGACAAGACCCGCAGGGTTCGTGAAGTTGAGCAGCCACGCCTTTGGTGCCAGCCTCTCCACTTCCTCCGCCACTTGCAGCGCGATGGGAATGGTCCGCATGGCATTCGCAAAGCCGCCTGCGCCGGTGGTCTCCTGGCCGAGCAGGCCGTGTCTGAGCGGTATCCGCTCGTCCGCCCCGCGCATCCTGAGTCCGCCGACCCGCATCTGGCTGAGCACGAAGCTCGCGTCCGCGATAGCCGCCTTCCTGTCCTCCGTGACGGGAAAGCGGACCCGGCGCCCGATCGCGGCCGCCATGCGCTCGGCAAGGCCCGCGATGATCCCTACCTTCTCGCGGCCTTCCGGCACATCGACGAGCCAGACCTCTTCGATGGACATCTGCCGCTGGAGCAGTCCCTCCAGCAGTTCCGGCGTGTACGAGCTGCCGCCGCCCAGCACCGCGATCTTCATGCCAGGACCGCCGCCGGGTTGAAGTGCAGGAAGAAGGGGTGCAGCACCTTGAAGGCCTCGAAGAAGCCTTCCTCGCCTTGCGACAGGCTCTCGGCGAAGGCCCTGAGCTGCATCAGCGCCTGGGGCGGAAATTGCGTCCGATGTAGGCCGACCGCGTCCCACTTGCGCTGCCAGTACGCCCCGGCGGGGATCTGCACGTTCGGCTGGCCGCTGGCGTAGAAGGCCACCATCGGCTGCGCCGGAGCGTCTTGCGGCGCACCCGGAACGTGCGGAAACTGGAGAAAGCTGACTGCTTCGGCCACGGCCAGGCCGACTGCGCGGTGATCTGGGTGGGACTCGTAGGGAAGCCATGGGTCGCAGGTCAGGATGAAGTCCGGTCGGAATTCCCCGATCTCCGCCATCAGCTCGGCGCGCAGGTCAGGCATGGGGCTGTCGAGCAGGTCTCGATGGCCGAGGTGGCGATTCTCCGTGACCCCGAGCAGCCGCGCGGCGGAATCGGCCTCAGCCTTGCGCAGACGTGCCAGCTCCGACGGCATCCGCCCAGGGTCCATGGTTCCCATGCTGCCGTCCGTGACGGTGATGTAGCGCACGAGGCGTCCCAGGTCTGACAGCCGCGCGATCAGGGCACCGGCGCCGATTTCGTTGTCGTCGGGATGCGGCTGGACGGCTAGAACACGCCGTGCGGACAGGATGTCGGGCCTCAAGGACATCACCGACAATCACGCCATCTCCTTCGCGGCTCCCGGCTTCGCGGGGCGGAGCCCTGTTTCCTGCGCCGCCAGGGAGATGCGGGCGGCATGGCGAATTGCCGAACTATCCGTCGGCGCGAGGGGGAGCCCCGTGTCCTATATTTTGCGTTCCTCGACTCCTTCCGACGCCGAGGCGCTCGCCGCTCTCGGCTGGGACCCGCATGCGCAGCGCGGTCTCAATGAGGCCGATCTGTTTGTCTACCCAAGTCACGAAACGTGGCTTGCGGAGCATGGCGATGAGGTCGTCGCGACCGCCCGCCTCTGCATTGCCCCCCATTCCGGACTTGCCCTGCTCACCGACCTTGCGGGCGCTGCCGGCCCTCTGCTCGCCCTCGTCGACGAGCTGAGCCAGCACGCGATCGGTCAGGGTGCGGAAACGATCCAGGCCGCCGCCCCGACCGGTTCGCCGATGGCCGCGGTGCTGGCGGAGCGCGGCTTTACGGTGCAGCGGCGCGTCGTCCACATCCATTGGCGCCTGCCCGCGCCGCCGCCCGGGGATCCGCCCAGCGGCATTTCGTTCGCCGAGGAAATCCCAAACCCCGAGGAATACGCGCGGCTCGCGGTGGCCGCATACCGCGGCTCCTGGGATTGGCTGTTCGACCACTGGGGCGGCGACATCGCGGCACGTCGCAATTTCGCACGACTGTTCGAGTCGCCTCGGGACGAGCGCTTCATCGGCGCCCGCCAGAACGGCGAGCTGATCGGCTTCGTCAGCACAGGCAGCGGCGAAGTGGTCCCCGGAGACTTCTCCACGTTCGGTGTGCTTGTCCGCCCGGCCATGCGGGGCCAGGGCATCGGCAACTATCTGCTGCTGCGAGCCCTGCAGGTGCTTTGGAACCGCGGCGTACGCACCGCCGAAATGCACACGACGGCCCCGTCGCACGGCGATCCCGCCGCCGTGCGCCTCTACCTGCGCCACGGTGAGCGCCGCGGGGATGTGTCCATCCTGCGGCGGTCTGGCCTGGCCTAGGCAAACCGTCACACTGCGACGCGCAAAGGCGTATGCTGGCGCATCTGGGCCCGGTGCTATGCGCCGGGCAAGGAGGTCGCTGTCGTGTCGCAGTGGCTTGCCAGCAAAGCGTACGCACTGGGCCGCTGGCTCGAGGGCAGGGCCGCGGCACACGAGACCCCGCCCGCTCCGCAGGTTGGGGCTGCGCCGTCGGAGCCCCCGCTTCAGATCGCCCCTGCAGCGCGGCAGGTTGCGCCCCCTGTCCCCGTGATCTCGGCGCCGCCGCAAGTGCTCGCGCAAGGGGACATGAAGACTCCGGCCGTCGCCCCCACAGGACGGGAGACCCAGTCCGCCGCACACCTCATGCCCGCGGAGCTGGAGCCTCCGCCTGCCCCAGCGGCCGGCCCTGCCGTGCTCGGGACGCCGTCCACTCCCCCGCTTGTCCCGCCCGCCCCTGAGGATGTGCCGGGCCCGACCGTCGTGCCCGCGGTGCAGGAGCTCCCGACTCCGCAGCTCATCTCCACAGCCGAACGGCGCCCGCCCGTCGCGGAGGCCGATTCCGTGGCCATGGGCGCCCCGTTCGCTCCCCAGATCACCGTTGCGCCCAACGTCTCCCGCAGCCAGGTTCCATTCGTCGCGTATGGGCCAGCGCAAAGCGCACTCGCCATCGCCTCGAGAGCGGCCAATGCCGCGCTTTTCGCCGGCGGCGCCCACCGCATCCTCTCGCCGACCAGCACCTTCCCGTCCGCAGCGAACCTGGTGCCCGGGGCAGCCATGCCTCCTCGCCCTGTCGGCGCCTCGGCCCCTGCCGCGCACAGCCTCCACCAGTGGCCCTTGCAGGGGGTGACCGCCACCGGCAGCATGCACCAGTGGCCCTCGCAAGGGGTGACCGCCACCGGCAGCGTGCATCAGTATCCCTGACGCCACCACTGACCTGCCGTGCGCAGGTCCGAAGAAGGAGGGAGCCCGAACCTGTGTGGTTCGGGCTCCCGGCGTTCACGTGCACTGTGGCGGGAAGAGCGGGCTGGGCGGGCACGGCGGGAGCGGCAGCGTGACGCACGGCGCTGGCGTGCAGTAGCCGTAGGTGGGCACCAGCAGTTGGACGCTGGCGGTCGAGATGAAGGTGCTGCAGATTGTCACCGTCGTGCAGATCGTGCCGTTGACGAGGGCGGGCGGCGCGCACGAGGCACTCAACACCGAGCAGCTTTGCGCGGTACCGGTCGGGCCGCAAAGCGTGACCGTCTTGAGCATGGTCACACTCGCCGTGGTGGTGCAGGTCGTGACCGAGGTCGTGATGGTGAACTCGACGGTGGCGGTGATCAGGAACGTCGCGTTGACGTAGTCGGTGGTGACGGCGGAGGTGCTGCTTTGGAAACTGCAGGACGCGTCGGTCACCGCGCAGCTGATTCCCGTGACGGTGCCCGTGCACGTGTAGGGCGCACAGACGGTGCCGGTCGTGTCGGCCTGGTAGCAGTAGTCGAACACCTTGTCGACCAGGATGCAGTCGATCTCCGTGGGTGCAGGACAGCCGGTTGTCGGGCAAGGACCCGGTGTTACTGCCAAGGCGAGATCCCTCCCCTTCATGGTCTCGATCCTTCCTATGTCGAGGCGTTTCGTAAGGTTACCCGTCCATGAAGGCGACGCAGCTGATTTGGCCGCAGGGGGACGCCTGGGTCGGGCAGCGAGGCGAAACGCTGGCGTATCGCATTGGCGCAACTTGCGCAACTGCACCGCCCGGCGCCGTCCAGCCGGTCCTCGCGCCTCGCGCGGCCGGAGGACCCGTCCTCTGGCTCGATGCCCAGGGAACGCTTGCCGGCTCTGGGCCGACAGCCCCGATGACGGGCCTGGCCGCCCTTGCCGCAGACCCCTGGCTTCTGGTCGCGGTCCACTTCGGTGGCATCCTTCGCCTGGTGTCGGATCGTGTCTGCACCAGTCTGGCCCTGCCGGCCGTGCCAGCCATAATGGCCGCGCTCGGCTCCCCGCAGGGGGGACCGATCCTCAGTCTTCTCGACCTCCCGGACGGCGTGCACGCCCTCTCCTGGCAAGACGACAGGGTCTCCGTGCAGAGGCTGACGGAGGCAAGAGCCCGCGAGCTTCTCCTGCTCGCGGGCGACCCTCCGCTGGCGGCCGTGCGCCACCAGGGAGGCGTTGCCGACCGCCTGCTTCTCTTCTGGCACCGTCAGGCGCCCTGGACGGTCTGGCAGCCCCTGCCCCCGCTCCTTCTGCCGACGGAAGCCTTGACGCGCCTGCGGCAGACCGACGCGGGGCCGTGCGTACGCGTCGGGACAGGTGCCTGGCTGCTCTATCGGGACGGCTCGTGGCGGCACGTCGCGCTGGCGGAGCAGGACGGGGTGCCTACGCTGCGCCACGGCAGCTACGCGTCGTGGGACATTGAGCCATGGCTTGAGAAGGAGCATATCCCACCTGCCGGAAAGTTGGCGGTTGGCCGACATCGCCAAGGGAACCACGAGCCCATCGCACAAGAGAAGTCGTCCCAGCGGGATGGCGCGTTTGTCCGAAATCCCAGCGGCGACTAGAGTCTGGCGTAGGAGGTGTCTCCTTGCAGAAGCTGCGCATCCTGCCGCTGGCCGCCGCCGCCGGGCTTCTCCTGCCGGCCGTGCCCGCCTTTGCCGCCCCGACCTACACGAGCCAGGGAAGCACCACCTACTTCGGCGCGGTTCTTGGCAGCCCGCTTGTCACCGTACCGACGTCGCTCACCTTCCCGCAGCCGAGCACGACACCGGCCCAGCCGTCGACGCCGTCCACCAGCCCGTCGCAGCCGGCGACGACCTCAGCTTCAGGTTCCGCCTTCTCGGTCGGCTCGACGTCCTACTTCGTGCCCGGGCTCGGCCAGTGGGTCTCCCAGCCGGTGGCCCCGGCCCCGACGCCGAGCGGCGTGTCGACCGGTGGGACAAGCTCCGGTTCCTCGGGTGCATCCGGCGCGGCCACCTCCGGATCGGGCGCCTCCGGCTCGACCGGCGCAACCTCGTCCAACGCGGGTGCGCCCAGCACCGCGCCCGACAGCAGCGCCTCGCTCTCGGCGCAATTCCTGTCGCTCGTCAACCAGGCACGCCAGCAGGCGGGAGTCGGCGCGCTGGCCGACAGCCCCACCCTTGATCAGCTGGCCTTGGCCAAGGCACAGGACATGATCACCTACGGCTACGTGGCCCACTACTCGCCGCGCCTTGGCTGGCCGATCAACCAGGAGACCGCGGCCGGCTTCAGCGCCCAGTCCATGGGTGCGGAAAACATCGCAGAAGCCGGGACCATCCAGCGGGCCATGATCGACCTGATGTCCGATCCTGGCCACAAGGCCAACCTGCTCGACTCGGCCTTCACCCAGACCGGCATCGCAGTCCTGCCCGTGACGGGCGGCGTGCTGGTGGAAGAGCTCTTCGCGGGACCGAGCTTCTAGAGTTGCGGCAAGCGGCCCCCGGCGCGCATAGCCTGCGCCGGGGGCGTTGCCTTTGCTGCTTACTCTCTGCATGATCGTGCGCGACGAAGAGGCGGAGCTTGCGGAATGTCTCCGCTCCGCGCAGGCCGCGGTCGACGAGATCGTCGTCGCGGACACCGGTTCCAGCGACCACAGCCAGGAGGTGGCGCGGTCGTTCGGTGCGGTGGTCGTCGAGTCGCCCTGGCAAGGGGACTTCGCCCAGGCGCGCAACGCTTCGCTGTCCGCGGCGCATGGCAAGTGGGTGCTGGTGCTGGACGCCGACGAGCGTCTCGACGGCGACCCCGCAACGCTGCGGAGCTGGCTTCGCCGGACGTCGGCGGTCGCCGCCCAAGTACCGATCCGCAACCTCCTGGCAGGCGGCCGCGAAGAGCGCCACAGCGCGGTGCGCCTCTTCCGGCGCCTGCCTGGCATCCACTACGAGCGCAGGCTGCATGAGCAGGTGATCGGCAGCCTGCTGGCCGCGCGCCCCCACGGTCCCATCTCCGCTGCGCCGGTGGCCATCATCCATCGCGGCTACCTGCCGCAGTTCGTGGACGATCGCGACAAGAAGGCGCGCAACCTGCGGCTGGCGCAGGAAGAGGTCGCGGAACGGCCGGAGGACGCGTTCTCCGCTTACGCCCTGGGAGTGGAGCACCTCGCGCAGGGCGACTTTGACGCGGCGGCCGCCGAATTGCAGCGGGCCCGCAGCCTCACCGTGGCGGTGGAGCCGTGGCAGAGCAGGCTGTTCAAGCTCGAGGTTTCGGCGCTCTGGCAGGCAGGGCGCGAAGACGATGCGCGCCATCTCGTGCTCGAGGCTTTGCGGCATTTCCCCCGCTTCACCGATCTCCACTATCTGGCCGGCGTGCTCCTCCTTCGCGCAGGGCGACCCCGCGAGGGAGAGCGCCACCTGCGGCGAGCGATCGCCCTCGGTCCCGCCCAGACGCCTCCCTACGACGGCGCGGACCCCAGGCTAGGCGGTGCGCAGGCCTGGCGCACGCTTGGCCGGCTGCTTGGCGAACTCGGGCGCCACGACGAAGCCCTCGCGGCGCTGGCACAGGCGGTGCGTCTCGAGCCGGACGATCTCGCGCACGTCCAGGCGCTCGTCGAGCTGCACCTCGCCGCCGGCCGCCCGGCCGGGGAACTCTGGCAGAGCCCTCCCCCAGGGCCGCTGGAGGTGGCGGCGGCTCTCTTTCGCCTACGTCGTTGGCAAGATGCCCTCCACGCCTTTTCCGACGCCAGGCTCGAGCTACCGGAGCTGCCTGCACATCTCCACCTGCTGGAGGCGCTCTGCCACGTCCACCGGCAAGAGGCGCCCAAGGCCTGGTCGCACCTCAATGCCGCCCTGCCGCCGTCCCCGACCGCCCGCCGCGAAGCGCTGGAGCAAGTCGCCTGGGCGATCGGTCTGCGCGGCGAGCAGGAACTCGCGTCAAGCGATGTGCCCGGCGCCGTCTTGGATGCCGTGTCCGGCCTGGCCAGCGAACTCGGCCACTCTCCTTCCGCATGGGCACGGGAAGGTATTGGGGCGTCTTGCGCCAATCAATCGCCCATGGCGCATGGGGAGGAATACGCTTGATCGCGGAGGACAGCCCCTACCTCGGCTGGCCCGGACGTCCAAGACTCGGTATCGGCAATCTTCTGTCCCTGACCTTCTATTGGTTCTCCAACAACACCCTCTGGACCGGACTCCTACTTATTATCATGCCGGCAAAGGTCATGGAGCTGGTGGGCACATCCGAGTCCACCGGGCATCTGTCGATCGTAAACCTCGTGGGGACGATCGTCGCGGTCCTGGCGGCGCCCATCTTCGGCGCCATCTCGGATCGCTGGCAGTTCCGGTCAGGTCGGCGCAGAGCGCAGATGGCGGTCGGGGTAATCGGCAATATCGTGTTCTTTCTTCTCATGGGCTTTGCCACGAACTTTGCGATGTTCCTGGTCGGCTTCATCGGCGTCCAACTCTTCAACAACGTCGCAGGCTCTGCCTATACGGGCCTGATTCCCGATCTCGTACCACACGCGCAGCGGGGCACGGCCTCCGGCTTCATGGGCAGCTGGAACCAGCTCGCCGTCATCGTGGGTGCCCTTCTCGCCACATCCCTCGCCGGCATGGGGTACTGGTATGCCACAGCGGTCATCATGCTGCTCGGCCTTCTCGTCACATTGCTCTTCGTGCGCGAACCGGTTCCGCCTGCGGTGAAACGCTTCAATCTTTCATCGTTCCTGCGCAGCTTTCTCATTCGCGGACCGGAGTACCGCGACTTCTGGTGGGTCTACGTGACACGCTTTCTCGTCATGATGGGCCTTTACGTGCTCGAGTTCTACCTCGCCTACTACCTGGAGTTCGTGATGGGCATCAAGAATCCGGCCGGAACGGTCTTCCTCATTCTTATCGTACTCACGGTGACTGCCTTGCTCTCGGTGCTGAGCGCCGGCTACCTTTCCGATCGCCTCGGCAAGCGCAAGATCCTCGTCACGTACGCGGGCATCCTGATGGGGCTCTCGTCGCTCCTCTTCGTCTTCATGCATGCCATGGCCGGCATCTATGTCGCGGCCGCCCTGTTCGGCCTGGGTTACGGCACCTACACCTCGACCGACTATGCGCTGGTCGTGGACACGCTGCCTACCAAGAACACCGCCAAGGATATGGGGATCTGGGGTACCTCCACGACACTGCCGCAGGTACTCGCGTCGACGATCGGGCTGACGATGGCGGCGGTCGTGATTCCCCACTGGGGCTACAGCCTCGGCTACCGCTCGCTCTTTGCCGTGACGTTCGTGCTCTTCCTGCTCGGCTCGATCCTGGTGCGCCAGGTGCGCAAGGTGGCCTGACGGCAGGAAGCCTTTGGCGGCTCGCGCTCGGAGGGATCGTCCCTGGCCAGCGCGAAGAGAAAGGCGAGCATCCGCACAAGGAGGACCCTCTTTGCGTCAGTCCCGCACGCTGGCCCTCGGCCTCGCCGCCGCCTTCCTCATCGCAGGCTGCGGCAGCAGCCCAAATGGGCCGAGCGCCGCCGAAAACAGCGCCCTAAGCGCCATTCCGGGAGCCACCAAAGTACTGAGCTATCCGATCTCCACGGCCGGCGTCCTTTCCGACTTCCCCGAAGAGGGCAGCGTCGGTGCGCCTGCCTATCTCTTCACCGTCCAGCGCACGGGCACCAAGGTGCCCGTGTGGGTACTCGGCGGTCCGAGTGGCGCCAAGACGCTGCAGATCTACCCCGACCTGGCGGCTGCGGCGGCGCACGCAAGTCAGTTGCACGTCCAGGCGTCGGCCCTTGCGATCGTTGGCAAAAGTCCGCTTGGCCGCGTCAAGCTGCAGGTCGTCGGAGCGCATCTCGGGCGCATTGCCGGGTCTCGCCTGCGCAAGCTCGGCCTGAAGCTGCCCGGCTCGTCCTATCAGGATCTCGCGGTGGTCACGCTGCCGCCGCAGGCCAACGCCGCACACCTGGGCGTGGCCCACTTCGTGCTCGCCCAGGGCAAGGTCGTCGGGGAGTACGGCGGCAACCGCTAGCAGCCACGCCCATGTTAAAGCCGCTGCACCGGAGCCCTCCGGTGCAGCGGCTTTGTCTTCCCCCGACTCTCCGCTCACCGCCGTCTGGACTGCCCTGCGACCGCGTGCCGCATGGATAAGCCCGCTGGTCGCAACTCCTCCCTGAGGCTGGGTCCCGCGTGTCCCGGGTGCCGACGCGGGCGTTCTCTCAAGACGCACATAGGGGCAAACTCCCTTTCCGGCATCCTGATGCGATTCCCGCGCATTCGCAGGTGGCGGCTTGCGCATGCATGCCCCGTTTGGCCTAGGGGCGCTCGCCCGCTGCCTTGCGATTTTCGGACCTCCAGGAAGGTGAACGGCTACGCCCGTGTCGCCAACATGTGCTTGCGCCGACGCTCTCGGTTTCGCTCGTTGCCGTTGGGCATAGACCTTTTTCCTGGCTGCAATGAGGCCGGAGGCAGCGTCCTTTCGTGCATTGGTTCACAAAGTGCCCTGGCCCACACTGTATTCGGCTGAGCGTCATCGGGACGAGGCGCCTCCTGCGAAGAGTCCAACCACGCTGTCGCGGACTGCTGACAAGGACTCGGGCACCTCGCAGGCGCGGGCTCTCAGCCGCGTTCTTGCCCCGGAACGGCTACCGCCGCGGCCGTCTTGGATGTGTCAGCGGGTAAGGCGAGAGACCCGCTGCAGGCGCAGGACGCAGTCGTCGATTCCAGGAGTGGGCAGGTGCGTGCGGGGTGGAGGCGGCCGCCTCGCCGCCGCTCGAGGAGGAGATTCCATGTCGACCGGAAGCCAGCGAAGCCTTTCCGAGACCCTCTGGTCTCCCGAGAAGCGCGTCGTCGTAGCCATGCTGATATGGCTGGCGCTGCTCGCGCTCGGCAGCGCCTTCGTCTCCACGCCCTTCGTCGACCAGCGTGCGGGGGCACCGCCCGACTACGCGCGCACCATGTATCTGCACGGACTGCTGATCGGCATGGTGGGTCTGCTGTCGCTGATTGCGATGGATATCTTCGGTGCTGGCCACAAGAACCGCACCATGCACAACCTCGTGCTCTGGGGCACACTCGGCGCCGCGCTCTTCAGTGGCGTCGGAGGCATCTTCGACCGCAACATCGAGGACACGCTCTTTCTCTGGATGCAGATCATCTCGTTCTTCTTCCTGGATGAGATCCTCATCAGCCTGACCCTGGCGCTCTTCTTCCGCGCCGTGGAAACGCGCTTCGTCGCAACGTGGCTCGCAGCCCTGGCGGCGTTCAGCGGCTTCATCTCCGCGGTGATGGGGCATATCGCCGGTTGGATCCTCGAGTTCGGCGACTACCCGAAGGCCATCGTCGGCGGATACGCATCGCTGGCCGCGGAGTCGTGGCAAAGCCTGCTCACCCACCTGATATCGGCACACGCCCACGAGATGGTCGTGGCCGTGATCGCCCTGCTCGTCGCGACGTTCTGCGCCTACTTCAGCCTGCAGACCCGCGGCAACAAGCTGATGCGGTTCGGGCTCTGGTGGGCGGCGATCGGCACGATCGCCATGACGCTCGTCTATGTCGTCGCGGGATTCTCCTGGGCCCAGCCGCCCGTGCTCTTCGCCCACGGCCTGAACGGCATCGGCGGCGACGACTTCGTCACGGGCCTGGGCGTCATGCTCGGCGGGCTGATCGCGCTCGTCGGCCTTGGCGTCGAAAGGCTGCCGGACCCGGTGACGCGCTGGGGTTCGGCGCTGCTTAGCACCCTGCTGCTCGTGACGGTTCCGATAACGGGCTACTACATCTACATGCACGAAACGCTCTACAACCACGGTCTCGCCTCGGCGCCCCGCGGAGTCAACGACGCGGTGTACGGGTGGTTCCACCAGGACTTCGCCCTCTTCCTCATCCCAGCCATCATGACGCTCATCCTGGCGGTCATGCACTTTACGCATGACGCCCGCCAGCGCCGCGCATCCGTCGGTACGCTGCTCGCCGGAAGCTGCCTCGGCTTCGTCGGCGGAATGCTCTACGTGTTCGTCTCCCCTGCGCTCTACGGTGTCTCCTTCGTCATCACGACGATCGGCTTGGCCGGCATCGTCCTCGGCGTCGTACTGGCCCTGCGCGCCATCATACGCCCCGGCGTCGGCGCCCAAACGCCCGACAAGGCCGTGCTGTCCGGGACGGACTGACAAGAGTCACGTCAACCGCCCGGATGGCCGTCAGACAGATCGCCATGCCAGAGGCGCCCTGAGCACTCGCCATACCAAGGAGGAACGGGCCATGAAACGTTCGCGTGCCCTAACACTCATCGCAGCGTCGGCCACCGCCTCACTGCCGCTGGCCGCGCTGGCGCCAGGCCTTGCCGCGGCCTCCACCCCAGCTGTGCACAGCGTCCAACCAGCCAGCACCCCGATGCGGCAAGCCGCGCCCGCGCGCCATCGCCTTGCCTCGAGCCGCGCGACGGCCCACCTCTTCGCCGGCGCCAAGCGCGCAGCCGCGGCACGGGTCACCGCCCGCTGGCTGCCGAAGGGCTGCAAGCTCGTCGAGATCGGGCCGGCCAACGCCGGCTACACGGCTGCGCAGATGTGCGCCCTGCCCAAGGGTTACCACCTCCGGCGCGGCTACATGCTCGTGCGCGGTTCCGTGAAGCCGACGGTGCACAGCACCTCCGGCGCGTCGGGTTGATCCCCGCTCGTCTCTAAGTGCCCAGGACTTCCAGTCGCACCCCCTGCACGGGCAAGGGGTGCGACTTCTTTCCGCCGTCGGCGGCCCCTGGGACCGAATGGGCCCCCGGCTCGTTCCCGCTTCTGCCGTACGCATCAGCCATGGCGCTTCAGGGAGCAAAGGGAGCCCAAGCTGCAGTGCCCTGGGACCTGCCCCCTTCTTCCTACCACAGCGGAAGAAGGTGCCAAGGCGCATCGCGAGGCCTTTCCCGCGCCGTGGCTACCCGCAGATAGGCACATTGGCTGACCAAGCGGCAAGGCCATTGCCGATGGGTCAGGGCCGCCCGCTCAACTGGGCACCCGCAGGCCTGCCGCGCAAGAGGGCCCTATGCATGTCCTCCATCCAACCGGCGTATGGCTCGCGTTTCCATCGGCTTCTTGGGCTAGGCCATTCGAGAAAGAGGACTGTGATCACAAGCAGGGTCCACAAGTGCATTGTTTCACATAGTGCCGTGTCGTGTGATGTTGTGGGACGGATGCCTCGGCATGAGGCGATCTGATATCGCACACCAGGCCGACCCGGACCATCTTCCCTGGCAAGGAGGAGGGAGGGAGAGATGAAGGTTCGCGGCCCGTGTCAGGCGGCGCAATGCGCTTCCCCCGTTTCGCCGCAGGGCGCCCGCAGCCTAGATGGATCGGTCCGCGTGAAACGCCTTCTGCGGATGGTCCTGCGATCCGGCATCAGAGCCTGAAGGATCGCCGCAGACCACCTCAATCGTGAGGCAGAGCCACGTACATCCGGCCCAACCCAAGCTCGCTCGAACCAAGGAGGAAACGAGATGCACTTTCGCAGGAGCCTCGGTGTGATTGCCGGACTCGCCGCCGCCGTTACCATGGTCGGCGCCACCGCCACCCCGGCCTTCGCCGCCTCGACGGGCGGACTCACCGTCTACGCCGACACCGTCACGGACCAGGGCTGCGTCCAGACCAACGTGTTCCACCGCGGCATCGACGGCATCGTCTGGCGCATCAACGTGCTCCAGAACGGCCAGCAGGACAAGACGGCCACCGTAACCGTACAGGTCAAGGGCGGACAGACCTTCAAGGCGCCCTTCAACTCCAAGGACGGCTTCTACACCGCGTTCTGGCCCGTCCCCATCAACCAGGCCCCCGGTACGATCCAGTACTCCGTCACCGCGACGGACGGCTCCGCGACAGGCTCGTACCAGCCGCAGTTCATGGTCGCACCGTCCGAACTCATGATCGTCCCGGCCACCTACACCGTGAACACCAAGGTCGGCAGCGGCGCCAAGCCGGTCACGCTCTTCGGCAAGGCCGTCAAGGCCATCCCGGTGACGGCCGGAGTTGACCTCGTCACCTCGTCCCAAGGCAAGATCTCGCTCAAGCCGATGACCTCCGGCACCGTCAAGGCCGCCATCGGCCTCGAAGGCAACGTGAACGCCAAGGGCCAGCAGATCGTGAACAAGACGGTCGCCCTGCGCTACAACGCATCCAGCAAGACCTGGGTCGGCAGCATCCCGACCGCTGGCCTCAAGGCCGGCCTCTACATCGTCGACGTCAACGCAGCGGACCACGTCGCGCCGGCCAACACCGGCACCGGCACGTCGCTCGCCTTCACGGTACAGTAACATGTCACGAGCGTTTGTTCGGACTTGCCTGCGGTCCCTGGCCCTCATCGCCCTCGCTGGCGTTACGGTAGCCGGCTTCAGCTCGCCCGCTCTCGCAGACGGCGGCTCCGCCACGAGCACCCCTTCCGCCAACGGACAGATCACCGTGCTCACGCCGAACGTCTACCCCGGCGACGCGATCAGGTGGACTGCGACGGGCCTGACCCCGAACGCAACGCTCGACCTGGACTGGCAGTCCGTCAGCGGTCACTGGGTAGTCGATGGCGACAATCTCGGTACGAGTACCGAGAAGCCGGCGAGCTACACCTTCAGCAGCACGCAGATCGAAACCGTGCAGACGTCCGCGGCCGGCACGGCATCGGGATCGTTCCCGGTGCCCGCCGGTTTCGGCGGTACGCACAACTTCCAGCTGGCGGACGCAGATGGAACGGCAGAGGCGGTCGGCAGCGTCGCCGAGTGGCCGTCGGCTACCATCGCCCAAACAACGGAGCCGCAGGGCGGCTTCTTCCACATCCAGGTGCTCGGGCTTGCCTACACCCCCTACACGTCCGACTACGGCGTCCTCTACGACGACAAGTACATGGGGTTCATTTCTGCGGTGAGCACCAACGGCACCGCGAACTTCGAGGTGCGCGCCGAGGGCGTCGGCAACCATCAGATCTCCCTGCGGGGCGCAGGCGTCTGGGGGCCATACCTCAACCAGGAGGAGAGCCCATACCCGCTCAACCCGCGCTACTACTGGAACGTCCGCGTGACCGCCGCGACGCCGAAGACCATCGTGGACCCCGAGCCCAAGGTCACGCTGCCGGCAGGAACAAACCTGACCGTGACGCCGACATCCGGCGTCGTCGGCAGCGCGATCACGCTGCAGGGTCGCGGTCTTCCGGCCGACGAGACCCTGCAGGTCGTGTGGAACACCCAGTCCGGCAACCGCGTCACGTCGTCGATGTACCAGTCGGCCCAGATCGCGCTCGCCACCGTCACGACCGACGCGAGCGGCGCCTTCACCTGGAAGGGCACGGTGCCGAATGACCTCGGCGGCCCGCCGCATGAGATCGACCTCGTGGACCAGAACCAAAGCGTCCTCGGGTCGGCGCAGTATCGCATCATGCCGCAGTTCCTCAGCGTATCGCCGAACCCGGCCAGGCAGGGCAGCCTGATGACCGTACACCTGACCGGCGTCGGCTGGACCGATTACGACAACATCTACGCCGTGGACTACGACAACGCGTTCATGGGCTACGCATGCGGCTTCAACAGCCATGGCGACGTCCACATCCAGATTCCCGCCGTGGGAGCTCCCGGCTACCACTTCATCGACATCTATCCCTCGCCGTACATGGGCACCAGCGTGTTTCCCAACTGGTGGGGCATGCCCCAGCTGACGTACGCGAAGGACCATCCTGGGGACACCCTGCCCGCGTTCCACCTCGTCATCAAGGTGGTCAGGTAGGCGGCCCCGCATTCGCAGGCACTCCGGGAGAAGCGGGAGTACGGCCAAGGCTGGACTTCCGCTTCTCCCCATCCGGGGCACCCCCCCGTCTAAGGCGGAGCGTCCATGTGGGATCACGGCGAGAAGAGTCCCGGAAAAACGCTCTGATCGCCCGAACAGCGCGTCATCGTGGCCATGCTCGTCTGGCTGACGCTGCTGGCGCTCGGCAGCGCCTTCGTGGCGACGCCGTTCTTCGACCAGCACCAGGGCATGGCGCCCGATTACGCCCACGCGATGTACCTGCACGGTCTCCTGATCGGTATGGTGGGACTTATTGCGATGGACGTCTTCGGGGCCGGCCACAAGAGCCGCACGGCTCACAACCTGGTGCTCTGGGGCACGCTGGGTGCCGGGCTCTTCAGCGGCATCTTCGATCACAGCATCGGCGACACGTTCCTTCTCTGGCTGCGGATCCTCTCGTTGTTCTTCCTGGACGAGATCCTCATCACCTTGACCTTCGCCATTGCGCCGGCGGGCAAATACCGCGTGGTCGGCGCCGCCAAGGTCAAGGAGACGCGGCTACTGTCCGCCGGCGGCAAGGTCGCTGGCGAACAGCTGAAGGCCCCATGGCTCAACGGGTGCAAGCTGGTCGGGGTCGAGCCAGCCAATGCCGGCTACACCGCAGCCCAGATCTGTGCCCTGCCGAAGGGCTTCCACCTGCGTCGCGGCTACATGCTCGTGCGCGGTTCGGTCAAGCCCGCCGTGCACGCCAGCAGCGGTGCGTCAGGCTAGTTGGCTGATCCGCATTCAGGTGGCCCTGGCGACAAGCGAAGACGCAAGCGCATCTCCTCGGGAGGTGCGCTTGCCTGCTGCAGCGGCACATCTGCGAGGCGGGAGAAGTCCCCCACCTGGCAGGCGACGGGCCACGAGAGCTGTCCCCTGCTCGCAGTTCCCAAGGCCTGATGGCCACGCCGTTCGTCGGCGGCGGCCGGACGACCCCTGTCGCGGTCTCTTGGCGGCAGGGTCGCCCTGCCGGCGGTGCGTCTGCATGGGGCATGCCACCTGTTTCCATGCGCCGACCTTTCCCGGCCTCTTGAAACGCTCTAGTGCGTCCACATGTGCATTGTTTCACAACCCGCGCAGCGGTGAGATGTTCATGGGATGGTGCGGTGATCCAAGGGTGTAGCGGCGCCTCAACTTCGAGCCCCGGAGGTGGCTGCGGATTCTTCCGTGTTTCGGCAGCGTGGCGCGCTCCCCCGCCCGGCGCCGAATACCCGCCCGCCCCTGCGCAGGCCCCCAAAGGCAAGGTGTACCCGCCGGAACCTGTGCACAGCACCGCCGTCCTGACAGTGCAAGGAGGGTTCGAGAGATGTCACTTCGCAGGAACCTTGCCGCTTTGGTAGGCTTGGCTGGTGCAGCGACCATGCTGGCCGCGACGGCTTCCCCCGCATTTGCCGCATCGACCAATGACGGTCTCATGGTCTACGCCGACACCGTCACAAACGTCGGCTGCCTGCAGACAAATGTGTTCCACCGCGGGGTCGACGTCGTCGTCTGGCGCATCAACGTGCTCAAGGACGGGAAACAGGACAAGAGCGCCAAAGTGACCGTCTACGTGAAGGGCGGCAAGACGTACCCCGCCATCTACAACACGGACGACGGCTTCTTCACGGCGGCCTGGCACGAGGGTCTCAACACACCGACCGGCACGATCCAGTGGTCGGTCACCGCGACGGACGGCAGCCTCAGCGGCGGCTTCCAGCCGCAGTTCATGGTCGCACCGTCCGAACTGATGATCGTCCCCGCCAGCTACGCGGTGAACGTCAAGGTGGGCAACGCCGCGAAGTCCGCCACCGTCGTCGGCAAGACCGTGAAGTCCTTGCCGATCACCGCGGGCGTCAACCTTGCCCTGGTCGCGAAGGGCAAGACCACCCTGTCGCCGATGACCGCCGGCAAGGTCACGGCTAACATCGGCCTCGAGGGCAACATCAACGCCAAGGGCCAGCAGATCGTCGCCCGGAGCGTCCCGCTGCGCTACAACGCGGCCAAGAAGGCCTGGCTGGGCAACGTGTCGATGTCAGGGCTCAAGGCTGGTCTCTACGTCGTCCAGGTCAACGCCCAAGACAAGGTGGCGCCGCCGAACACCGGCACCGGCACCTCGCTCGCGTTCCAACTGCAGTAAGCCATGTCCAGGACACTGCACGGCAGCCTCCTCCCCGCTCTGGCAGCAACGCTCCTTGGCGCGGTCGCCCTTGCCGGATTCAGCCTGCCGGCGTTCGCGGATGACGCAGCCACGTCCGTACCGCAGGGCCAACTGACCGTCCTCACCCCCTACGTCTACCCCGGCGATCAGATTCAGTGGACCGCCACCGGCCTGCCGGCCAGCACGACGCTCGAGCTCGACTGGCAGACCGTCTCCGGCCACTGGGTCATCGACGGCGCGGACCTCGGGACCAGCACGGAGAAGCCGGTCGTGTACTCCTACGGCAGCGAACAGATCGGCACGGTGGAGACGTCGGCAACCGGCACCGCTTCAGGCTCGTTCCCCGTGCCGAACGGCTTCGGAGGTATGCACAACTTCGAGCTGACCGATGCAGGTGGAATGGCCGTCGCGGTCGGGTCCGTGATCGAGTCGATCGGCGCCACCATCTCGAGTACCGCCGTACCGCAGGGCGATCTCTTCCACGTCACCGTCAAGGGGCTGGCCTACGGAGCCGAAGGCGCCGAGTACGGCGTGCTCTACGACAACCACTACATGGGCTTCATCTCCGGCGTCACCACCGAAGGCACGGCGACCTTCTCGGTCCGGGCGGAGGGTGTGGGGACCCACCAGATCTCCCTGCGCGCTGGCGCCGTGGAAGGACCGTACTTGAACGAGCAGGAAGGCCCCTACGCCTATCTGCCGCGCTACTACTGGACCGTGCAGGTCACCAAGGGAACGCCTGCGACCGTCGTCGACCCTGAACCGGCGACCGACGTGCCCACCGGCACCAACCTGACGGTGACGCCGACATCCGGCGTGGTGGGCAGCACGTTCACCCTGCAGGGCCAGGGGCTCCCGGCCAACACCCAGTTGCGCGTGGTCTGGAACACCATGTCGGGCAATCGCGTGACAAATTCGATGTACCAGACGGCGCAGACCCAGCTGGCCACCATCACCACGGACGGCAGCGGCAGCTTCACCTGGAAGGGCACGGTCCCGGACGACCTTGGCGGCCCGCCGCACGAAATCGACCTCATGCAGGGCAGCCAGAAGGTGGGGTCGGCCTACTTCCGGATCATGCCGCAGCTCATCGACGTCTCGCCGAACCCCGCCAAGGTGGGCAGCATGGTCATCGTCCACCTGACCGGCGTCGGCTGGACGCAGTACGACAACATCTACGCCGTCGACTACGACAACGCCTATATGGGCTACGCCTGCGGCTTCAACAGCCACGGCGACGTCCACATCCACATCCCCGCCATCGGCACCCCGGGCTACCACTTCATCGACATCTACCCGTCGCCGTACCAAGGAAGCTCGATCCTGCCGAACTGGTATGGCATGCCCCAGCTCACCTACGCGCAGGACCACCCGGGCGACACGCTGCCAGCCTTCCACATCGTCCTCCGAGTGACGAAGTAGCCGGTGTCACCAGACCAAAAGGAAGCGGGTAGGGCCCTGGCGCCCTTCCCGCTTCTCCTTTGCTCCCGCCTCGCGGTGCGATCTCACGTCCAGAGGTCCGATCGATTTTGGAACCCAAGCCCGCGTGTAACGCCCCATCGTGCCCTTGTACGCGACCGCACGCGGCAGGATGCTGAAGCCGGTTACCTGCGCGACGCTCCCCCATCCTTGATCCGCACGAGGCGACGAACCGTTGGTCACCAAAGGATCGGACGGCTCCTTTCAGTGGAACGCCATGCACTCGCCGGTCAGCCTGCATCTGCCCGCGGTGGGCGAAGCGATGGCTCTTGCCGTCGCAAGGGCGGCTGCGGCGGACTTCGAGACCAGCGAACAGGCGATGTCGCGTTTTCGCCCGACGGCCGAACTCGCGCGACTGAACGGGCGCGCCGGCCTGTGGACGACGGTGTCACCAAGGCTCTACACAGCCCTTGCGACCTCCCTGCGCGCCTACCGACGCACGGCCGGTCTCTTCGACCCGCGCATCCTGGATCGCCTTGAGGAGTACGGCTATGTGGGGGCACCGCGCGGCAGTTCCCCTGTGTCGGATCCCAGCCCTGGCTGGCTCGTTCGCCGGCCACGGCAGTTGGAGGTGCGCACACTCGCTGCGCTCGACCTCGGCGGCATCGGCAAAGGGCTCGGCGTGCGCTGGGGAGCCCGCATTGCGCAACATGTGACAGGGAACTTCCTGCTCAACGCCGGCGGCGACCTCCTGGCCTCGGGCGACGGCCCGCAAGGCCGCGGCTGGCAGGTCGGAATCGAGGATCCACGCAATCCGGAGGACCTGATCGCGGCACTGCAGCTGCCTGAGGGCGGTGCAGTCTGTACCTCCTCGATCGCGAGGCACCGCTGGCAGCACGACGGCCAGACCGTCCATCACCTAATCGATCCGCGCACCGGACGTCCGGGTGGGCAGGGGCTGCTCGCCGTCACGGTCATCGGCCGCGACCCTGCCTGGACCGAAATCTGGAGCAAGACGCTCTTCCTCCGCGGGTCCACGGGCATCGCGCAAGCCTGCGGGCAGCTGGCAGCCCTCTGGGTGACGGAAGACGGGCAGCTTGGGACCTCGGATGCGGCCAAGCCGTTCCTCTTCTGGCGCGTCAAAGGCGGGCCGGCCGCAGGTCGTCCGGTGCCTGACTGAGCCGCAAGTTCGCCGAAGAAGCGGGCGGCAGTTGGGCAAACTGGGGTTGCGCGGATACTGCCGGATACCTATACTGGTATACGTGTAGCGCCAACGCCGGACGCGGCGTGGCCTGCGGAAACCCTGCGGAGCATGTCACGCCATGGCCGCAGCGAAAGGAAGGTGCAGCCATTGGCCATCCTGCCAGCAAACGTCAAGCAGCAGGTCGAGGAGATGTTCTCCCAGATCGGCGACCCCATCAAGATGATCTTGGTGGACGAGGGAGGCAAGTCGGAACTCGACCAGCTGCTCTCGGAACTCGATGGCTTGAGCCCCAAGCTCAGCTACCAGCGCGCTGAAGTCGCTGACGCCGGCCGGTACGGTCTAGAGGAGGAGTCGCTGCCGTCGATCCTGCTCGAAGGACCGGAGGGCCTCTCCCGCGCGCGCTTCACCGGCGCCCCGGCGGGACACGAGTTCGGTGTACTGATTCAGGACATCATCGATCTGTCGCAGGGCCAGATCGAACTCTCCGACGCGACCAAGAGATACCTCGAGTCGCTGACCGAGGATGTCCACCTGCAGGTGTTCACCACCCCCACCTGACCATACTGCCCCCGGGCTGTACGCCTGGCACACCAGATGGCAATGTACTCGCCGCATGTCGTGGCCGAGATGGTCGACGCCAACGAATTCTGGGACCTGACCCGCAAGCACAACGTGCGCGGGGTCCCCAAGACCGTGATCAACGAGGGACGGCACTACCTGGAGGGCGCGGTGCCCGAGGATCACCTCGTGAAGGCGATCCAGGCTGTCGTCGGCGCCTGAGGAGAAGCCAAAAGAGCGGGCCCCCCGCCGGGGGGCCCGCTCTTTTTTGTCGCGCCCCCTGAACGTGGGGACGCCACGCGGGGTCAGTCCTTGTGGGCTGCGTCGATGTGGAATGCCGCGTAGAGCGGGCACGTGCCGGAGATGCCGGTGACCAGTGCGATCAACGCCAGGATGCCAAAAATGATGACCCCGACGGTACCCCCGAGCCGAACGATCGCGAGGATGGCAAAGATGACTCCGAACGTCGTGCGGATCGCGCGCTCTGTTCCGCCGATGTTGACGTTCACCCGGACGCCTCCTTGGTGGCCGAAAGCGGCCGCCGATGCTGCCGACGATCGTAGTATAGCGCAGTGCCCGGGCCATCCCAAGTGCGCAGGTATGAGGGTTGACGGCGCCGAAAGACCACCACGTTCGTATGTGAAAGCGCGGCACCCGAAGGGAGGTTTGGGCGGGGGATCCACCGTCATCCAAGGGAGGCATGCGCATTGTCCGTCTGGCAGGCTGAGACGCACGCGGTGGAACCGATACCCCAGGGGGAGCGCCACGGCAAGGCACGCGACCTCTTCACGCTCTGGTTCTCGGCAAACATGCAGCTGACCACCATCGCGGTGGGGGCGGCCTACGTCTTCATAGGCCTGCCTCTGATCTGGTCGATCATCGCCATCATTCTAGGCAACCTTGTCGGCGCCGTCTTCATGGCCTACCACAGCGCTCAGGGACCCATCATCGGCGTGCCGCAGATGATCCAGTCCCGGGCACAGTTCGGATTCTACGGCGCTATTCTGCCGCTTGTCCTCGTCGTTGTGATGTACCTCGGCTTCTTCGCCCTGAGCGGGGCCCTCGGCGGCGAAGCGCTGCAGAGCCTGACGGGGTTGCCGGTCGCCGTGGGCACGATCGTGCTCGGCGCCATCACGGCCGCGATGGCAATCTTCGGCTACGACCTGATTCACGCCTACCAGCGCTACCTCTCGCTCATCTTCCTGGTCGCCTTCCTCGTGTTCACCTTCGCGGTCGGCCTGGGTGGGCACGTTCCGGCGTCGGCCTGGGCGATGTCGGGCTTCAACTGGGGCACCTTCCTGCTCGGTGTGACCATTGCGGTCACTTGGCAGATCACCTACGCCCCTTACGTCTCCGACTACTCCCGCTACCTTCCCAAGGACATCGGCGTGGGCACCACGTTCAACACCACCTTCTGGGGCACGGTGGTGGCCTCGGTCTGGATGATGATCCTGGGAGCGGTCCTGACGGAGGTCAATGAAAAGCTCTCCTCGGTAGGCGTCATCCAGCAGCTCAGCGGCGGCCTCGGCTGGCTGATGATGATCATCATCCTGCTGGGGATCATCGCCGCCAATGTGCTGAACAACTACGGCGGCATGCTGACGATCGACACCATCGGAGGCACCTTCGGCACGCGCGAGCGCACGCCGTCAGGCGCGCGCATCGGGCTCATCATCGCGTTCGCCGTCGTCGGCATCGTCCTGGGCATCATCGCCGCGGGCAACTTCAATACCGACCTGACGAACTTCATCACCTTCCTCACCTATCTCGTCGTGCCGTGGACGGCCATCAACCTGACCGACTTCTATCTGGTGCGCCACGGCCACTACGACCCCGAGGCCTTCTACCGGCCCCAGGGCTATGGCGGCAGCAACTGGCTGGCACTCGGCACGTTTGTGCTGGCAGTCCTGGTGGAGATCCCGTTCATCAACTCCACGCTCTATGAGGGACCGGTCGCTAAAGCGTTGGGCGGCGCGGACATCTCGTGGATCCTTGGTCTGATCGTGGCGGGCGGGCTGTATCTGGCCTTCTCGGGCAGCCGACGCGTCGCGGCCTAGAAGTTCCAAAAGGCAACCCCCGGCACGCCTGCCGGGGGTTGCCTTCGTTTACCGACCTTCCCTATCCTCGGTTGGTGGGCCGCCAGACGCGGAAGGATGCTCGACCTTGGACATCGGTGTCCCGGCAGGTCGCTCCTGCCAGCAGCGAAAACGCCAGCCAGGTCGCGTCTCCCAGCCGAGGCGGCGGCAACGGAAGACGACCGCGCCAGCGCTCCGCTCCGCGGCGATGTGCTGGCAAGTGGCGCAGCAGTGGCGATCTTGCAAAGGCTCATCCCCCCAAGCAACCCGATAACTTCTCGTTCGGACATGCCGATCCTGGGTCCCACGGACCCTAGCAGCATAGGACGCATGTGGTATAGTGCTGGGGATCCCTACAGGCTCGCATAGCAGCGACCGACCTTCATGCACGGGATCCATGCCCGATAAACGGCAAAACCCGGCCTGATGCCGCGCCTCATACGGCCTATGGGACTGGGCCAAACGGCAGACTCGGCCCGTTCATCCGCCGTTGAGCGTAAGGGCCGTCCTGCCAAACCGTGCGCAGGCGCTTAGCGAAGATGATGTCTAATCCGATATGCGAATGACCGCTTGGATAGTTGGACGTTGGACCTTGTGCACAGTTTCACAGAATCGCGGCACTGCTATCCTGCATTCGGAGGACGCGGCCCGGGCCGCACCCTTGAACCGCTCCCAAGGCGGTCACGGTAGGTGAGGCGCCAAGATCGGCCATCCCGTCGGTTGGCGCCGAGTCTCGAGCGGATTCTCTGGTCGAGGAGGCATCCACAATGTCCAAGGACGACAAGAGTAACCTGGGCGATATGCTCTGGTCGCCGGAAAAGCGTGTCGTCGTCGGCATGCTGGTCTGGCTTCTTCTCTTGGCGCTGGGCAGCGCTTTCGTCAACACCCCATTCCAGTCGGAACCGTCAGCCGGCGCGAACATCGACTACGCGCACGTCATGTACCTGCACGGCCTACTGATCGGCATGGTGGGCTTCCTTTCCCTGGTCGCGATGGACGTCTTCGGCGCATCCCACAAGAACAAGACCCTGCACAATCTCATTCTCTGGGGTACGCTGGGCGCTACATTGCTCAGCGGCATCGGCGGCATCTTCGACCACGCGGTCACCGACACGTTCCCGCTCTGGATCCAGATCGTCTCCTTCTTCTTCCTGGACGAGATCCTCGTTTCCCTGAGCATCGCGCTGTTCTTCCGGGCCGCCGACACCCGTCGCGTCTGGGCCTGGACGGCCGCCTTTGCCGCAATAAGCGCACTTCTGGCGGCGATCATGGGACACATCGCAGGCTGGATGCTCGAGTTCGGCGACTGGCCGAAGGGCATCATCGGCGGCTACGCCACGCTTGCGGGCATGAAGTGGCAGGACTGGATGGCCAACCTGATCGGATCGCACTCGCACGAGATGGTGACCGCGGTCATCGCACTGGCGATCGCCACGACCTGCGCTGCCTACGGCGTTGACCGCGTAGGCAGCAAGCTGATGAAGGTCGGACTCTGGCTCGTCTCCATCGGCACGATCGTCATGACGCTCGTCTACGTCGTAGGCGGCTTCTCGGTCGCCCAGCCGCCCATGCTCTTCGCAAGCGGCCCAGGAGGTGTCAACGGACTCGCGGGCGACGACCTCGTGACAGGCGTCTTCGTGATGGGCGGCGGCCTGCTCGCTCTGATCGGCCTCGGTGCGGAAGCCCTGCCGAATGCCCTGCACCGCTGGGGCGCGGCGCTCGTCACAGCCATCCTCTTCGTCACGGTGGTCGGCTTCGGCTACTACATCGAGTTCCACGAGAACATCTTTGGCGCCGGTGCCACGGGTGCGCCCGGCTCGGCCGCCGACTCCGTATTCACCTGGTTCCACCAGGACTTCGCCTTCTTCCTGCTGCCAGCGATCCTCACCGTACTGCTGGCCCTCAAGTGGCTCGCCATCGACGAGGGCCTCAAGCGCAGTGCCACCTGGACGCTGCTCGCCGGAGCGTTCGTCTCTTTCATAGGCGGCATGCTCTACATCTTCGTCTCCCAGGCCAGTCATGGCGTCTCGTTCGTCATCACCACGATCGGCTTCGTGGTCGTCGTGATCGGCGCCCTGCTCGCCATCTGGTCGGTGGTGGGCCGCGGACAGACTCAGGCCGCCAGCACGGCCAGGGTGCAGCACTCGCACTAGTAACGAGAGGGGGCGGCCGAGCCGCCCCCTCCACACTGTCCCGAAATCCATGGAGGTGGCCACAGTGGGGGAGCTCGTCAGGTACCAGAATTCGTTGCAGCACACGACGTCGTGGGTCCGGCCGAAGAGTGCCAGGGCCCTGCTCGTGCGGACGCTGCGCAAAGAGTTTGACCAGAGTGCTTTCGCGGCGGAGGAGATCGCCGACGAGAGTCTCGCCTGGATGAGCCAGGTGCAGGGGCTCACCCTGCCGGGATCGGTGCGCCTCTCGGTGCCTGAAACGGCATCCCGCCGCTATGCCCCAACGCGCCGCCGCACCGCCACCATCACGGCGGTGGATGTCGACGAGGACGCGGAAATCTGGCAAGTGTACGGACTTGCGGTGCTGCAGCGCCGACGCCTGATCCGCTGGATCTACGAAATTTACCGCCAGGGCGGCTACGCATCCCTGACAGAGCTCGCCGCCTGGGCCAACCTCACCCCGACCGCCCTGGAGCACCGCCTCGAGCCCGTCCGCGAGCTCGGCATCTGGCTGCCGCACGTCGGCGGCCCGAAGCCCGGCGAACAGCGCCAGGCTCTGGACGCCTGGCTCGTCCGCCGGTACCTGGAGTTCGGCGACGTATCGCTTGAGCGCAGCGTGCTCGGTATCAGCGAAGGCTCGTTCCGCCGCATGATGCGCAGGCTGGGCCAGCTCATGTCGGACGGCCAGAGCCGCATCCCCGGCTACTCGGATGTCGAGCACGAGCACCTGGCGGCCGTCGCGCGCTGGGCGGCGCTTCACCCGCGCCTGCACCATCAGGCGGCGACGCTGATCGACGAGTGGCTGCAGCCGATCGGCAAGAGCCCTGTGGAGACGAGCGCCTTTACAGCCTTCGAGGGCCAGCGCTACCTGCAGTGGCTCGGCGAGACGGTGGAAGAACTCGGCCTGCGCACCCTGCAGGAAGACGAGATGGTCTTCTTCGCGCTGGCGGCCGATCAGGGCGCCGGCGCCCGGCTGGAGTCCGCACGCGTCCTGCCCGTGCACATAAGCTACTTCACGCAGCAGGATGCGGCCGCCGGCTACCGCGGCGTCTCGCGCCGGCGCGTGTTCGAACTCAAGTTCGGCCGCATCGAGCGCTACGCGAACGAGGCGTGGGAACAGGGGGCGCTGCTGTCGCTGCCCGATCTCTCCCTGCTGATGGGCATGCACACGGCGGCCATCCGCCGCAAGATCCTGGCGCACGAAGGCCGCTTCGTTCCGACGCGCGGGCGCATCTGGCACATCGGCGCCAAGCCCCGCCCGGTGCGCCGCGATCTGCACCCCAAGACCGCTGCCAACTCGTAATCCCGGCATAGACCCAAGGGTCGCCCCCGCCATTGCGGGAGCGACCCTTCTTGTCGCCGGGTCGCGGCAGATCTAGGCTTCGAGGCCGCCGATCGTGCCCGCGGCTCTCAGCAAGGCCGGTACCACGTCGGTCGCAAAGGCCGCGGGAGCCATGCGATGTCCCGAGGAGGACGCGTTCAGGGCCCAGCGCAGGTTGCCTCCCCGATCGTAGACGGGAACCGCGGCCGCCGTCAGTCCTTCCTCGAGTTCGCCGTCCGAGAGGGCCCAGCCCTGGCGGCGGATTTCCTGCAGCGCGCCCAGCAGCAGGGGCAGGCTTGCGATGGTCCGCGGCGTGAACGCCCCGGGCGGCTGCGCTGTGTAGATCTCCTCGACAGCGGTATGGGTGAGCTGCGAGAGCAGCACCTTGCCGATGGCGGTCGCGTGGGCCGGCAGGCGAGCGCCTTCTCCCAGGGCGACGCCCGCCGCCGATCCGGGCGGCTCGCGCCAGAGGTAGAGGACATCGCGGCCGTTCAGCACGCCGAGACTGATCGCCGTATGCGTTTCCGCCGCGAGGTCGCGCAGCGCCTCGACGACCGCAGGGCCGACCCGCGTCGCGGGGCGCGCGGCCAGCTTGCCCAAGGCCGCTGACGCGAGGTAGCTGCCACGTGCATCGCGTTCGATATAGCCAAGTTCCTCAAGGCTCAAAAGGAAGCGCCGGACGGTCGCCTTGCCGAGTCCGAGCCTTCTGCTCAGCTCCGCCAAGGTGAGCGGCTGACTGCTCGGACCGATCTCCGCCAGCAGCTTCATCGTACGCTCCACCGTGCGCAAGGGCCCGTCCAAGCCATCACCTTCCGTTTCATTCTGCGATACATATGGAGCAAAGGCAAGGCGTGGCGGCCCTGCCCTGGACGCTCCATATCTCCAAGTGGTACGATGCGGCTAGATCTTTCTCGGAATGGATGTGGTCTTGGGTGGCCCTCACGGCGATGGGACCGGATTACTTCGACGTCGAAAGCCTGCTCTCCGAAGAGGAACGCGCGGTTCGTCAGATGGTGCACGACTTCGTCGCCGCCGAGGTCATGCCGACCGTCGGCGCGGACTGGCTGCAGGGTCGCTTCCCGATTCATCTCGTGCGCAAGATGGGAGAGCTCGGCCTGTTCGGCCCGACCTTGCCCGAAGAGTATGGCGGTGCAGGCATCTCGCAGGTGGCCTACGGCATGATCATGCAGGAACTCGAGCGCGGCGACTCCGGTCTGCGCTCTTTCGCGTCGGTGCAAAGCGGCCTCGCGATGCACGCGATCTACCGCTACGGCACGGAGGAGCAGCGCAAGACCTACCTGCCGCGCATGGCGAAGGGCGAGCTGATCGGATGCTTCGGCCTCACGGAGCCCGACGCCGGCTCGGATCCCGGGACCATGCGCACGAATTGCCGGCGTGTCGGCGACCATTGGATCCTGAACGGCGAGAAGCGCTGGATCACCTCGTCGCCGATCGCGGACGTTCTGGTCATCTGGGCCATGGACGAGGAGAACAAGGTGCGCGGCTTCATCGCGCCCAAGGGAACGAAGGGCCTCTCGGCTCCCGCGATCGAGACCAAGATCTCGATGCGCTACTCCTCCACCGGCGACATCGTCCTGGAGGACGTCGAACTGCCGGAGGAACTGCGGCTACCCGAGGCCAAGAGCCTCGCCGCGCCGCTCTCGTGCCTGACGCAGGCCCGTTACGGTATCGCCTTCGGCGCCGTCGGCGCCGCCATGGACTGCTTCAATGAGGCGCTTGACTACGCGCAGAACCGCATCGCCTTCCACCGGCCGATCGCGCAGACGCAGCTCATGCAGCAGTCGCTCGTCGACATGCTATCGCTGACCACCCGCAGCCAGCTGATGGCCCTGCGCCTGGGCCAGCTGAAGCAGGACGACCGCTACACCTTCACGCAGGTCTCGCTGGCCAAGCGCGACAACGTCCGCGCCGCGTTGCAGACCGCGCGCATGGCGCGCGAACTCCTGGGCGGCAACGGCATCACCAGCGAGTACAGGGCCATGCGCCACATGGCGAACCTCGAGTCGGTCGATACCTACGAGGGAACCTACGAGATCCACACCCTGATCGTCGGGCGCGACATCACCGGCCTCAACGCGCTCGGATAGCTCCTTGACCCCGTCTTCAGGCAAGCATAGAATGGCGGCAACGCCCGAGCGCGCCGCACTTGAAGGCCCCTGCCGAGGAGGGCACTCTCCCGGCAGGGATCTTCACATCGCTGGCCTGCCACCCGGGAAGGGACTATGGGCAAGCGCCGCGAACCGGTGGGAAAGCGCAATGGGCGCCTTTCGCCTCGCTCGGAGGCGAAAGGCGTCGATTTCCTGGCAGGAGGCCGGTCATGAATACGACCTACGACCCGACAGCCATCGAACGCAAGTGGCAGCAGCGCTGGCAGGAGACGGGCATCTATGAGGTGGACCTGGCGCACGCCAAGCAGCCGTACTACAACCTGATGATGTTCCCCTACCCATCCGCCGAGGGCCTGCACGTCGGCAACGTGTACGCCTTCACCGGTGCGGATATCCATGGCCGCTACCAGGCCATGCGCGGCAAGGACGTCTTCGAGCCGATGGGCTTCGACGCCTTCGGCATCCACTCCGAGAACTTCGCCATCAAGCGGGGCATTCACCCGAAGACCCTGATTGCCGGCAACGTCCGTCACTTCCGCGAGCAGCTCACCCGACTGGGCGGACGCTTCGCCTGGTCGCACGCGGTCGAGACCACGGACCCGGACTACTACCGCTGGACGCAGTGGATCTTCCTCCAGTTCTTCAAGGCGGGCCTGGCGCAGCGGCGCAAGGCCCCTGTCAACTGGTGTCCGTCCTGCAAGACGGTGCTGGCGAACGAACAGGTGATCAGCGGCCGCTGCGAGCGCTGCGACAGCGAGGTCGGGCAGCGCGAGCTCGAGCAGTGGTTCTTCGACATCACGCGCTACGCCGACCGGCTTTTGGACAACCTCGACCACCTGGACTGGTCGGACGTGATCAAGACGGCGCAGCGCAACTGGATCGGGCGCAGCGACGGGGCGGAGCTCCGCTTTGCGCTCGTCAAGGACCAGGCGAAGGCGATCTCCGTCTTCACCACGCGGCCTGACACTGCCTTCGGCGCCACCTTCCTTGTGCTGGCGCCCGAGCACCCGCTCGTAGGGGATCTGAAGACGCCTGAGACGGAGGCCGAGGTTGAGGCCTACGTGCGCCAGGCTGCCGAGCGCAGCCAGGAAGACCGCGTCGGCGGACAGGACAAGACCGGCGTCTTCACCGGCGGCTACGCCGTCAATCCCTTCAACGGCAAGCAGATCCCGATCTACATCGCCGACTACGTGCTCTACGGCTACGGCACCGGCGCCATCATGGCCGTACCCGGGCACGACGCGCGCGACTTCGACTTCGCCACCAAGTACGGGCTGCCGATCGTCCGCGTCGTGGCGGGACCAGACGGGGACCGGAGCACGCTCACCGCGGCATACGAGGATACCGGCACGGCGATCGCTTCAGGCCCCTTCGACGGCCTCCCGACGGCCGAGGCGAAGGAGGCGGCAATCCGCCTCGCAGAGGAGCGCGGCATCGGGCAGCGCCACCGCACCTACCACCTGCGCAACTGGCTGATCTCGCGTCAGCGCTACTGGGGCCCGCCGATTCCGGTCGTATACTGCGACCGGTGCGGCACCGTCGGGGTACCAGAGGAGGAGCTCCCCGTCCTGCTGCCGGACGTTCAGGACTTCGTGCCCAAGGGCACGGGAGAGAGTCCCCTGGCGGCCATCCCCTCCTTCGTGGAGACGACCTGCCCAAGCTGCCACGGACCGGCACGACGCGAGACCGACGTGTCGGACAACTTCCTCGACTCCGCGTGGTACTTCCTGCGCTATCCGTCGAGCCACGACGAGGAGCATGCGTTCGATCCGGATCTGACGCGCAAGTGGCTGCCGGTGGACAGCTACATCGGCGGCAAGGAGCATGCGGTTCTGCATCTCCTGTACACGCGCTTTGTCTGCATGGCGCTGCACGACCTCGGCTACCTCGACTTCGAGGAGCCGTTCGAGCGCTTCCGCGCCCACGGCGTGATCGTGCGCGGCGGCACCAAGATGTCGAAGTCCAGGGGCAACGTCGTGAACCCTGACGAGTTCTTCGACCGCTACGGCGCCGATACGTTGCGCTCCTACCTGATGTTCATGGGCCCCTACGAGGAAGGCGGCGACTTCTCGGACCAGGGCATCGAGGGAATCTACCGCTTCCTCAACCGGGTCTACCACCTGGTGCGCAAGAACGCAGGCCAGAGCGCCTCCGCAGCGTCGCCGGATGTCGTGCGGCTCCGTCACCAGACGATCCGGCGAGTCACCGAGGACGTCGAAGGGCTCAAGTACAACACCGCGCTGGCGGCTCTGATGGAATACCTGAACGGTCTCCAGCGCGCGAGCAGCGTGGCGCGGGAGGACCTGCAAACCCTCGTCCTGCTGCTGGCGCCTTTCGCTCCCCACCTGACCGAAGAACTCTGGCAGGCACTCGGACAGTCCTACTCGGTGCACCAGGCGGCCTGGCCGACTTACGACGCCGACGTTCTGGTAGCCAAGACGGTCACGTTGGTCGTCCAGGTGGACGGCAAGCTGCGGGAGCGTTTGCAACTGCCCGCTGGCCTCGACGAGGCCGCCGTGCGCGAAGCCGCCTTGCACAGCGATGCCGTCCGGCGGTTTCTGCCCGATGGCGCCTCCCTGCGCTTCGTGCACGTGCCCGACCGTCTGCTCAGCATCGTCACCCGCTGATCGTTCCCGGCGTGGCGGTCTAACTCTCGGGCGGATGTTGGCGGAATTTTGCGCGCTCCGCCTCCTCGGCAACCTTGCGATCGCAGGCTTCGACTCGCTCGCCCGCCTGCTCGTACGGCGACCCGCGGGCAGGACCCTGCCTGCCTGAGGCGCACGCCCTCTTCCGACCTCACGGGAGGCCCGGGTCCGGCAGACCGGCTCCCGCGCAAAGCTCCCCCACGTCGCCCGCAACCTCGAGGCCGCCCATCCGGCCCACTCCTTCGAAGAGCGGCGTCCCTCGGCGCGTCCGTAGGGAGACCTCCACAATTGCGTCCATGCTCTCGGCGATGCGCCGCTCCATTCGGCCCTCGACCGGAGCGCGCAGAGTGCCGTGCCTAGCCCGGTGCGCTCGCACGCGCAGGCGATGGGCGTTGCCCTCGATCTCGACCTCGAGATGTTCCGCCGTCTGCGCGATGGCAGTCAAGCGTGCCCCGGTGTAGGTAGCAAAGGTGTGAAATCGGCCGTCCACCCAGACAACCGCCATGAAGCCGGTAAAGTGCCTGCGGATCCATGGGATGCGCGCCACCGACAGCATGAAGCCTGCTTTCTGACCGTCGAAGTGGTTGGACTGCAACCAGACCCAGGAGGAGGGGAAGGATCGCCCCCAGTCCTTCTCGATATATCCGGAACCTCCATCCATGGCCACCCGCCGTCCTGGGTCGCCGGAATCGCCCCAGGCTACGTCTGCCGCGCCTTTCAAGGCGTGGTGCATCGACACCAGGCCGTGATAGCACTCCATGAAAGGTACGAAGGTGTACGGACCCATCACGCCCGGCGAGAGAAGCCGCACGGGATAGGGAACGGGCTCCGAGAACTCCAGGCGCCCTTGCAGGCGCAGCTGTCGGTCGTCGATATCGAGGTGGAGACCGCTCAGGCTGAACCGGTTTGGTCCTACGCGCACGTCGAACCGTCTACGGGAGAAGCTGCATTCCGCGAGCGGATAGCTGACGAACGCCGATTGGGTGGTGCGCCCGTCGATCACCTGCACGAAGCCATGGCCGTCCGTGGGGCCCCTTTCGTCCCATGCCACGCCGGGAATCACAGCGAGCGCCGTGCTCCGGTCGCTGGAGACGAGCTTGAAGTACCAGCCTTCGAAGTAGCGGCCGTGCGGGGGCAGATGCCCCTGGAAGACGGCCGGGTTCCATATGCGCAGGGACATGATCCCATCATCGCCCCCCCCGCCGCAGCGCACGCTCGCCACGTCCGTCCCAAGGACCCCGCTGGCGGGCGGCTCTCGGGATGGCGTCTGGGAGTCACACGAGGCGGCAACCTTTCGTACGCGCGCATCTTCTACTTTCGCTCGCGAACGGCAGCGTCATCCGCATCGGTCCCGGCAAGAGCAAAGGTGCTGCCGGCGCATGGGCCCAAGGCATTAACGGTGGCGCATGAAAAAGCGCAGGACACCGCCTCTGGCCGTTTGCCCAATCGGGCAGGAGGACATGGCGCCCGCGTCCTCCTGCCCGAGGGCTCTTCGGCGCAAGACGCAAACTCCCTCGCCAGCCGTTCAGTAGGGCCAAGGGCGCGGGGTGCCCGCAGCTTGGTGCGCATCTCCTTCCCTGCGCCCCACACCCCACGCGGGTCATTTACCCATGCCGGGCGCACAGGGAAAGGCCCTGGACTAGTCCAGGGCACCTTCTCCGCTTAGTTTCAGTTGGGTGCGTGCGTGAACTCGGCGTCCACTTCGATCTTTACCTGCTCACCCACGAGAACGCCGCCGGCCTCGAGGGCCACGTTCCAGTTGAGGTTGAACTCCTTGCGGTTCAGCTGGCCGGTCGCGGAGACGCCGAGGCGGTCGTTGCCCCAGGGGTCCTTGACTACCGGCGTGATCTCAGCCTCCAGGGTGATCGGGCGCGTGACGCCGCGGATCGTAAGATTACCCTCAATGCGGTACTTATCGCCGTCGACATGCTCCACATTGCTGGTCTCAAAATGCAGGTGCGGGTGGTTCTCGATGTCGAAGAAATCCGCAGACTTGAGGTGCTGGTCGCGCCCGGCGTCCCTGGTGGCAACCGATCCCGTCGCGATGTCCACCTTGGCGGACCGGATCTTGCCGTCCTCGACGTCCGCGGACCCGCTCGCCTGGTCGAAGTGCCCGCGCACCGTTGCGATCATCATGTGACGCACCGAAAAACTTGCACTGGTATGGGACGCGTCAAGCTGCCACTCCATGTTGGCTCCTCCTCTTGCTGGATCCTTCCTCGCGCACATCGTATCTTGAAGCGCTTCGAATTGTCAAGTATAGTGGAACTGGAGATGATCTCGGTGGAACACGAATTTTGTCCTGTACACGAAGCCATTCAGGTCCTTCAGGAGAAGTGGGTCTTGCACATCGTGCGCAGCCTGCTCGAGGGACCGCGTGGCTTCAATGACCTGTCGCGTTCCGTCGGAGGTTGCAATCCAGCCACCTTGGCCCAGCGCCTCGACCGGCTCTGCGACATCGGCGTCGTGCACAAGGAAGTCCAGTCCGTCATGCCGCCGCGCACCCTCTACCACCTGACACCGGCTGGGCACGAACTGCAGGACGTGATTTCGGCCATCGACCGCTGGGCGACGGCACACCTTCGCCCTGGCCGGGAACCCTCGCACCCCGTATGTCAGGGCGCCGGGGCGGAAGGTGCCGTCCGCCTGACCTAGATTCCCTTCGTCTTCGCCACCAAGAGCAAAAACGCCAGAGCGTCCCAGCCGGCATGTGCCACGATCGCCGGCCAGACGCTATGTGTTCTTAATACGCCAATCGCAAGCAACACGCCGAGGGCGACATAGAACACGAACTGCAGAGGCTGCAGGCCCCACGCGACGTGCGCCAAGGCGAAGCCCACGCTGGACAGCAGCACAGCTAGCCACGTGGCGTTTGGCCACATGCGCCGAAGACCCGTCAGCAGGTAACCGCGGAAGGTGACTTCTTCCGCAAAGCCCGCCGATATCGCGATCAGCGGCCCCTCCCACCAGCCGTGCAGATCCTGTGCCACGGTGAGCTGACTGCGCACGTCGCCAGTGTGCAGCAGGAGTCCGAACACGATCGATGCGAGCAGAACGAACAGGAACAGCACCACGCCGTCCCCGAGATAGCGGATGCGCGGGCGGTCGAGCCCGGCCGCGCGCACGGTCATTCGCCGATGCATGAAGAGCCAGGCGATGGCGAAGATCGAGATCTCGCCCAGGCTGGAGGTGATGGCAAGTTGGGTTCCGGACTGGGCGATGCCAGCGACGGCGCGGATGCCGGCGAGCGACGTCGGGAAGCCCGCCAGCAGCATCAGGGCAAGGGCCGCCACAACCTGCGCCCCAAAGTAAGAGCAGAACAGCATGAAGAAAAGGCGCCAGCCGCTTGGCCGCAAGGCGACCTCAGGCGCGGTGGCGTCCGTCATGACAACCAGCCCTGCGCGAAACCTGTCGAAGTGTGCATGACGGTATCATACCGCACGCACGCGACGGCCGGGAGCACAGCGAGTCCGCCGCGCGATGCGCGGCGGACTCGCTGATCCTGGTTCAGGCGGACTGTGCGATCAGGTTGAGGGCGGAGCCCGCGTGGAACCACTCGATCTGCTCCTGGCTCAGGCTGTGGCGAATCTCCACTTCGTCGCGGCTACCGTCCTCGTGGGTGAAGACGGCTCTCGCCGAGCGGCCGGGCGCCAGATCCTGCAGCCCGAGGACGCTTACCCGGTCGCCTTGGCGGACCAGGTCGTAATCCTCGGCGTGTACGAAAGTGAACGGCAGGATGCCCTGCTTCTTCAGGTTGGACTCGTGGATGCGGGCGAAGCTGCGCGCGATCACCGCGGCAGCACCAAGGTAGCGCGGCGACATCGCCGCGTGCTCGCGCGACGACCCTTCGCCGTAATTCTCGTCGGCTACCACGGCCCACCTCAGGCCGTGCTTCTTGTAGTCCCGGGCAATGCTGCTGAGCGGCTCCTCCTTGCCGGTCAGCTGCGAGATGCCCGACCCGTTCTTCCCCGTGAACGCGTTCAGCGCCCCGAGGAACATGTTGTCGCTGATGTGGTCGAGGTGGCCGCGGAACCGCAGCCACGGGCCGGCGGGCGAGATGTGGTCGGTGGTGCACTTGCCCTTGGCCTTGAACAGCAGCGGCAGGTCGAGGTAGTCCTTGCCGTCCCACGGCGCAAACGGCTCCAGCAGCTGCAGGCGGTCCGAGGCCGGATCGACGGCCAGGGACACCGCGTCAGCCGTTGCGGCAGGCTCGACGAAGCCCTTGCGCGAACGCACGAAACCTTCCTTCGGCACGTCTGGCGCCGCGGCGGGCGGCTCGAGGCGGAACTTCTCGCCGTTCGCCCCTTCGAGGCTGTCCGCCAAGGGGTTGAAGTCCAACCGGCCGGCGAGGCCGTAGGCCACGACCACCTCCGGGCTGGCGATGAAGGAGAAGGTGTTCGGGTTGCCGTCGTTGCGCGCCGGGAAGTTGCGGTTGTACGAAGTGATGATGGAGTTCTTGGGCTTCTCGCTGCCCGCGACCTTGCCCTGGCTGCCTTCGGCGTTCTCCACCTCGTCGCGCTGCCACTGACCAATGCACGGTCCGCAGGCGTTGGCGAGAACCTTGCCGCCGATCGCCGCGAACACGTCCAGCAGACCGTCGCGTTCCACCGTGCGACGCACCTGCTCAGAACCTGGCGTCACGAGGAACGGGACCGGCATCTTCATGCCGTGCGCGATCGCCTGGCGCGCCACATCGGCGGCGCGGGTCAGGTCCTCGTAGGATGAGTTGGTGCAGCTGCCGATCAGCGCGGCCGACAACAGGTGCGGGAAGGCGCCGGATTCGGCCTCCTGCTTGAGGGCGCCAGTCGGGCGCACCAGGTCCGGCGTGTGCGGGCCGGTGACGTTCGGCTGCAGGGCCGAAAGATCGATCTCCACGAGCTCGTCGAAGTAGCGCGTCGGCTCGTCGAGCACCTCCGGATCGGCCTGCAGAAGATCCCTGTTCTGCTCGGCGAGCTGCGCGAGTTCCTCTCGGCCGGTCGCGCGCAGATAGGCGGCCATGCGGTCGTCGAACGGGAAAACCGAGGTGGTCGCCCCGAGTTCCGCGCCCATGTTGGTGATCGTCGCCTTGCCGGTGCAGCTGATCGTGGCGGCGCCCTCGCCGAAGTACTCGACGATCTTGTTCGTGCCGCCCTTGACGGTCAGCTTGTCGAGCACCGCCAGGATGACGTCCTTTGGCGCCGTCCAGCCGTTCATGCGGCCCTTCAGGCGCACCCCCACGCGACGCGGGTACAGCACTTCCCAAGGCAGGCCGGCCATCACGTCGACGGCGTCCGCGCCGCCCACGCCGCTGGCGAGCATGCCAAGGCCCCCGGCATTGGGCGTGTGCGAGTCGGTGCCGATCATGAGGCCGCCGGGGAAGGCGTAGTTCTCCAAAACGACCTGGTGGATGATCCCGGAGCCCGGCTCCCAGAAGCCGAGTCCGTAGCGCTGCGCCGCGGAGCGCAGGAACTCGTAGACCTCGCGGTTCGAAATGACGGCCGCCTCGGTGTCGGGCTCAGCGCCCACCCTGGCGGTGATGAGATGGTCGCAGTGCACCGTGGTCGGCACGGCAGCCTGCGCGCGGCCAGCGTGGGCGAATTGCAGAAGCGCCATCTGCGCCGTTGCGTCCTGCATCGCGATGCGATCCGGGCGCAGGGCGAGATAACTCTTGCCAGGTTCAAGCTCCTGGCGCGATGGATCCTCAAGGTGCCCCAGAAGCACTTTTTCTGCGAGGCTGAGCGGCTTGCCGCCCAGGCGGCGTCGCACCACGGCGAGGTTCTGCGCCGTGCGCTGGTACACGCCGCGAACGAGCTCGGGGGTCGACTCGATCGTCGTCATCATGGATCCCTCCTGAAAGAAGGCGTGCGTACTTCGCACCAAGCACTATTGTACATTCTTCAATGTGCGATATCGCAACGATGTCATGCGGAATCGCGATAGCCGCCCAAGGATTGCGTACGGTCGCCGGACCAGCCTGTCGCCAGGATTCGCGCCGGCCGTGCGCGAATGGCCTTGCGTTCCCCAGGAGGCAACCCAATTGACCAGCACTTCGATCGACAAGCGCGCACCACGCCCTACGGACTGGCGTCTCATGATGGCCCTGTTCGTCTTCACAGGTCTGGCGGAGTCGCTCGCGTTCGGTCATTTTCAGGCCTTCACGCCGCTCTACCTGCGCCAGCTGCACGTTCCCCCGGCTCAGATTCCGGCCTGGACGGGCTTTCTCGGCATGATCGGGTTCATCCTCGGGCTGCCTCTGCTGCCGTTCTGGGGGCCGCTTGCCGAGAGAGTCGGGCGCAAGCCGATCATCGTGCGCAGTGCCGTGATCGAGGCGCTGATGTTCGTGATCGCGAGCCGGGCCGGATCGCCCTACGCGCTCGCCCTGGCGCGCTTCCTCTCCGGCTTCGTGCTCGGCAACACCGGGGTGATGCTCGCCCTGCAATCCGAGGTGTCGCCGCCGCAGAGGGTCGGTCTCGCCATCGCGGTGGTGAGTTCCGGCCCTTCGGTCGCGATCGCCGCAGGCCCTCTCCTTGGCGGAATCATCGCCTCGGACCTGGGCCTGCGCAACCTTTTCCTGGTGGACGCGGGTCTGACCGCTTTGAGTGCGATCCTGCTGATGCTATTCCTGCACGAGCCGCCGCGCGAGCGCAGCCAGTCGTCGACGGGAAGCCTCGCCCTCGGGGCTCTGCGGGACGTGCTGCAGATCGCTCCGGTGCGCAACCTCTTTCTCATCTACCTGCTGTTCTCGCTGGGACTCAGCGCCGTCCAGCCGTTCCTCCCCCTCTGGATCCACGCGCTTCAGGCCCTGCCCGCACCACGTGTCCTTGAAGGCTCCAGCGCCTACATCATCGGCCTCCTGCTGACGCTGGGTGGCGTCGCGATGGCTGTCGGCACGCCACTGCTCGGCTGGCTCGGCGACCGCGTGGGCGTGCGGCGGGCCCTCCTCGCGAGCCTGTTCGTGAACGGTCTCGGCCTGATGGGCCAAGGTGCCATGGCGAGTCTCTCGGCTCTCGCCGTCTGGCGCCTCGTGCAGGGTTTCGGCCAGGGCGGCGTCAGCGCCACCCTGATGACGACGTTGGCGCGCATCGCCCCGCCAGACCGGCGCGCCTCGCTCATGAACCTGGGCCTGCTGCCCCAGCAGCTGGCCTGGTTCGTCGGGCCGCTGCTCGGGACGGCGGGGACGGAGCTGCTCGGGCTGCAGCCGATGCTTCTCGCCGCGGGCGTGCTCGCATTCCTCGCCTGGCCGCTCGCGCTCGGCTGGCTGCCCAGGGTGCCGCAGGCGGCGCAAGCCGCGAAGGGCGTCGAGATGTAAGAAGACCGGGCGGAATTCCGCCCGGTCAGGCAGCCGTGCAACCATTCAGACGATAAGCAGCGGCACCGTCAGGTAATGGGCGAGCTGCTGGCTCACCGAGCCAAGCACGAGCTTGGCAAGGCTGGGCTTGCGGCGCTTGCCCACGACCACCAGGTCATAATTCTTGGCGATCTCGGTCAGGACGGCGTGCGGCACGCCTTCGCGAAAGATCTCGT
Source organism: Bacillota bacterium (assembly GCA_021793315.1). Classification (GTDB taxonomy): domain Bacteria; phylum Bacillota; class Sulfobacillia; order JAJZYS01; family JAJYTV01; genus JAJZQO01. The sequence continues at coordinate 10,139 of JAJYSZ010000003.1, read as the reverse complement.
TGGCCACTTCGCGGCCGCCCAGCGCCCGCCGTGTGGTCGCGAAGACCTCATGGGCATACTTCGCCGACTCATCGCGCCAGACGGGCTCGTTGTAGGCGATGGCGGCGTCCGGAAAGTACTCTGTCGGGTTACGCAGCACCGTAATCAGCGTAATCTCCACATCCGTGGCGAAGTTCGCGGCAACGAAGCGGGCTGCCGCGAGGGCGCCATCCGAGGCGTCGGTCGCAAGCAGGATGCGCATGGTTCACGCCTCCTCACGCGAGGAATGCCCGATTCCGCCTCGATCGTAGCAAAGGCGGGTCTGACCTGACAGGGTCCTATGACCTTGTCAAACCTCGGCTCGGCGCAGGGCAGGCAGGATCACATCGCCCGTCTTCGCGTCGACTTCGCCGCGCGCGGTGAGACGTGGCCCGGGCAGGAAGTCGCCGACCAGGAAATGCAAACTGTAGGCCGGGTCGGCAAAGCGGTAACCATGGGCCCGGGTGAAGCGCTCAAGCTCCTGCGAGCCGTCCACGGCATCCTGGAACGAACCGCCGCGCATGATCCCGAAGAGCGGCAGTGGCAGGTACCACTCCACCTGGCCGCCGGCGAAATGCAGGAAGCCCCCATCGCGCTCGCAAATCGCGCCCAGAGCCTCCGCCATGCTCTCTGGATTGCGGCCGAGCACCAGCAGGTGTCCGTTCAGGAGATAGGACGTCGCGAACCCCTCGAGGTCGCGCATCAGTCCCGCCACGACGCCCCGGCTGATGAAGCGGCCGTCGCGTGCGACCAGCGCGGCGTGCAGAAGGTCGGGGCGCGAGGAAAGATCGTAGGTGCCGTTGCGTTCAGGGAGATCGAGGGTCTCCCTGCGCGTCAGGACGCTGTCGAAGAAGGAGATGGCCTGCGTCGGCCCCGCATAGGGCAGCACCAGATCGGCCGCTGGCACGCGGCCGGGTCGATAGGGATGCGTCGATGCCACCTCGGGCCACGTGATCGGCGGCAGTTCGAGCGTCAGCTCGCCCGCCCGCGCGACGAGGCGTCCCGCGGCAAACACCAGTTCGGGCGCGAACCTCTCGAGGTCCCGGTAGACGACGACGTCCGCCAGCCGGCCGGGGGCCAGGCCGCCTATCTCGCCTTGTAGTCCGAGGTAGGTCGCTGGGTAGATGGTTGCAAGCTGTAGCGCAAGGAGCGGGTCGAGGCCTGCCGCCACGAGCTGGCGCAACATGCCGTCCAGGTGTCCTTCGCGCGCGATGTGCGCCGGGGAACTGCCGTCGGTCGTCAGCATGACGCGACTGAGATCGATATTCTCCAGCAGCAGGCCCTGCAAGGCCGGCAGATCGGCGCGCAGCGAACTGTGACGGAGCATCGTGTAGAGGCCGAGGCGCAAACGCGTGCGCGCCTCGTCGACGGTGATCGCCTCGTGGCAGGAATCAATGCCGGCCAACGAGAGCAGGTTCAGGTCCCTTGGGCGCGCTCCGGACGTGTGTCCTTGGACGATCTGTCCCCGGCTGCGGGCGAGACTGAATGCCTCAAGCACGTCATCCGGCCCGGGCAGGACGTTCCGCCAGCGGTTGAGTTCGGCGATGCCCAGCATGCCGGGCGTCGCAAGGCTCGACGCGATCTCCTCCTGCGGCAGGATGCGTTCTCCCGGTCCCTCCGGATCGGCGTCGGGCCCATAGAAGCCGACGCGCATCAGCCAGTAGTAGTGCACAGGCAGATGGCTGACAGCCTGCAGGGCCGGCTGCAGACGCGGCCCGAAGGCTACCCGCAGCGGCAGGTCGTCGCAGGCCGCCGCGGTGACGCCTCGCCCAAGCAGCGCCTGTGCGTAGCTGCGCGGGTTGTAGAGGATCCAGGGGTGTCCGTGCGGCTCGACCAGCCCGGGTGCGAGGTACGCGCCTGCGACGTCAATGTCCTCGGCCGCCGAGAACCCCTCCGCGTCGCCCACGAACGCGATGCGGCCGTCTGCGATCACCAGGTCCGCGGCGTAGATCTCACGCGAATAGACATTGCAGACCATCCCGCCGCGCAGGATGAGATCTGCCGCGCGCGCTCCCCGCGCCACCGCCATCAACGCCTTGCGCTCGGTTGCCTCCAATGGCTTGGTTCACGCTCCTGTCCTCTGACATCGCTTTGTCGCCGGCTTCGCTCCTGACCACTTCTCGCTGACGCCCGCGATTCCCTGGCCAGAGTCGCCCCACCCTTGGCGCAGGACTGGCGGGGAACCGCCTTGAAGCTAGGGCGGGACGGCAAGGGGGCTTTCCAGTGCAGGATTGGCGCCATCTTTTCGAACAGCGTTATCACGTCGACAGTTCCGCTGAGGGCGGCTATCTCGAACTGCCGTTCGACTGTCCCGCCGACGCGGCAGAACTGCAGATCTGCATTGAGGTCGAGGGGCCCAAGGCTACGGTGATCGACTTCGGCGTGGCCGATCCCCAAGGCGTGCGCGGCTGGAGCGGCGGAGCCAGGCGCGAGGCGGTCATCGGGCTCGCCCGTGCGACGCCCGGCTATCGCCCCGGTGCGCTTCAGGCCGGTCGCTGGGCGGTTCTCCTCGGTGCCTACCAGGTGACGTCGCCCGCGTGCGACGTCACTGTCCGCGTGCGCTACCTCCCCGCGGCACCCCGCTGGCTGCGCGGCGAACTGCACGTTCACACCACCCACAGCGACGGCGCTGATGCCCCCTGGCAGGTGGCCGATGCCATCGCCGATCTCGGCCTCGACTTCGTCGCCCTCACGGACCACAACACCGCGACGGCCGCCCAGGCCTTCCCGGTGCGCCCGGACGTGTTCGCGATCCAGGGCATGGAATGGACGACTCTGGAGGGGCACTGCAACCTGCTCGGCAGCGACCGTCCGTTGCGCGACTTCCGCGTGCAAAGCGCGGAAGAAGCCCTGAGAGGCATCGAGGAGGCGCGAGCGCATGGCGCATTCGTCTCCGTCAGCCATCCCTTCGACGACAGCTGCAAGGGTTGTGCCTGGGGCTGGGGGCTTGACCTGCCGATGGACGCCGTCGAGCTCTGGAACGGCCCTTGGCGGCCGTGCAACCAAGCGGCGCTCGCCTGGTGGCAGCAGCAGCTTGCAGGCGGGCGTCGTCTGCCCGCGATCGGCGGCAGCGATCGCCATGTCCCGCATCCGTTCGTCCGCTACGGCATGCCGACGAACTGGGTGCGCACGGACAGCCCCACGGCAGACGGCGTGCTGGCCGCCCTGCGCCAAGGGCACGTCGCCCTGAGCGTGGCGCCTGAGGGGCCGCTGCTTGACCTCCGCTGCGGGTCGTCGATGCAGGGAGACGTCGTGCCCGCAGGCAGTCCCGAGCAGCTCGAGATCAGGTCGACCGCCCGCGCTGGGGATCGCCTGCGGCTTTTCAGCGAGCGCGGCCTCGAGCAGGAATCGGTGCTCGAAAGCGGCGAGCTCCACCTGAATTTCCTGCGCGACGGCCGTTCCTTCTGGCGGGCCGAACTCTGGCGCTGGTTCGAAGAGGTACGCTACGAACTTCCGGCTGCCTTTTCGAACCCCATCTACTTCGCGGCGCGCACCTGAGGCCTGCCTGTCCCGAACAGCAGCCCGAGGGCGATCAGGCAGGCCGGGCCGGCGATGTAGAAGAGCATCTGGTAGCCGAGATGGTCCATCGCGAGCCCGATGAGAGGCTGCGCCGCGACGGTGGCAAGTCCCGTCGCGAGGATGTAGAGACCGGTGTAGGCTCCCATCTTGGTCTTGGTGAGGTCTGTCACCCAGGGGTAACCGTTGATGTTGACCAGTGCCCAGCCGAGTCCACCGACGAAGGCCACGGCGCGCAGCATGAGAAGGCTCGGCAGGAGGGGGATGGCGAGGAACGCTATCCCGAGCACAAGAGCGCCGATCTGCAACGTGAGCTTGCGTCCGATCTTGCCGGAGAGGACCCCGCTCGGGTACGCGCCCAGCAGGTAGGCGACGGCGAAGATGCCGATGGTGATCACGGCGGTGCCCGATGTCATGTGCAGATGATAGACACCGTAGGTGACGAAAAAGGTGTCGACAGAACTCTCGCCCGCTGTCCAGAAGAAAATGGCGAGCAGGAGATAGACGCCTGTGCGGTCCGCGTTCTGCCACACCTCCACAGCCGCCCGCCAGAGGTGGACGAGCCCGACCGACTCCGAGCGGGGAATGTCCGCGGGCTCGCGGATGCCCCAGCGCATCAGCGCCGGGATGACGAAAAACAGGAGACCTACCACGAGAAAGGGCAGGTCGCGGGAGACGCCGTAGAGGATCGGCCCGCCGAAGAACGCGAGCAGGGCCCCGATGCCCGCCAGCAGGTTGATGACGCCGTTGGCCTGGCTGCGCAGCGATGCCGGCGTGATGTCCGGCATCAGGGCTATGGTCGGGGCGTAGAAAATATTGGACGAAAAAGCGTAGACGATGTCGATCACGACAAGGAAGACGGCGCCGAACTGCCAGGGAAACATCAGAAAGAGCACACCGGCGATCGGCATGCCGATGACGATGTAGGGCATGCGTCGGCCTTGGCGGGTCCAGGTGCGGTCGGAGCGGGCAGCGAAGTAGAGGTTCAGGATGAGTCCGGAAAGGGAGCGGAAGGCCACGATCGCACCGATGAGGCCGACGCTGGTGAGATAGTGCCGCAGGAATAGCGGCACGTAGGCGTTGTACAGTGCACTTGCGATCGAGATCGAGAACATGCCGAATCCCAGCAGGAAGGTGCGCCGGAAATCAAGCCGTTCCTTAGGCAGCACCGCAGCCGCCTGACTCAAGACGCGAGGCTTGTCCGCACAGCCGAACCCCTCTTTCCACACCTCGACCGGGAGGCTTGAGATGGACTTCAAGACCGAGTTCCGCTTCTGGCAGACCGCCCTCGACCGCTTCAGCATTCTCGCAGAGCGTCCGATCGCCGTCCCTCGTGTCGTCTGCCTGAAGGACGGCAAGGCTTCCTCGCCGCAGCCGCTCGGTCCGCGCGGCCTTTGGCCCGATCCGAACGCGGACGAGCTTCGGGTCCAGATCGAGACCGAGGTGCCCTGGCCCGATGCGCGCCTGCGCCTGGACGTCGACGGCGAGGGCCTGTTGCAGGTCGACGGGATCAGCCGTGCGGCGAGCAACGCGTTTCACCGCCACGCGGACCTTCACCTGCCGCCCGGCCGACATCTTCTGACGCTCGAAGTCCTCCGGACGGGACTCATGGGCGTCGAGGTGCCATCGCCCCGCGTCCGCCTGGCCTGGCAGCGCATCGACCGCACAGCCGCTGCTGCCGCCCTCGACCTTGAGGTGCTCGCGGAGTGGGCCCTGGACGGGCGCACGCCCATTGTCGCGGCCAAGCTGGCCACGGAAGGTCTCTTGGCTGCCCTGCGTCCGCTACGTGCCCTCGCGCCCGACCGCGCGGTGCTGCAGGACTGGCTTCGCCGCCACGGCGCATCGGCGGAGGAGGAAGGTCTCAGGCGGGCATTGCGGGCCGGGGGCGGCGGACTGCCTTTCCTGCAGGGTCCACCCCGCGACGAGGTGGAGGCCGCGGTTAGCGAGACGGCCGCCGCGCTGCGCCGGCTCTTCGCCACCCTCAAGGCAGACCTGCCGGACGGCGTCGGGGAGGCGGTGCCGCTCGGGCACGCCCACATAGATCTCGCCTGGCTCTGGCGCATGGAGACCGCCCGCAAGAAGGCGCGGCGCACCTATGCAAGCCAGGCCGAGCTCCTGGAGAGCCACCCGGACTGGCGCCTGGGCATATCCCAGCCCGAGCTGTGGCAATGGCTCAAGGAGGACGATCCCGCCCTGTTCCGCCGCCTTCAGGGCTTGGTCGGCGAAGGGCGCATCGAAGCACTCGGCGCCACATGGGTCGAGATCGACGGCCAGCTGCCGGACGCCGCGGCGGTCCTGCGCCACCTCCTCTACGGCCTGCGGTATTACGAGAGCCAGTTCGGCGTACGCCCCAGGACCGCGTTTCTGCCCGACAGCTTCGGCTTTGCGGCAGGCCTGCCCACGCTCCTAGCTGCCGCCGGCGTGCGCCATTTCTGCACGACCAAGCTGCGCTGGAATGACACGACGCGCTTCCCCTACACGGACTTCACCTGGGTCGGACCGGACGGAGCCTCGGTGCAGGGACACCTCTTCTCCGCGACGGAAGGCGGCTACAACGCCCCTGCGACGCTCGGCGACCTGCGCCAGACTGCGGAGCGTCATGCCCTGGACGGAGGACGCGGCGCCTTCCTCTATGCGTTTGGCCACGGCGACGGCGGCGGCGGGCCGACCCCCGAGATGATCGAACGCCTGCGGCGCTATGGCGAACTTCCGCTGATGCCGCGCCTTCGCTGGGAGCCACTGGCGTCCGTCCTGCCCGACAGCGGGACGCCTGCACTGCGCGGGCCGCTCTATCTCGAGTACCACAGGGGCACCTACACGACGCAAAGCTGGGCGAAGTACCTGCTGCGCCAGGCGGAGTCGCTGCTCACCGCAGCCGAGACGCGCAGCACTTGGGCCTCGGGCGGACGCGGCAGACCGTCGGCGGACTGGCGCGCGCTGATGCGGCTTCAGTTCCACGACATCCTGCCCGGTTCGTCGATCGGCGCTGTGTACGAGGATCTGCGGGCGGAGGTCGAGCCGCTTTTGGCCCGCACGCGCCACGAGGATGCCGCCGCGGTCGACGCCCTCTGCCCCGAGGGACCACCGCAGGCATGCCTCGTGCTTGCCAGCCGCGCGGGCTTTGCTTCCAGCGACCGACTCGTCGAGGTGTCGCGGCCGTTCGCCCCGCTGGACGGGGATGGCCACCCCGCAGCCATCCAGCGAACCGGCGAGGGCTACCTCGTGCCCGCGCCGGCCCTGCCGGCCCTCGGCATCGCCGCCCTGCCCGTGACGCGCGTCGAGCCGGTGGCGGCCGTGCCGCCACGGCCCTGCGACGAAGTCTGGCTCAAGGGTGGCGAGCTCAAGGTCAAGATAGGCCGGTGCGGCATCGAAAGCCTGCGCTATGCGGGTGAGGAGCTGCTGGCAGGCATCGCCGGCCTGGAGGTCTACCGCCAGCACCCCGACCAGTTTGACGCCTGGGAGCTCGTGCCGCCGGAGCTGCGCGTGCCGCTTGATCTCCAGCACCTCGAGCCCGTCCAGCTGGAGTTCGGCCCCCTGCGGGATGCGGTCCTGCTGCGCCACAAGGGTCCCGAGGGCATGGACGTGCACGAGCTGATCGCGCTGGAACGGCAGAGCGGTCGCCTGACCGTCTCGGTCACGGCACGGCAGCCGGCGCGCCACGTCGTGCTGCGCTATGCCCTGCCGACGAACCTCAAAGCCCAGTCGGTTGCGGCCGAGGGCATGTGGGGCTGCGACCTCCACCCGGTCGTGGGCTCCGGCCCTGCGGATGAAGCGCACTGGGAGTGGCCCGCGCATCGCTTCGCGGACCTTGGGGAGCCGCACCTCGGTCTCGCGCTCCTCAACGATGCGCGCTACGGCCATGCAGTCGTAGGCGGCACGCTTTACCTGACCATCGCCACCTCCCCGCTCTATCCCGACCCACATGCAGACGAGGAGCCGGCTCCCGTCTGCCTCGAACTGCTGCCGCATCGCGGCGACTGGCGCGACGCAGGGGTCATGGCGAAAGCGCACGTGCACGCCGCCGGCATTTCCGCCGACCTGCGCGAAGCGGTTCCGACCATGCCGACAGGGCCCTGCGCCGGACTGCCGGACAACCTCCGGCTGCTCGGACTGAAACCTGCCGAGGACGGTTCCGGCGACGTCATCGCCTACCTCGGCGAACTCTTCGGGGATCGGGGAGCGTGCGAACTGGCCTTCCCCTGGCGGCTCGACTCCGCCGCACCCTGCGATCTCGTCAGCGAGCAGCCCAAGGAGGATGACGAGATGCTCGCCAGGTCCGCAGACGGCCGCAGCCTGCGACTGCGCTACCAGCCCTATCAGCCGATCGCCATCCGCCTGACGCCAGCAAGCGACGAGGGCCGCACACGGCGCTAAGCCGTGCACGGCCCTGCCAAAGGCTCAGTTCCGCCGCAGCGTGATCTCGTTCCAGCCGACCTGTTCGACAATGGAAACCAACTCGTTGCCGGACTTCTCCGCCCAGAGAGCGATGTCCGTGCGTGCACCGGGATCATCGCTCAGGATGACGAGCGTCTGGCCCGCATCGACATGTCGCATGGCGCGGATGGCTTCCATGAGCGGTCCCGGACAGAGCAGCCCTCTCGTGTCCAGAAGTGCCGTCGTGACCACCGGCATCGGCTCCACCTCCACGCCGGCCAGAGTCCTGGGCCGGCATCTAATGCCATTTGGGCACGGCGGCGCCACGGCCACAATGCCCGAACGGACTGCGCCAAAGGGCCCCGAGCTGTCGCGAAGAGCGTATTTCCAGGATCTCGGCGGCATAGCTAGCTGTGACGGACTGGCGCAAGGAGGTGCCCACATGGATGAGGAACGGCGCGCCACCCCTGAGCCGAACGAGCCGTGCCCCTGCGGTTCGGGGCTCAACTACGGCGAGTGCTGCGGCCGGGCCGAGCCGTCGGCTGCTGCCTCCGAGGGCGAGGCCGACTAGGGCGCGAACTTGCAAACGCAGGCCGCCGGCGCTATATTGTTGGTGTCGCTTTGGGCAGCTTGTCTGGGTCCAGTGGCTCGAGTTTTTGGCCAATGTCTCCTGGCACTTCCAAGCGAACGAACAGAATGAAGGGAGTGCAGGATAAGACTTGGTCAAGACTCTGTATTTCGGCAACCTGCCGTGGTCTGTTACCAGCGAGGACCTGACCCGGGCGGTTTCGCAGTACGCCGAGGTAATCGCGGCGCGCATCGCAACCGACCGTGAGACGGGCCGTTCGCGCGGCTTCGGGTTCGTCGAGGTCCCGGCCGACAAGGCCCAGGAAGTCATCGACGCCCTGAACGGCGCAGACTGGGAAGGCCGCGAGCTTACGGTCAACGAGGCGAAGCCCCGTGAAAACCGGGCGCCGTCTCCTCGCCGTTACTAAGCTGTAATTCGCCTGACGGGCTCGGCGCACGCCGGGCCCGTCAACTGTTTGCTGGCTGCGTAGGACTGCCCTGCCGCGCGCAGACTAGACCCATGCGACATCATCTTTTTGGCATGCTGGCATGCCTTGCGGTTCTCGGCAACGGTTCGCTGGCCCAGGCCGCCCGGCCTAAGGCCGATCTTCACGGACAGGTGATCGTCGTCGACGCGGGCCATGGCGGGCGCGACAACGGCGCCAGCGCCGCGGGGCTCGACGAGAAGGATCTGGTGCTGGACATCAGCCGGGAGACGGCAGCCGCCTTGCGCAAGGCGGGCGCCAATGTCCTGGAGAGCCGGCAGGCCGATCACAACCTGGTACCGCGCGGCCAGAAGCCAGATAACCTGCAGCGCCAGAACCTTGCGGCGAGGGTTGAGCTGGCCACCCGCCACGATGCGGGCATCTTCCTCAGTATCCACGCCAACAAGTATTCGGATGCTTCGGTGCACGGCGCGCAGGTGTTCATCGGCGAGAACCCCGATGCCGAGCGCCAGCTGCTTGGCTCGTGCCTACACGCCGAAATGACCGCTCTCAGCGGCAGCCGCCGTCAGCTGGATATGACCAGGGATCTCTATCTCATGCGCCATCTGAAGATCCCGGCCGCTCTGATCGAGGTGGGCTTCATCTCGAACCCCGCCGAGCGTAGCCGCCTGCTGCAGCCTGATTACCAGCGCCAGATCGCCCAGGCGATCACACGAGGCGTCACCTGCTTCGTACGCGGCAGTTCGGCCCTCAAGCTGCCGCCGCATGCCGCGCAGCCGAACGTCGTGCCGAGCGTGCCCGCGTCCTGATTGCGCCGCCTGCTAAGTCGGGCCAGGCGGCGGAGGATGCCCCCGGCTCCCTGGAGGGCAGAGCGTACGACATCCCGGCCCACCCTGGTGCTCGCGCCAAGAACCTCAGACCCGAGGTCGTTTTCCGACACCGAGCAGGCTGCACGGTCGCGCTCGACAGACGCAGCCAGGGCCGCTGGGAATCACCCCCATCGGCGTGCGCTGGGCACCCTGTCCCATCGGGTTGTCGCGCAGGGCCTCCTTGGCTGCCTGTCAGCGAGATTCGCATTGATTTCTGGCTCCTCGCTGTTTTGAGCGGTGGAGGAGGGACGGATCGGGCCTGACGGCGAAGGCCCAGGCAGTCGGTGATGGCCTCAGAGGCATGCCGGCATGCTAGGCGAGAGAGTGATGGATATGAGCCAGGAGGAGC
>JAJYSZ010000067.1 GCA_021793315.1 Bacillota bacterium | reverse complement strand
GGGGCCGATGAGGCCGCGGTGGGCGACAACGCGAAGCCCGTGCCCGGCGGCATCCTGCAGCAGAATGGCGCACGACGTCTCGCTGTTCGCCTGGTGGACGCCCTCCGCGATGACGTCGAGGGCGCTGCCGAGGTCCCGCGCCCGCAACACCTCACCGCAGAGGCGGGCGAACTGCAGCAGCCGCTCGCCTCCGTCCAGGAGCGGCGGCGGCGCCGACGCCGCGACCGGCAGCGCGAAGTCGTCGTCGAGCGTTGCCGGTCGCGCCCGGCGCAAATGCTCCGGCAGATGCTCGAGCGCATCCACGACCTGCGGGTCGAACTGCCTGCCGCGGTGACGGTGCAGTTCGGACATGGCCTCCTCGGTTGGCAGGGCGGTGCGGTACGGGCGGTCGTTGGTCATGGCGTCGAAGGCGTCGGCTACCGCGAAGATGCGGGCGAGCAGAGGGATCTCTTCGCCCTTGAGACCCAAAGGATAGCCGCCGCCGTCGAAGCGCTCGTGGTGGTAGCGCACGACATCGAGCGAGCGCGAGAGAAAGAACAGGCGCTGCAGAAGGTTGAAGCCCTGCTCGGGATGCCGCTGCATCAGCCGCCACTCGTCAGGCGACAAGGGGCCCGGCTTGCGCAGAACGGCATCGGGCACGCCGATCTTGCCAAGGTCGTGGACGTAGGCGCCCCACTGCAGGTGCACGAGGTCGTCCGGGCCAAGGCCAAGCGCCTCGCCCAGCGACACGGCGAGCGAGACCACCCGCTGCGTGTGGCCCATCGTCTCTTGGTCGCGCAGTTCGAGGGCGTCGCCCAGCACGGCGAGCGTGGCGCCGTATGTTTCGCTGAGCTGTCGGGTCTGCTCCGCTGCCCTCTCGTGCAGGGCCGCGAGGTCCCTGAGCTGACGGCGGGTCGCCGTGAGGAGGTCCGCCCGGTCCAAGGCCAGGGCGGCCTGGTCGGCAAGGCTCGCGAGGAAGCGCCGATCGTCCGCGCCGAAGCGGCCGCGCTCGTGCGCATGGGCCGCCAGCACGCCGATCAGCTTGTCACCCACCTGCATCGCCGCAGCCAGGCCGGACGCCATGCCCATGTGCAGGGCTGCGGACGACAGCTTGACCCCGGCGGCGTCGTCGCCCGCCGCGACCTGAGCTTCACGGCTGCGCGCGACGAGCGAGATGAGGTCGCGCGGCTCGTCGAGCGAGATCCGCTCACGTTCGTGGAATGCGCCTGCCCAGCCGACGCCTGAGCGCAAGGCCAGGGTGCGGGTGGACTCGTCGTACAGGTAGACCCCTACGAGTGGGGATCCGAACATCTCCGCCACGATCTCGGCTGTCTGCGCCATGATCTCGTTGGCATCGAGCAGGCCGAGCAGGCGAGAGGTGAAACTCAGCATCGCGCGCTGCTCCTGCTGCTGCAGGGTGCCCTGACCCAGGGCCGCGGCCGTGGTGCGCTCGACGGCCATGCCGAGGATGTGGCCGGCTGCCGCAAGCAGTGCGGACTCCTCGTCGGTGAGATCCTGTTCCGAGGGACGCACCACGTGCAGCAGGCCGACGACGCGATCGCTGGCGCGCAGGGCCACGCTCGCGTGAAAGCGCAAGCCCGCGGTGTCCCCGCTGGCAAGCTCGAGGCGGTCGCACGCGAAGACGCGCGGAGTCGACCGCAGGTCGCCCCGCTGCATGGCGACCTGGCAGCGGCACGGAGCCCAGCGCAAAGCGGACTCGCCGTTGGCGGCCAGCGCCGGCGGCAGGCCGACGTGCGCGGCGAGTTGCTGGTCCTTGTCCTTGTTCCCGATCGTGATCCAGGCGGACGGCACGTGGAGCTGCTCCTGAAGGATCTGGAGCGCGCCGTCGAGCAGTGCGGGTAAGTCGAGTGGCCGATTCAGATGCTCGGACAGAATCGCCAGGGTGGCGAGCGAAGCGCCCTTGGCGTTCGAACCCGGGCCCAACGTCTCGGGAATTGCGGCTCACCTCATTGTGGGAAGTGCACGGTTCGCCGCGGAGCGGCCGCGGCGATCGGCACGCGGTCGAAATCCACCGACGTTTTTCGACGGCAGCTGTTACCACTCCTGCCGAGGAGCCTGGCCTTGGCATATCCGGGTGAGGGCGCGCCATAGCCTGGACTCGGAGGGAAGACGGTGCACACGATCGATCTTTACCTGGACATCGCGATGCGGCGGGTGCAGCGCCGCTTCGGCTGGTACCTGGCCGCGGCGGCCATGTCCGTGCTCGCCATCGCCTTCGGCGCATACGCGGCCGGGCAGCTCAGCGCGTTGCAGCGTTCGGACCTCCTGGCATACCTGGGAGGCTTTCTCGGCAGCCTTCAGCAGGGCCTGCCGCAGGGCCCCGCCCTGATGCGGGCCGCACTCTACGCCGATGGCCGCCTGCTGGTGGTGAGCTGGCTGCTGGCCCTGCTGGTCGTGGGTGCGGTGACGAGCTGGCTCTGGCTGGCCGTCAAGGGCTTCGCCGTCGGCTTCGCCAGCGCGTTCCTGCTAGGGGAACTGGGCGGCCGGGGCCTGCTGCTCGTCCTGCTCGGGGTTCTGCCTTCGGCACTGCTGGTGCTGCCAAGCATCTGGCTGCTGAGCGAGGCGGCCGCACTCTACGCCTCGGAGTTCTACCACGCGCGCTTCAAGGCGCCCGACATGCTGTCGGCACTAGTCCGATTTGCCGGAGCAGGGGCGATCGCCGCGGGCGGTATTGTCCTGGCGGCTACGGCGGAAGCCTACCTTAGTCCCCTTGCCCTTCATCTCCTATGGCCGTATGTTGGGGGATGAACGGAGTCTAGGAAGGAAGTGCACCCTCGTTGATTATCGGTGTGCTCAAGGAAATCAAGGCGGACGAGAACCGGGTCGGTCTTACCCCGGGAGGCGCCCGCGCTCTGACAGGCATGGGGCACAAGGTGCTCGTGGAAGCAGGGGCGGGCGTGGGCTCGGGCTTCCCTGACAGCGAATACGCGGCCTTCGGTGCCGTCATCGAGGCAGACAAGCGGCGCATTGCGGCGCAGGCGGACCTGATCGTGAAGGTCAAGGAGCCGCTCCCTGAGGAGTACGACCTGTTCCGCCCCGGCCAGATCCTCTATACCTACCTCCACCTGGCGCCGGCCAAGGAGCTGACCGAGGCGCTGCTGCGCCAGGGCGTCATCGGCATCGCCTACGAGACCGTCCAGATCGCCGACAACTCGCTGCCGCTCCTCGTGCCGATGAGCGAGGTCGCCGGCCGTATGGCCACCCAGATCGGCGCACACTGCCTCGAGAAGGCCCACGGCGGCCGTGGCGTGCTGCTCGGCGGCGTGCCGGGCGTGCTGCCTGCGCACGTGGTCGTGGTCGGCGGCGGCACGGTGGGTCAGAACGCCGCGCAGATCGCCGTCGGCATGGGCGCGCACGTCACGATCCTCGACGTCTCGGCCGCGCGCCTGCGCTACCTCGACGAGATCTACCAGGGCCGCCTTGAGACCCTGATGTCCAACGAGCACAACCTGGCCGAGCAGGTGGCGGACGCCGACCTCCTGATCGGTGCGGTGCTCATTCCGGGTGCGCGCGCGCCGAAGCTCGTCACGGAGACGATGGTCAAGACGATGAAGCCTGGCTCGGTCATCGTCGACGTCGCGATCGACCAGGGCGGCTCGATCGAGACGATCGACCGCATCACCACCCACTCGAACCCAACCTACGACAAGCATGGCGTGATCCACTACGCCGTGGCCAACATGCCAGGCGCCGTGCCGCGCACCTCGACCTTCGCCCTGACGAACGTGACCCTGCCGTACCTCCTCCGCATCGCCAAGCACGGCCTTGAGAGCGCCCTGCGGGACGATCTGGCCCTGCAGCGCGGCGTCAACACCTACGAGGGCAAGTTGACCTACGAGGCTGTCGCAGCCTCGACCGGCCTGCCATACACCAACCTGCACGACATCCTGGGCTTCTGAAACGTCAGGCCCCCGCATAGGCATCTGTGCGGGGGCCTTGCCATACCCTGGCGGACCGCACCGCACTGGCGTGCGGTCTTGCGCCCTGGCGCCGCTCTGTGCACTGTATAGGGGGCCCAGTCGCGGCACATGCTAGGCCTGCTGGGGTACCGGCGGACGGGGAGGCAGCTGCTGTGCAGGACTTCGTATCCGACTTCATCGCCTACCTGAGCGTCGAGCGGGGACTCGCGCGCAATACGCTCGAGTCGTACGGCCGCGATCTGAGGCAATACCAGGACTATCTCCTGGCGCAGAAGACGCCGCAGTTGCAGGCAGTCTCCCGCGACACCATCGTCGGCTACCTTCTGTACCTACAAGAACAGGGCAAGGCCACCGCGACCATCGCGCGGCGGCTTGCCGCGCTTAAGGCGTTCTACCAGTACCTGGTGCGCGAGCGCCTGCTGCAGGACGATCCGACGCGCAACCTGGAGTCGCCCAAGCTCGAGCGCCGACTGCCGCGCGTGCTTACGGTCGCCGAGGTGGAGGAGATCCTGCGCCAGCCCGATCCCGCGCAGCCCTCAGGCCTGCGCGACCGCGCCATGCTGGAACTCCTTTACGCGACAGGCATTCGCGTTTCGGAACTCGTCTCGCTCAACCTTGGCGACGTCAACCTCGAACAGGGCTATCTGCGCTGCCTCGGAAAGGGGTCCAAGGAACGCCTCGTGCCGATCGGATCGTTCGCGCTCAGGAGCCTCGAGACGTATCTGTCGCAGGCCCGCCCGCGGCTGTTGCGCGATCCGCGCGAGCAGTGCCTCTTCGTCAACCACCACGGGCACCGCCTGACGCGCCAGGGCTTCTGGAAGATCGTCAAGCGTTACGCCCAGGAGGCGCAAATCGAGCGTTCGATCACGCCGCACACCTTGCGGCACTCGTTTGCGACCCACCTGCTCGAAAACGGCGCCGACCTGCGCTCGGTGCAGGAACTTCTGGGACACGCGGACATTTCTACGACACAGATCTACACGCACCTCACCCAGGCGAGACTCAAGGAGGTCTACGCGCGAGCCCACCCCAGGGCTTGAACTTTTGACCTGCCTCCCGGCCGGACATGCTACGGCCGAGGAGGAATGGCACGTGCGCAAGTTGGCCCTGATCCTCGGCGCCGCCTTGGCCCTCGGGCTGCCTGCCCCGGCCTGGGCGGCGCCTGCGCCGCCCAGCGTAGGCTCGCCGGCGGCCGTCCTGGTCGAGGCGTCCACCGGCCAGGTGCTTTATGCCAAGGATCCCGAGGCGGTGAGACCGCCAGCCTCGATGACGAAACTGATGACGCTTCATCTCGCCCTGCAGGCGGTGCGCCAGCACAAGGTGCGCCTCGGCGACCCGGTGTCGGTGTCCCAGCGCGCCTGGAAGACCAGCGGATCGCAGATCTGGCTCGAGCCCGGCGAGGCCATCGCGTTCGGGCAACTGCTGCGCGCCGTGGCGATCGGCTCCGCAAACGACGCCTGCGTGGCAATCGCGGAGCACCTCGCCGGGTCCGAAGAGGCCTTCGTGGCCCAGATGAACCTGGAAGCGAAGCGTCTTGGCATGACGCATACGCACTACGTGAACAGCCACGGCCTGGATGCCGAAGGGCACGTCACCACGCCGCTCGACATGGCGAAGCTCGCAAGGGCGGCGGTGCAAGACCCGGGTCTCCTGGCGCTCACCTCGCAGCGGGAGGACCGCACGATCCGGGACGGCAAGGGTGGGCACCTCTGGCTGGTCAACACCAATCGCCTGCTCGGCCAGGTTCCCGGCATCGACGGTCTCAAGACCGGCTACACGGGGAAGGCGGGGTTCTGCCTGACCGCCACGGCGCAGCGCGAGGGCCTGCGCCTGATCGCCGTCGTCATGGGAGGTGC
Organism: Bacillota bacterium; assembly: GCA_021793315.1. Classification (GTDB taxonomy): domain Bacteria; phylum Bacillota; class Sulfobacillia; order JAJZYS01; family JAJYTV01; genus JAJZQO01. The sequence continues at coordinate 13,144 of JAJYSZ010000067.1, read as the reverse complement.
GTCCTCGAAGGCCCGGTTCGCGGATGTGCAGTCCCTGCTCTCGTACGGCTATGCGAATTATCAGGCCGTGCTTCTGGCGCGTGGCGGCCAGGCGGTGGGCCGCGTCAAGGTCCTGCGCGGGACGCGCAGTTCCGTTGCTGCCACGGTCCAACACGATGTCTCAGCCGTGCAGGAACGGCTGAGCCGACCTTCGGTCAAGTTGAGGCCTGTGCTCAAGCCGACCGTCACGGCTCCGGTGGCCAGAGGGCAGGTGGTCGGGCATGCGGAGATCCTCTTGGGCGGACAGAAGGTAGGCGAGGTGCCGCTAGTCGCCAGCCAGGGCGTCGGGCAGCAGACCTTCTCCCAGCTCCTCAGGCATCTGCTCCAGGGCATCCTGCACTTCTGACGCCTGAAGGCGAAGGAAGGCCGCGCCCTGTCAAACTTCGACGGGGCGCGGCCTTCGTGTCGCCTGCTGTCAGGAGGAATGCCGCCCAGGTGGAGCGAAGCCGCCCACCATGCTGGAAGGGGCAGGGAAGCCTGTGCAGATCGCAATCAGGAGACAGGGACCCACCGCAACCGTGCGGCTTTCGGGTGAGTTTGATCTCAAGGCAGCGCCGCAGGTGCGCGAGCAGCTGGATGGGTTGATCGATGGCGGCGCACAGCGCATCGTCATCGACCTGCGCCAGGTGCGCTTTCTGGACTCGTCGGGCCTCGGCGTCCTCCTGGGCCGCTATCGGCGCCTCAGCGAGCGCGGCGGTTCGATCTACCTGCTGACGGCCGCCGAAGGCAGTGTCCGCACCGTGTTGGAGATGAGCGGCGTGCGGCAGGTCATGCCGCTGCTCGCTTCGGAGAGCGAGGTACCCCGCACATGACGCAGTATTTTGAACTCGCGTGCCCGAGCCGGCCCGAGAACGTTGGACTCTGCCGTGTGACGGTCGCCACCTTTGCCGCCAACCTGGGCTTCACCCTACCGGAGATTGAGGAGATCAAGGTGGCGGTGTCGGAGGCCGTATCGAACGTCGTGGTGCATGCCTACCCGGGCGCAGAGGGACTCATCGGGCTGCGCTGCGAGGAGAGCGCGGACGGGCTCGTGATCTCGGTGCACGACAAGGGAGTCGGCATCGAAGACGTGGCCAAGGCGAGACAGGCGTCTTTCAGCACCGACCCGGAGCGGATGGGTCTCGGGTTTGTCTTCATGGAATCGTTTTCAGACGAGTTTCGCGTGGAGTCCCAGCCTGGCAAGGGTACGCGGATCGAGATGCGCAAACGCCGGGAGGCCCCTGCGGAGGGCGCCTGACGTGGCGTCCACCGCCGATCGCCGCCACGAGGAACAGCTCGATCTCCTGCGGCGTGCAAGGGAGGGCGAGACGCAGGCGCGCGAGCAACTGATCTCGGAAAACGCGCGGCTTGTCTGGTCGATCGCAACCCGCTTCACTGGCCGCGGCGTGGAGCTCGAGGATCTCTTCCAGATCGGGTCGATAGGTCTCTGGCGCGCCTGCGAGCGCTTCGATCCGAACTACGGTGTGCGTTTCTCCACCTACGCGGTGCCGCTCATCATCGGGGAGATTCGCCGTTACCTGCGGGACTACGGCCAGATCAAGGTGAGCCGGCGGCTGCGCGAGCGGGCGGCCATGGCTCGCCACGCCGCCGAGGAACTCAGGTTCAGCCTGGGGCGCGAGCCGACGCCGCTCGAGGTGGCCACGGCCTGCGATCTGAGCGTGGACGAAGTGGTGGAGGCCATGGAAGCCACGCAGATGGTCCACTCGCTCGACGAGGTGATCGGCCATGGCGAGCGCGAGGATCTCCTGCGCATCGACCGCCTCGAGGACACCGGAATTGCCGCCGACGGCGCGATCGACCGCGTCGACCTGCGCGAGGCCATGCGCAGGCTGCCGGAGGAGGAGCGGGAGGTACTGTTCCTGCGCTTCTTTCGTGACATGACGCAGCAGGAGGTGGCTGACCGTCTGGCGACCCACCAGGTGCGCATCTCGCGCATCGAGCGGCGGGCCTTGCAGCACGTGCGCGACATGCTTGGCCGCTGAAGCGTACATGAGCGGGACGAGGGCTTCGCATCCTAGCCTCTGAACGAGGAGGGATGAGAAGACATGCCGGTAGTCAGGGTGCTGGAACTGGTCGGCGAGTCCAGGGAGGACTGGCAGGACGCGGTGCAGTCGGCAGTGCGGGAGGCCTCGCGCACGGTCAAGAACATCTCCGGGGTGGAGGTCGCCAACTGGACGGCGCAGGTGCAGTCTGGGCAGATCGTGGAATACAAGGCCAACGTGAAGGTCGCGTTCACCGAATAGCGTTCGTGCGGGCAGCCCATAGGGGCTGCCCGCACGCCGTTCTGGGGAGGTGCAGCCGCACAGCGCGGCGGGCAATGGAGCCAAAGGAATACAGGCAACGCGTGCAGCGGCTGGAGCCGCAAAGACCCATCGCGCGCAACGCGCTCTGGGCCTTCGTGGTCGGCGGCATCATCTGCCTCGTCGGGCAGGTGGTGCAGTCGGGTCTCATGGCCGTCGGCTACACCGAGGAGACCGTGAAGGCCCCGACCGCGATCATCATGGTCTTTTTGGGCGCCCTCGGCACGGCGCTCGGCGTCTACGACCGCATCGCGAAGCTCGGCGGCATGGGTGCGAACCTGCCCATTACGGGATTTTCCAACGCCGTGGTGGCACCTGCGATGGAGTTCAAGCAGGAAGGTGCAATCATGGGGACCGGTGCGCGCATCTTCCAGATTGCCGGACCCGTGATCGCCTATGGACTGCTCACGGCCTTTGTGGTGGGCATCGTCCGCTTCGCCATCATGGGGGGCAAGCCGTGAGCGTTCAGGCTGTGGGGCAAATCGGGCAGCGCGGCCACCTGCACCTCGACGCGACGATCGCGGGCGCCGCCACCGTCGTCGGGCCGTTCGAGGCCAAGGGCCCGCTCGGCCATCTCTTCGACCGCGTGGTGAAGGACGAACTGTGTGGGGAGAAGAGCTACGAGCGCGCCGAGCGCTTCCTGCTGCGCAGCGCGGTGGAACTTCTGCTGGATCGCCGCGGCATGAGCGCGACGGATGTCGATCTCCTGGTCGGAGGAGACCTCCTCGACCAGATCACCACCACGAACTTTGCCGGCCGCGACCTCGGCGTGCCTCTTCTGGGCCTCTACAGCGCCTGTGCCACCACCAGCGAGTCGCTTCTGCTCGGAGGACTCGCGGTGACGTCGGGCGCCACGTCGACGGTGGTCGCCGCCACGGCAAGCCACCACCTCTCCGCCGAGCGGCAGTACCGCTTCCCGCTCGAGCTCGCCGTGCAGCGCGTGCCCACGGCACAGTGGACGGCGACCGGCGGTGCCGCCTTCCTGCTGAATCGCGATGGCGAGGGACAGGCGCGCATCGTGGCGGCCACGGTCGGGACGGTGCAGGATTACGGACTCAAAGATCCCAACAACATGGGTGCGGCCATGGCCCCGGCGGCGGCCGACACGATTCTGCGCCACCTCAGGGCCAGGAGGCAGACGAGCCGCGACTACGATCTCATTCTTACGGGCGATCTGGCCCGCGCAGGGCTGCCGCTGCTGGTGGAGCTCCTTGGCGAAGAGGGGGAGCATCCCGACAACCGCCTGCAGGATGCCGGGGTGCTGCTCTACTCCCCGTCGCAGGACGTGCATGCGGGCGGATCCGGGGCCGTCTGCTCGGCGCTCGTGCTGGCGAGCCTCGTCCTGCCACGGCTCAAGAGCGGCGAACTGCACCGGGCCCTGCTGGTCGCGACAGGGAGCCTGCACAGCCCGCGCAGCTACCAGCAGGGGGAGACGATTCCGACGGTGGCACATGCCGTGGAGCTGGAGGCGATCGTATGAGCTACCTGCTTGCGTTTGTGGTCGGCGGGGCGCTCTGCCTCGTCGCGCAGCTGGTGATGGATCTCACCCGCACCACGCCAGCCGTGATCCTGGTCGGATCGGTGATGCTCGGCGCCATTGCGGGGGGCTTCGGGCTCTACGAACCGTTTGCCAAGTTCGCCGGCGCCGGCGCCACCGTGCCCTTGCCGGGCTTCGGCTTCAGCCTGGTCAGCGGCCTCATCAAGGAGTTGCCGAAGGAAGGCTGGGTCGCGCTGTTCTCCGGCGCCTTCAAGGCGACGGGCGCCGGCATCAAGGCCGCCCTCATCTTCGGTATCCTGGCTTCCTTTGTGACGCGCGCCAGGGCATAGCCGACGGGCTATGGCCGCGAAGCTCCCTGCGCTATACTTTGAGCCGACACGCAGGGGGTGGCAGGACCGTGCAGTTTCGCGTCGTCCAGGACGCCTATCAGGGACCGCTCGACCTCCTGTTGCGGCTATCTCTCGAACGAGATCTGCCCTTGCCCGAGATTTCGCTTGCGACGATCACCCGTGAGTACAGGCAGAGCATCAAGGCAGCCTCCGAGGTGGCGCTTGGCGACGTCGGCGATTTCGCCGTACTGTCGGCGCGTCTTCTGAGGCTCAAGGCCGGTTGGCGGCGCCATGTCGCGGAGGAGCTCGAGGAGGCCGAGGAGCTCCCCGGCGAGCAGGACGCGGCGCAGGCCCTCACGGCCGCCGTCGAGTTCCTGCGCGCCCGCATGCGCCAACCGCTGTTCGCACGCGAGGTGGCGCGTCCGCTCGCCGGCTGCGATCCCGAGGAACTCCTGCTGGCCTGGGATCGCCTGCGGCGACGCGCCGCCAGGCTCGGTCGGCGGGCACGCCTGAGGCCGAAAGCCCAAATCCCGTTTCGCCGCGTGTTGGGTGCCCTGCGCCGCGAGCTGCGCCAGCAGGGCCGATTGCGCATCGCCGCCCCCAGCCGGCCACGGCGCGAGGCCGTGCTCGAGCTCTTGGGCGCGCTCGAGCTGACGCGCCTCGGAGAGGCGGGCCTTGAGCAGGAACGGTGGACGGATCCGCTCTATCTGGTCGCGCGCGAGGAGGCGGACGATGGCGAGCTGGCAGGAGGTTGAGGCGCTGCTCTTCGCGAGCGGCAAAGGGCATGCGGAAGATGAGCTTGCCCGCGTGCTGGGAACGACGGCCCTGGAGGTGCGGGTCCTGCTCGAAGAGCTCGAGCAGCAACTGGTGGGCCATGGCGTCCAGCTGAGCTGGCAGGAGGGACGCGTCGCACTGCTGACTGCGCCAGAGCACGGCGAGCTGCTGCAGCGGGCCCTGCCGAACGCGCCCGGCACCCTCTCGCCTGCGGCACTCGAAGCTTTGACCCTGATCGCGTATCGCCAGCCGATCACGCGCGCCGAGATCGACGCGGTGCGCGGGGTGCGCTCCGAGCGGACCTTGCAGACCTTGCAGGAACTCGGGCTCGTGGAGGTCGTAGGCCGGGCGGCGGGCGCCGTGCGCGCGCCGCTCTACGGCACCACCGTGGAATTTCTGCGCCGCTTCAACCTGACGGCGCTCGACGACCTGCCCGACCTGCCGCAAGAGGAAGAGGCCGCCGAGGCACCCTAGGCCCGGAGTTGATGCTGTGCTCTTCCTCTTTGGTCTCGGTGGCGTCGTGCTTGGCGCCCTCGCCCTCCTTGCCGTGCCGCTGACGCTGGCAAGCGCCTTGCACTGGCCCGGCTACAGTGATGCGGAAGTTTCCGTCGGGCCCATGCGCATCTCCCGCTGGCATGCTCCCGGTCCACGCTGGCGCAAGCCGCCGCAGGCGGGCGGGAGCGCCGGCCAGGGCGGGGGCACGGCGGGAAAGGCCCCGCCAGGAGGCATGATGGCCGCCGTGCAGGCTTTCTTCCAGTCCCTGCGCCGCACGCCCGTTCGGGGTGCGCAACTCGAGGCCGAGGGCGGCGTAGGCGATCCGGCGGCGACGGCCCTGCTCTACGGCCTGACCTGGGCGGCCGTCGGGGGTCTTGGCACCGCCCAGGGGCAGCAGGTGCCGGTGCGACTCACGCCGAGGCTGGAGGGACCGGCTCGCGGCAGACTCGACGCGCGGGCGAAGGTCTCCCTGACGTTGGGACAGCTGCTGCTTGCGGGCCTCAGGGCCTTGCGAGCCTTCAGAAGGAACAGCTGAAGCGGACGGGACGCCCGGCTCTGGGCAGGGATGGGAGCGGTCGGGCCAGAAACAGAAAGGCGGCTGCCATCTCAACCTGCAGGAGGAAGTATGCTGCCGCCAACCGCCACCAAGAAGCCCTACCGTCACGAACTGCACGGCGATGTACGCCCCGACCCCTACCAGTGGCTGCGCAGGAAGGACGATCCCGACGTCGTCGCCTATATCGAAGCGGAGAACGCGTACCGCGCAGAGGTTATGGCGCCGCTTGGGTCCTTCGGGAACCGACTGTACGACGAAATGCTCGGCCACATCGCGGAGGACAGGATCACGCCCGCGGTGCAGGACGGGCCTTATTTCTACTACCGGCTTTCCCGCAAGGGGCTCGCCTACCCAGTCTACGCGCGAAAGCGCGCCGCCCGGCGCCAGGAACTCGACGAGGCCGCGGAGGAAGTCATCCTGGACGTCAACGCGCGGGCCGATGGGCAGGGATTCTACGCCGTGACGCTCCTGCGCGTGAGCCCGGACCACGGCCGCCTAGCCTTCCTGGAGAACCGGGACGGTACGGATCGGTACACCATACGCGTCAAGGAGCTCGCCACCGGCCAGATGCTCGAGGAGGAGATCGCTGGGGTCTTCCTGGACGGCAGCCTCGAGTGGGACCGAAGTGGCGCGTATCTTTTCTACGTCACCGTCGATGAGACGCAGCGCCCTTGCCGGCTCTGGCGCCACAGGCTCGGCGACCGGGGAGGCGACGCCCTCCTCTACGAAGAGCGCGACATTGCCTTCAGCCTGACGCTCTATCGCTCCCGCAGCGGCCGCCACCTCTTTTTGCGGTCGTCGACCAAGGAGACGTCCGAGCTGCGCTACCTGCGCTCGGACCAGCCTCTCGCAGAGCTGAGCCTCTTTCGGGGGCGCGAGTCGGGCATCGAGTACGACCTCGAGGACTGGGACGAGGACTTTCTCGTCCGGACGAACAGGGATGCGCCGAACTTCCGCCTGATGCGCTGCCCACAGGAGGACGTCACTCGGCTCGAACCGCTCCTGCCGTACGACCCGGACGTCTATCTGCAGGAGATCCAGCCGTTCAAGGGAGCGCTGGTGCTGGCGGGACGCCAGGAGGGCCTGAGGCAGGTCTGGGTGCTGCGCCAAGGCCAGCTGCACCGGCTCGCGTGGCCGGAGCCGCTGTATGTGGCGCAGGTCTGGGACAACAGGGAGTACGACACCGACCTCTGCCTTGTGGCCTACACGTCGCGCCTCACGCCGGAGACCGTCTACGAGCTCGACCTGCGCTCGCTCGAGCTTCAACTGCTGCAGCAGGAGGAGGTGCCCGGCTACATCCCGGGACCCTATCGCCAGGAGCGGCTCTGGGCCACCGCTGAGGATGGCGTCAAGGTGCCGATGTCGGCGGTCTATCGCACGGATCGCGGAGAGCCCAGGGGAAGGCCCCTCATCCTCTACGGCTATGGATCCTATGGCATGCCGAGCGAGCCGGCCTTCGACCCCAAGCTCCTGCCGCTCCTCGATCGCGGCGTCGTCTTCGTGACGGCGCACGTGCGTGGCGGCGGCGAGATGGGGCGGCCATGGTACCAGGACGGCAAGCTGCTGCGCAAGCGCAACACCTTCCTCGACTTCGTCAGCTGCGCCAGAGAGCTCGTCCGGGAGGGATGGACGACGAGCGAGCGGCTCGCCGCGATGGGCCGCAGCGCGGGGGGCCTCCTGATGGGCGCCATCGTCAACCTCGCGCCTGGCCTGTTTCAGACGGTGTCGGCCGGGGTGCCGTTCGTCGATGTCGTCACGACGATGCTCGACCCGAGCATCCCCCTGACGAGTCTGGAATGGGACGAGTGGGGCAATCCGGCGGAGATCGACTACTACCGCTACATGAAGTCCTACAGCCCCTATGACAACGTTGCGGCGCAGGAGTATCCGCACCTCTACGTCTACACCGGCCTGAACGACCCGCGGGTGGCCTTCTGGGAGCCGCTCAAGTGGGTCGCGCGCCTGCGCGCGACCAAGACGGACGACCACGACCTCGTGCTCAAGACTTTGATGGGCGCGGGCCATGGCGGTTCGTCGGGCCGCTACGCCCGCCTGAGGGAATACGCCGAGGAGTATGCCTTCTTGCTGCACCACATCGGCATCGACGCCTAAGGACTCCGCGGGGGCAGGCAGTATCCGGCTCCGGGCTCCGCGGCGAGCGGCGCCCGGAGCCGCTCGCATCATGGGGCGCAGGCGGGTGCCTGCAGGAACGGCCACCTGCGGCGAGGAAGTAGATGCCAGAGCTGGTCGGACGGCGCCAGCCGGCGGAGGTGGTTCCTGTTGCGCATCCGTGGAATCGGGCCAGCCCTGGCCGTGGCCACTCTTCTTCTGGCGGGCTGCGGCGCCGCCAGCCACGTCGCGACGGCGCCGGCCCACAAGGCGCCGACGCGGATCGTGGAGCCGCCGGTGCCGAAGATTCCGGCCGTACCGCTGCAGGAGACCGAGCTCAGCCCGCAGACCATCGCGTCCGACGTGGCCTCCCTGGCCGCCTTGCGCGCGGCGCATCCCGGCGACGGCATCATCCGCGGCCCGGGGCAGCTCGTCTTCAACATCGACCTCGCCCTCGCGCCCAAGGAACATGCCTTCGGGGCGCATCTCGACGTGCACATGGAGAACAACATCGGCCAGCCGATCCCCGTGCTCTACTTCAATGTGTGGCCGGACGCCCACCACTTCCGCATCGTGGGCGGCTACGAGCAGGTCTCGCACGTGACGGTCGACGGCAACCCCGTCCGCTTCAGCCTGCACGGCACCCTCCTGCGGGTCTACCCGCAGATGCCCGTCGCGCCTGGGCAGTCCGTGCTCGTGGCGATGGACTTGAGAGCCAAGTTGCCCCAGATCCCGGACCGCTACGGCTGGACGGGCGACCAGATGGCGCTCGGCAACTGGTTTCCGATGCCGGCGGTGCACGACCAGTACGGCTGGGTGACGCCGCCCTACTATTCGGGCGGCGAGTCCTTCTACTCGCTCACGGCCGCGTTCCATCTGCACGTCACCGCGCCCAAGGGCTACGTCTACGCCGTGACCGGCGACCGGCAGGGGTCGGTAGACCATCCGGACGGCACCGTGACGACAGACTACAGCGCCATCGGCGTGCGGGACGTCGCCCTGATGGGCGATGTGCAATATGAGGTCCTCGCCGGGACTACCGATGGCGTCCGCGTGCTGACCTACACGACGCCGCGGAACCTCACCACCGCCAGGCAGATGGAGCGGATCGGGCTGCAGGCGATGCACTACTACGACCATCTCTACGGGCAGTATCCGTTCCGCAGCGTCTCGATCTGCGTGATGCAGGCCTGGTTCGACGGCATGGAGTATCCGCGGCTCGTCATGGTGGTGCCGGACCCCAGCTTCGCCGAGGCCGGGCAGGCCCTCGCCGACCGCGTCACCGTGAGCCACGAGCTTGCCCACCAGTGGTTCTTCAGCCTGGTGGGCGATGACGAATACCTGACTCCCTGGATGGACGAGGCGTTCGCCACCTTCTCGTCCTACCGCTTCGCGCAGATTCCTCAACCCTGGTGGGATGACAACCAGGAGATCGACGACGTCACCGATCCCGTGAGCGCCTTCCCGGATCCCGACTTCTCCGTCGCACCGTCCAGCGACTACAACGACGCCGTCTACGTGAACGGAGCCTACGCGCTCGAGCAGCTTCGCACCATCATGGGATACGAGGCGGAAAGCCAGACCTTCGACCGCATGATGCGGTCCTACGTGCAGCGCTACGAGTACCGCGTGGCGACCTCCCAGGATTTCCTGCACTTCGTGCGACAGGGCTTCGGGACGCAGGATCCACTGTTCAACCTCTCCGCGGAACTCGCAACCCTGAGCATCCACTCGTCCGACGCCTTTACCGCCCCCGTGAACCAGTGGGCGCGCCTCGAAGAGCAGGAGAACCGGCGGAACTGGCACTGAGCGGCGACCAAGGCCGCCACATCTGGGCCTTGACAACGGCCGAGGGACCTTCCTCTGATCGGCGGGTCGCCATACAATGGCGACAACAGGAGGGAGCCCAACCGTGGGGCAGAAGGTCCGGCCGCTCGACGTGACACTGGCACTGCGCGCCGCCACCGCGCGATCCGGGCGTGGCCTGACGGAAGAGCAGGCCCGGCGCATCGCCCAGATCGTGCTGCGGCTTTCCAAGCTGCCGGCCGTCGCCATCACCGACAGCGTGCGCATCCTGGCCTACGAGGGCAGGGGCTGTCCCCACATGCATCCGGGACAGCCGGTGCAGACGCGGGCCACGCGCCAGGTGCTGCGGACCGGCGAACTCGCCGCGATTGAGCGCAAGGCCGATCTGCAGTGCCCGGTCGGGGGCTGCCCCTGCGCGATCGAGTCCGCCGTGATCGCGCCGCTCAAACTGCAAGGCGAGGTCATCGGCACGGTCAAGCTCTACGACGTGCTGCCAGGTCCCATGCCGGACTACGTGCGGCGGCTCGCGGTCGGAATCTCGGAACTTCTCAGCCTGCAGGCGGAGGTGCACGAGTTCGAGCACCAGCGCGAGCTCTTGGCGCAGGCCAGGCTCGAGGCCCTGCAGGCGCAGATCCGGCCGCACTTCCTTTTCAACACACTGAACACCGTGATCGCCACCAGCCGGGGCGATCCGGATCTGGCGCGTGATCTGCTGGCCGAGCTGGCGGCCTTTCTGCGCCACACGATCAGTTACCGTGGCGAGCGCACCACGGTAAGGGACGAGGCCGCCTTCGTCCAGCAGTACCTCAGGCTCGAACAGGCGCGCTTCGGAGAGCGCCTCTCGGTGCGCCTCGCGATCGAGCCGGACGTGCTCGAGGCGGAGCTGCCGGTGCTCTCCCTGCAGCCGCTGGTGGAGAACAGCGTCGTGCACGGACTCGCGCCGAAGGAGGGCCGCGGCAGGCTCACCGTCGCCGCCAGGCGGCGGGGTGCGCACCTGCAGCTGGCGGTGGTGGACGACGGCGTCGGCCTTTCGCCGTCGGGACTCAGGCGCCTCTACAGCCAGGACGAGAGCTCGATGGGCCTCGGCATCGCCAACATCGCGGGCCGGCTGGAGGCTCTCTACGGTGCGGCGGCGAAGCTTCGGCTGCGCAGTCGGGAGGGCAGCGGCACGGCGGTCTTTCTGCAGTTGCCGCTGCGCCTGCCGGAGGCGGAGGCATGACGCTCAGAGCCCTCATCGTCGACGACGAGCCACCAGCGCGCGCGGAACTGCGCTACCAGCTCGAGCAACAGGGCGACGTCGAGGTGATCGGCGAGGCGCAGAGCTCACGGGAGGCTCTGCAGCTTTTGCAGGCGCTCGACTACGACGTGGTCTTTCTGGACATCGAGATGCCGGCTCTCGACGGCATCGGGCTCGCGGAGCGAATCGCGGCGGGCGAATACGGTGCGCCCCTCGTCGTCTTCGTCACCGCCCACGACCAGCACGCCCTGCGCGCGTTCGACGTCGAGGCCGTGGACTACCTCCTGAAGCCGATCGACCCAAGGCGCCTCGGCGCGACGATCGATCGGCTGCGCCAGAGGCGGCCGCTGGCCGAGAGGCCCGTGGACGGCTCGCTGTCGCAGGCGGAGGATCCCCCGCGGTTTCTCGCCGGGCACGAAGGGGAAAGCGCCTTTCCCGTGCCGCTCGAGGAGATTTCCTACCTCACGGCCCAGGGAGATGCCGTCCATCTTGTGACGACCGAAGGACGACAGCTGCAGCTGCGCGACGCGACCCTGACGGGGATGGAGCGCCTCCTGCCGTCCGATCGCTTCTTCCGCTGCCATCGCGGCTATCTCGTACAGGTGCGCGAGGTGGCGGAGATCGTGCCGTTCTTCAACGGGACCTATCTGCTCCGCATGAAGGGCAGCCGCGACGAGGTGCCGGTGAGCCGCAGCCGCGTCCGGCGTCTGAAGGAGCTCTTCCGCATGGCGTGAGGTGAAGCGGGCTGATATTCAATGTCCTCCGCTGACCGTCTGGACCACCCGCACGACGATCAGCACCAGCATCAGGACCACGTAGACGCGCAGCGCCCAGAGTACGACCTCGAGGCTCCGTGAGAAGGCGCGCCGGCCGAGGTGGACCTTCTCTTTCGCCGCGACGAGCTGGTCTTCCTCAAGGAGCGCCAGGACCTCTTCCTGGTCGATGTCGGGCAGGTGGTGCCTCGGGGCCAAGGTGATCCCTCCTAGCTGCCGATCAGGTGGGGAAAGACGGCGGTGATGCCGTAGAACAGGCCCACCGCGATCAGGAAGACGGCGATGCCCCCGCCGAAGACGTTCGCCCAGATGCCGTTGCGATGCTCGCCCATGACGAGGGGGTCGTTGACAAGGAGCAGCAGGAAGACGAGCGCCGGCGGCATGGCAAGCACCGCGATCACGTTGACCATCAGGATGATGTACTCGAGTGGGGCGCCCGGGAGCAGGACGAGCAGCGCCGCGAGGATCGACGAGGCCAGCAGGATCGCGTAGAAGGGCCACGCCTCGCGCAACGGACGATTGAGGCTGTGCCCGGTGTGCAGCACCTCGCCGAAGGCGTAGGCGGAGGACGTCGAGATGGTGATCACGGCCACCATGCCGGCCTCGAAGATGCCGAGGGCGAACAGCGTGGCGCCGACGTGGCCCACCAAGGGGCTAAGTGCCTGGGCGAATTGTGCCGCCTGGAAGTTCTGCGCGCTCACGCCGTGCAGGTAGAGCGGCGACGCGGCGATGATCGTGGCGATGCCGAACGCCGCGGCGAGAAGGGTGCCGAGCAGAGCGTCTAGCCTGCCGCTGCCGATGTCTTTCGGGGTGAGCCCCTTGTCGACGACCGAGCTCTGCTGGAAGAAGAGCATCCAGGGCGTGACCGTGGCGCCGATGTCGGCCATCAGCAGGAGCAGCATGTTGCCCGTGATGCCCCCGGGCAGCGGCCCGAAGTGCAGGAACGCCTGCCCGATCTGGGACCAGTGCGGGTGGCTGAGCAGTGCAGCCGGCACGAACAGCGCGTTGAACGCCGCAAGCGTCAGCGTGGCGCGCTCCCAGGTCCAGTAGCGGCCCGTGGTGACGAAGAGCAGCACGATGATGACGGCCCCGGCCACCGAGACGAGCGGCGGCACGCCGAAGAAGCCCAGGCCCGCCCGGATGCCGATGAACTCGGTGACCAGCGTGAGGAAATTGCCGAGCATCAGGTCGCCCATGGCGAACCAGCCCCAGAAGGGGCCGAAGCGAT
>JAJYSZ010000187.1 GCA_021793315.1 Bacillota bacterium | reverse complement strand
ACTTCGCGTAGGCGAAGCCAGAGAGCATACGCGCGTAGCGCGGCGACCTCTCGCGCAGAGCGGCCTTCTTCTTGCGGAAGTCGAGCTCCTCACTGTTAACCGGCCAATCCGCCTTTTGACGGGGTGCCTGGGGAGTGCGTAGGCTTACGGTGAACTGGGGGAACGTGAAGCTTCCCTGGGGCCGAAGGACGTAGTCCGATGGCCCCAGGGAAGCCGAGGAGGCTGGTCATGCTCAGGGTTGCCGAGCGGGACGGTGGGACAGGCTGGTCGGTCGTGGACGACGCCGGGAATCCGGTGACGATCGTGGAGGGGTATCTCCGACGCATCTCAGCGCAGGCGTTTTCGCCTCACACCGTGCGCGCCTATGCATACGACCTGCTCTCGTTGTGGCGGTGGCTCGAGCAGGAGGAGCTCGACGTCTGGTCGGTGGGCACGAGCGATCTTCTGCGGTACATCCGGTGGGAGAAGGAGCGGGCGAACCCACAGCGTCCCGGCGACAACGTCTACCGCATCGAGGACGGCCGCGCCAAGGGGATGTCGGTGCTGACGATCAACCGTCGGCTGGCCGCGATCCACGGGATGTACGAGCACCTGATGCTTATGGAACCGGATCGCCTGGCGCGCAATCCGGTTCCGCGAGGGCAGTTGGGACGCGGCTGGCGCAGGCCCGCCAAACCCCAGGGTCTGCTGGGGCACCTTGCACAGCGCCGGGCGCCTGGTCCCCTGCGGCTGAGGGTGCCGCACCGCCTGCCGCGCGGTCTGGCGCCAGACGAGGTGGAGCGTCTGGTGGGGAGCTTCCGCACCTATCGCGACAAGGCGATCGCGCTCCTCATGCTCTACGGCGGGCTGCGCAGCTGCGAGGTGCTGCAGCTGAAGCTTGGCGACGTAGACCTGGCGGCCAAGACGGTGCGCGTGTTCGGGAAGGGTGCCCGCGAGCGCGTCGTACCGGTGGACGGGGACGCGCTGAGCATGGTGCACCGTTACCTGCTGCATGAGCGGCCCGATTCCGAGCAGCCCGAGATCTTCCTGGTGGGCAAGGGTCCCCGAAGGGGGCGCCCCCTGACGGCCGAGGGGCTGCGCAAGCTGTTTCGCTATCATCGAGTGGTGTCTGGGGTTCCAGCCGGCAATCCGCACCGGCTGCGCCACACGTTCGCGACCAACCTGGCCGAGGCCGGCGTGGATGCGCACGTCCTGCGCGATCTGATGGGACACGCCCACCTCGATTCGAGCCTCGCCTACGTGCACCTGACAGCGGCGCATCTGCGGGATGCCTATGACCGGGCAGTCGAGCGCGTGAAGGCGGAGGCGTCGGATGAACCCCGCTGAAGCCGTCACCCCGAAGCACTCACACCCGGGCGACGAGGAGCTGCTCCAGGCCTACGCCGAGTACGTCGGCCTGTTGCCGCTCGCGGACCGTTCTCGCCGCAACCGCCGCCTTGGCGCACGCCGTCTGCTCAAGCGCCTGAACGGATTGGACTGGCAAGACGCTTCCGTCGCGGACGCGTTGTCCGGCATCGACAGGGATGCTGGCTGCTTCGTCACGTATCTGCTGCTGTTTGGCTATTTGCGTCCGGGATATCCCTACCTGTTCTCTCGCAGACTCATCGCCTTGGTGCGCGAGTCGGCCTTGTCACCCTTGGCCGCAGATGTGGCTGCCGTGCGGGCGGCCGCCGAACAACTTGGCTTCAGTGAGAGCCACATCGACGCAATGCTGTCCATGGTGATCTTGCGCGTCCTGATACAAACCGGGAAGAAGCTACGCTCGGTGACCAGGGCCGATTTGCAGGAGTTTCGCTCTGCCGCAGAGGCCTGGGGAAAGACGACGCAGCGGGCGGTAGACCATTGGACCGAGTCTTTGCACGCGGTAGAGAATGTCCTCTATCACATGGGCGTTCTGGACCAGCCCGCTACGTTCGGCCTCACACGTAAGCGCACATGGGCTGAACGGCTGGCAGCAGTACCCCAGGATGATATCCGAGCCAGCATGCTGCGCTATGTGGAGCTCGCAGCGGCTCGTCGCCGTCCTGCAACGGTTCGGGGTTACTGCGTCTCCCTCGTCCTGTTCACGCACTACCTAGCCGAGCACGCACCCGAGGTGCAGCGGATCTCGGATCTTCGCCGAACTGAGCACATCGAGCCTTGGCTGGTGTGGAATGCCGTCCGCCAGCGGCCGTTGCCTGACGGACGGTCTAAACCGGTGAGCGTTGATTACCGCAAAGGCAACGTACTCGACATCAAGCTCTTCCTCGATACGATCACTGAGTGGGGCTGGGAGGAATCCCCGGGGCGGCCGCTACTCTTCAACAGCGATCTGCCCAAGCTGGACCACCCATTGCCGCGGTACATCCCGCGGGATCAGGAGGTTCAGCTGATGGCGGCCATCCGCGCGTTGCCCGACCCGTTCCAGCGCTATCCCCTGGAGATTTTGCGCGCAACGGGGATGCGCATCGGTGAACTGCTGAACCTGGAACTCAACTGCCTGCACGAGGTCCCCAGGCAGGGCACGTGGCTGAAAGTGCCGATGGGCAAGCTCCACTCCGAACGGATGCTTCCTGTCAATGACGAAACCGTGGCCTTCTTTGACGCCATCGTAGAACAGCGTGGCTCCATCCGGCCGCTGCCACATCCAGAAACCGGCCACCCCACCGATTATCTGCTCGTCCGTCGCGGCCGTCGCATCAGCCCGGATTACATCCGCGAGGGCCTGACCAAGGCTGTTCGGGCCGCCGGTCTCGTGGACGCCAAAGGCAAGCCACTGGCCATCACGCCCCACCAGCTTCGTCACACATTTGCAACCACACTCATCAACGGCGGTGTCACCGTGCAGGCCCTGATGCGCCTTTTGGGCCACGTCTCGGCCGAGATGAGCCTCCGCTACGGCCACCTCTTCGACACGACCGTGCGCCAGCAATACGAGGAGGCACTGGCGCAGATGAAGCAGCGGTACGCTCCAGCGATGATGGCGCTACCCGCCACCAGAGCGGCGCAGGCGCCCGATGAGCGCTGGATCGAGGCCCCGCGGCTAAAGACGCGTCTTGCCCATGGCTACTGCCAGATCGACACGATGCACGCCCCTTGCCCCCAGGCCAACGTCTGCGAGCGTTGCCCTGCGTTCACCCCGCTTCCCGAAGCGCGTGAGGCTATCCAGCAGCAACTGGGTGACGTAAAACTCCTCGTGCGTGACGCCCAAGCCAGGGGCTGGCCCGGGGAGGTCGAGCGCCACCGCGACCTCGCAGAACGGCTACAGCACTTCCTGAATGAGACCTCACAGCGCGAACTGACAGCGAGGAAGCGATCCACCCGCGCCTAAGCGATCAACCCGCCGAACACTCGAAAGTGGGCGTCTGAACCAGCAAGAAGTACTCTGAGCGCGGATTGGCCGGATAATCGACCACGATCGGCTTTTGCGCCTGCTTGGCCCAAGCCACGGAGGATCGTCCAGTGGACGATCCT
>JAJYSZ010000186.1 GCA_021793315.1 Bacillota bacterium | reverse complement strand
CTGACGACGAGGCAACGGCTCAGGTGTTCGAGGTTGAGGTGCTGGCTGACGGGCGTCGGGCGGGGGAGATGCCTGGGGCTTGTCTGAGTCTGCCAAAGAGATTCACCTCCTTCCGATAATCACCAATGCGACGAGCACGCCAATGAGGACGAGCGCCGTCATCAAGAGATATGCAGAGGCGTTAGTATAGCGCGCCATTCTTTGAACCTTGCTGCGATGGGTTCGCACACTGTCGCCATACGCTTCGGCGAAGTTACATGCCACCACGTCTTCGGCGGTGAGGTAGCGACTTGGATCGAGCAGGCTGTCTACATTGGGGATCGCGATGTTTCGGGCGGTGATGGCCAGCGTAGCAAGTACACCCGAAACAACGATCACAGTGGTCATAAGAAGCAGGAGACGGAAACCCCAAGTGAGGGTTCCTCCAGTCAGGGGTGCTGAGTCTGCGGTCAGATAGGCAAGGCTGGTGAGCAGTAGAGTCAGAATAGTAGCGTCCACTGCCAGCAATACGGTCGCGCGGGATGTAAATGAGTCGTGGCGCTTGATGTCAATGTCATATTCCCAACGGATCGAATCCAGAATGAGCTGCGCTGATGGCAGATTGTCCGCCTGCGAACATGGATCAGTTGCTTTACCCTGGTCTCTCATGGACGGGAATTACGTGATACGCCATGGAAGATCCTTCTGACCGCTGTGGTGAGGAATCAAAAAATGGCGCCCCCGGCAGGATTCGAACCTGCGGCCACCCGCTTAGACTATCCCTTACCCACAAACCCACTGACCTCGGCCGCCTCGAGCATGGAGACCATGTCCTCAAGGCGGCGCCAGCCGCGCCAGAGGGCCTTGACGCCAGGTTCGCCGTCGCTCTTGCGGGCCAGGAAGCCACCGAGGCGAGCGATGTAGATTACGGCCGTGGAGAGTGAGGGCGGATTATGGGGGACATGGACGCCCCTTAGGATCTTCTTCTTGTTCAGGATGAGGAGAAGAGCCTTCCACTCGAGGTCGGTGAGGACAGTCGTGCAAGGGGCGTCGGGGTTTTCGCGGGCCTCGTAGGTGAGCCAGAGGATCCGCCAGGCCACGATGCTATAGGTTGCGATGGCGTTCTCGAGGCGCCGCGCGGTCTGCAGCTGGAGACTTTCGACGTTGCAGCCCTGTTTGAGTACGTAGTGGAAGCGCTCGATTCGCCAGCGCAGGGCGTACCACCGCACCACGATGGCGGCCTGCTCGACATCGGCCACGGGCAGCGTCGTGAAGAGGATCCAATGGATCGGCTCCTTGACCTCTGGCGGTGCAGCAACCTCGTAGGCGCCGACGACGTGGAGCGTTACCGGGTCCTTGCGCGGCCCGCGGTAGGACGTGGTGGGGGGCAGATCTACCGACGTGGTGTACAGTGCCAAAGTGGCCTCGCGTTCCGGGTGCTCCGGCGTTCTCGAGACGGTGACCGTGAGCGTGCCGACCGCCGCCGCCGCCGCCAGGGCCTTCGCCAACGAAGGGTACTCGCCTTCGAGCTTGCGGTCGTGCGCGGCGCGAACGATGGCATCCACCCGCTCCTCGGCAACCGCGGCGAAGTAGCCGAAGAAGTCGTTCTCGCGATCGCCCACCATGACGAGCCGTGTGTCTCGGGCCACCCGCGCCTTGCTCGCACGCATGCCCTCGATCCAGCGCTCGCTCTCCTTCGTGTCGTCCGCCTTGGTGCCGGTGCGCGCCCAGCTCTTCTGGTGCACAAGGCCCAGCGGCGTCCCGTCGATGCGTCCGGCGAGGCAGGAGTGCACAAACAACCCACGGCTGTCTTTGGGGCCGATCGGACCGAGCCCTTGCGTCGCCTCGTGGGTGTTGAGGCTGATGCCGGTCGTGTCCTGTGCCACCAAGATGATGTTCTGCCCCTTCAGGCGTTCCGCTGTTGCCTTGGCGTGGGCCGCAATGATCGCGTTCGGCGTCACCTTCGGGTTATTGAGGAAGCGGTAGCCGGCCTTGACCTGGTGCCAATCCCCCATCGCCACAGGAATCGACTCGCCCGGATGTGCCGCAAGCGCCGCCACCACCCTGATCAGCCGCGGCGTTAGCCGCTCATCGCCGAACTCTGCAGCGCCACATTCCTGCGCAGCCCACAGCATGTCTGCCTGTTCCATCGTGGCCCTCCTGGTCGACTTTCCTGCAGGGCAGCTTCGATAATGGACCTGGCAGATCCTCCCACTAGCATCTTCTTAATCTTCTTGCTATTTCCAGGCTACTTGTGGGTAAGGGTTAGATGCTAGGCTGCAGAGGTCCCCATCAGCGTGTATGGCCTAGCCGCCGCCGTCACAGCGGAACGGACAGTTTCGCGCGAGGGGAGGGAGTAGTTCCCGAATATGCCTTACAAACGACGCAATGAGCCTTGTGCTTGCGGTAGTGGGCTGAAGTATAAATACTGTTGCTGGCCATTGGATGACGCATTGGACGTGCGGTCTAGTTCGAGTATTTGTCTCTTTGTCGGGAACGGCCTAACGAAGGACTTGGCCGCATGTTGCCTGCAAGGCGAGGCACCTGTAGATCCGTCGAGGCCACTGGCGCTCTTCGCTGCCAACGCACAGTTATACGACTGGTTCGTTGATCGTTTGCCTGACGTACGCCAGCTTCTTCAGAGCCGAGATTGGATGCTACATGACAATTTCGAAGCGATACGCGCTTACTATGCGGACTACGCGGAGGACGTTAGGATAAAGTGCCAATTGCGCCGCTTCCTTGCATTGGCTTATACGGAACTGCAGCTTCTACTCGAGCGCAAATCTTATCGCGAATGGAGATGGACTCGTTGGCTATCTTCCAATAGCAGACAGATTCGAGGTGCGGTTTCACTCAACTATGATCTCGTACTCGAAGGTGCACTAAGTGACGCTCAAATCCAACATCATCGTGTGGCGGCATCAAATGAGTACGGAGGTATACCAGTTATAAAGCCGCATGGTTCCATCGATTTCGATGTTGAATTCGCCGTTGGGAAGACTGAACGGCGCGTTTTTCTGCGAGTTCAGAACATAGAGCAGATCTGGACTACATTTACGGAAATGAATGATGACGACGGAAAGGTTTGTGCCTTGGCGAGAGCTGACTGGCGAATTCCGCGCGTTGAAGCGGACATCGTTCCTCCCGGGATAGTGACCGAACAAACACAGCTCCGCTGGGTACGTGAGGGCTACGAGGCATTTCGTCGGCTGGTCGCGACGGTCGACAGTCTGGTCATTGTGGGATTCTCGTTTGGCCCGTCGGACAGGGACGAGTTCCGTGCCATGATGCGCTGCGTACGAGGTAGAGCCTTGCCTGTCCACATCATTGACCCCGAACCCCGCCTTGAGCTAGTGGAGTTTTTGCGAGACAACGGGAATGTGCCGAAGCCCCACCCCTACGTCTAGTGCGTGACGACGAGATTGGGTCAAAGCAGGAGCGGGGCATCCGATAAAGGGGTTTGCCAGCACTG
>JAJYSZ010000185.1 GCA_021793315.1 Bacillota bacterium | reverse complement strand
TAGATCTGCTGGGCCTCGGGCGAGAGTTGCCGCCCTTTGCGCTTGATGAGCCCGATGCCACGGGTGACCTCGGGTTCCCCCAGAGGCAAGCTCATCAGTAGCGGGTGCTCGTACTGCGGCATGGCCAGCGACGGAACCGCGGCCACGCCAAGCCCGGCTTCGACCAAGCCGAGCATGGTGGTGACGTGCTGCGCCTCGTAGACCGGGCGCAGGCGCGTGGAGGTTCCCGCCAGCGCCTGGTCGAGCAGCAGCCGGTTGCCCGAGGACTTGGCGGTGAGGATGAAGTCGTGCCCCTCCAGGTCACGCCATGTGACCTTGCGCAATGAGGCCAGGGGGTGGTCGCGCCGGCAGGCGATGACGAATCGCTCCGTCAGCAAGGGACGGTAGTCGATTTCGGGTTCCGAGCCTCCGAGGAAATTGATCCCGAAATCCGCCTCTCCGCTGGCGACCCCGGCCAGCACCTCGTTGGCGCTCGCGTCGAACACGCGTACCCGCAGCTTGGGGTACTTCGCCCTGTAGCGCTGAATGACATTGGAGAGGAAGTAATACACCGTCGACGGAACACAGGCAATGCACACCTCGCCCATGCGCCCGGTACCGACCCCGCGCACGGTCAGCAGGGTCTCGTCGAGCCCGTCCAGCAATGTGCTTATGCTTCGTGCGAACTCGCGGCCCACGGCGGTGAGCTTCACCTCACGCGTGGTCCGTTCGAGAAGTCGGATGCCCAGAGCCTGCTCCAGCTTGTCGATACGCCGGCTGAATGCGGGTTGGGAGATGTGAACGGCTTCGGCTGCCTTGCGGAAATTTCCCAATTCGGCGACAGCTCGGAACGCGATCAGATCGTGAAGTTCGAAGTTGACGGACATGATCTGATTCGATTGCAGGTCGTTCGTCTCAAGCGGATACCTGATAGAGCCGCCCCGTGGGTGGCGGGTCTGCACACGAAAGCTGTCCCGCGCAATCGCATTGCCGGTCCCCAGGTGCAGCAAGTGTAAGGCGCAGCCCACTCGTGGGAAGCCCCCGGTCAGCGTGCAGGTGCATTCGGCGACCGCTGCCTGATCCATGGCGACCGCAGCCACGAGGACCGTCTAGAGGCAGCTTCGGCCGAGTGGGCTGCTGCCGGTTCCACGGACACCAGCCTAAGCTCCTTGCGCTCAGTCGAACGGCGCGGCGCCGCTAACCGCATCGTTGCGGCCGCTGCGACATACCATGTCCAACTCCCGCTTTGGCCGATTGGCGGACGATCCACTGTGTCACACGGCGCCCGATCGCCGCCGGCAGGAAGTGCCGGAAGGCTTGCTACGTGGAACAGGTCGCGGAGCGTGCAGCAGTGATCATGCCAGCCAACGATGCGCCGGCCCCCCAGACGCCAAAAAGCCCGAGTGGCGTGAACCACTCGGGCCTTGAAACTGGCGTCCCCTAGGGGATTCGAACCCCTGTTATCGCCGTGAAAGGGCGGTGTCCTAGGCCTCTAGACGAAGGGGACAGGACGTACTGCTGGTCGTACTGCTGGTACTGCCGTGATGCTTTCTTCTCGCAAGCTTCTCGACTTCTTTGCCTGGTTTGGTGGAGGTAAGCGGGATCGAACCGCTGACCTCTTGCATGCCATGCAAGCGCTCTCCCAGCTGAGCTATACCCCCGCAAGCAAAGACCAACATGGTAGCCGATAAGGCGCGAAGTGCGCAAGCCCCGTGGGGTGGGCGGCACGCACTTCGCGCGGTCCGGGCATGCCGCCGGCGCAACGGCCGGCGGGTCGGGAAGCGAGGGTCGCGGGCGCGTCAATGACGCGTCGTGCCCTCCGAGGCGGGGGCCGGCTCGCCGCCGGACGCGGCCGCCGAGGCGGCGGGGGCCGGGGCTTCCTCGGGGAGCGGCTGCGGGGCGTGCTCCAGCGCCACCTCGAGCACCTTGTCGATCCACCTGACGGGGATGATCTCGAGGCTGTTCTTGATGTTCTCGGGCAGCTCCTGCAGGTCCTTGACGTTCTCCTCCGGGATCAGCACGGTCTTGATTCCGCCACGGTGCGCGGCCAGCAGCTTCTCCTTCAGGCCGCCGATCTCCAGCACCTCGCCGCGCAGCGTGATCTCGCCGGTCATCGCCACGTCGGCACGCACCGGAATTCCGGTCAGCGCCGAGACGATCGCGGTGGTCATCGCGATGCCCGCGCTGGGGCCGTCCTTGGGCGTCGCGCCCTCGGGCACGTGCACGTGCAGGTCGCTCTTCTCGAAGGCCTCGTCCTTGATGCCCAGGCGCTTGGAGCGAACCCGCGCCACGGTGCGGGCGGCTTCCACCGACTCCTTCATCACGTCGCCCAGCGAACCGGTGCGGATGATGTTGCCCTTGCCCGGCATGCGCGTGGCCTCGACCGTCAGCAGCTCGCCGCCGACCTCGGTCCACGCCAGACCGACCACCTGGCCGACCTGGTTCTCGCGCCCGGCCAGGCCGAAGTTGAAGCGGCGCACCGAAAGGAAGTCGTTCAGGTTGTCCAGGGTCACGACGACCTTGCCCGAATACTTCTTCAGCAGCTGGCCCTTCACCGCCTTGCGGCAGATCTTGGAGATCTCGCGCTCCAGCGAGCGCACCCCGGCTTCACGCGTGTAGTAGCGCACGATGCCGCGGATGGCTTCCTCGGTGACCTCGAGCTCGTTGTCCTTCACGCCGTTGTTGCGCATCTGCTTGGGCAGCAGGTAGCGCTGGGCGATGTTGACCTTCTCGTCCTCGGTGTAGCCCGACAGGCGGATGACCTCCATGCGGTCGAGCAGCGCCGGCGGGATGTTCAGCGAGTTGCTGGTGGCCACGAACATCACGTCCGACAGGTCGAAGTCGACCTCGACGTAGTGGTCGCTGAAGGTGTGGTTCTGCTCGGGGTCGAGCACTTCCAGCAGCGCCGAGGAAGGGTCGCCGCGGAAATCCATGCCGAGCTTGTCCACTTCGTCGAGCAGGAACAGCGGGTTGCGCACGCCGACCTTGCCCAGGCTTTGCAGGATCTTGCCCGGCATCGAGCCGATGTAGGTGCGACGATGCCCGCGGATCTCCGCCTCGTCGCGCACGCCGCCCAGCGCCATGCGCACGAACTTGCGTCCGGTGGCGCGCGCCACGCTCTGGCCCAGCGAGGTCTTGCCCACCCCGGGCGGCCCCACCAGGCACAGGATCGGCGCCTTGACCTTGTCCACGCGCTGCTGCACCGCGAGGTACTCGAGGATGCGTTCCTTCACGCGCTCGAGGCCGTAGTGGTCCTCGTCGAGCACCTGCTCGGCGAAGCCGAGATCGTGCCGGACCTTGGACTTCTTCGCCCACGGCAGCGCCACCAGGGTGTCCAGGTAGTTGCGCACGACGGTGGCCTCGGCCGACATCGGCGACATCAGCTTGAGCTTCTTCAGCTCGGCGTCGGCCTTCTTGCGCGCGTCCTTGGGCATGTGCGCGGCCTTGATCTTCTTCTCCAGCTCCTCGATGTCGGCGCCTTCC
>JAJYSZ010000066.1 GCA_021793315.1 Bacillota bacterium | reverse complement strand
CCCGGCAAACAGCACGGAGTATGGCGGCGCGACCCTCCAGAAGTTCGGAGATGACGGTCTCGTCGTGACACTTCCGGGCCTCGTCGACGGCGCCTACAACGTTTACGCCACGATCGTCGACTTCGATAAGTGGGGCGAGCGCGTCTCCAAGGTCGAGATTGAGCTGATGTCCGACGAGGACGTCCGCGTCCTGGAGGCCATGCCATAAGCAAGATCGCCAACCCAACGCTTCCGGCGCCGCGCCGGGGGCGTTGTCGTCGAACGGAGGTGTACGCCGTGAACCGCATCCGCATCCAGATCGGGCCGGACAAGCCCGTGTGCCTCACCTGCAACACCCGCACGGAGGCGATCCAGCGTGCCCAGCGTCTCGTCGAGTTGTTCCGGCTGGCCGGGAACGGTCGCCCGCTGCTTCCAGTGCGCGGCTCCGCGCGCGGTGGCCGCTGGACGGTTGAGGGACTGCACGACCCGATCACGGTCACGGTCGAGGGGGTACGTCGCCATGCGTAGCGCATTGCAGAACGCCCGCCTGCCGGGCGGCCTCACTGGGGAGATCGAGGACGGGCGCATCGTGCGTCTCTGGGCCCGTGCCAAGAAGCACCGGATCGAGTGGGTGAACAACGCGACGATCTTCTCGTTCGGGCTTGCCCGCAAGGACGTCGACAAGCGGCTCGCGTCCATGTTCAAGCGGATCTGCAGCCAGTGCGGACGCCTGACGGACTTCGCGTGGGAGCTGACACCAGCTCCGCGTAACCGCATGCTCTGCCCGGACTGCGCCATGCGCCGGCGGATGAACCTCGACCGCGGGATCCACAGGATGCTCGGCGACAGCGAGTTCCTCGTGGTCAAGGTCGGGACCCGCGAGACCCTCTACCCCGTCGGAACGCCCAGCATGGTCTTCGCGGCACTCGAAGACGCGGCACACGCACAGACCCGCGTGAAGATCGCCTACGGCGACCCGATCACAGGGCGGGACTGGCAGGAGGAGTTTGAGACCACGGGCTACGTCGGTAGAACGGCTGGCGCGCACGTCGCCCTGCTGGTCCACAACACGCGCAGCATGGGTGGCAGCCCGATCATGTCGGATCACATCGTGCGTGTCGCATCCAGCCTCAAGGATGGGCGCGTCTTCTACAAACACCCGAACTATCACCTGGGAGAGATGCAGGATGCCGTCGCAGCATGTTCTCTCGGCGCTTGAGGACTGGCGCGAGGAGTTCGAGAACGACGCCTCATCCAGCAACGGGACCGGACACAAGGCCACACGAACAACCAGCGCGTCAAGTTGACCTTTCACGAGATCGCCGACCAGCTTGGGCTGGAGGCGATCTCGTTCGGTTTCTGCCGGATGGTCTTCGCTTTGAGCCCGAACCGGGTTCTCAAGGTTGGCTATTCCCGCTTCGGCATGCGGTCGAACCAGTTGGAGGCCGAGGCCGCACACGACCTGCCGCGACGCCTACGGGCCACGGTCTACGATGTTGCTCCAGACGGGCTCTGGCTCGTACAGGAGCGCGTGGACAGTGCTAAACGAGTTGACATGCGCCGCAAGGAAGCAAGACAACTCCGCGATGCGCTGGAGAGGGCCTTCGGGCGTTACGTTCATGACTTCCACTCGGCCAATGTCGGCCGGCGGGTGGGCGGCGGCCTTGTCATCTTCGATCTGGAGTTCCTTAACCGATCAACCTGGCCGGGCGACGCTGCGGACCTACGCCGTTATCTCAACTACTAGCAAGGCCCGATGCCCCGGCACGGATCCTGAGGAGGCACCTCGATGGAGATTTTAACCGCAGAAGACGTGGAGTTCCTGACGGCGCTTGCCAACGAGTTGAAGGCACAGGACACCCTGGCGACAGCGCGGCCTGTGTTCTTCCAGGTGCGAGAAGTCCGGCACGAATGGGGCATCGACTCGGACTACGCCGACAACATGGGAGCGATCATCGGCAACGACCCCGTGGCCTGCGCCACGCTGGACGAGGCCAAGGACATCCTCACGCAATACGAGGACGTTACGCCGGAAGCACTCACGATCCTCACCTCCATGGAAGAAGTCAAGGCGTTCTGTGACAAGGCCGGCATCGCCTGCACGCTGACCGGATACCGCGACTCAGAGACATTTTACAACGCCTTCCTGACCCGCTCCGGGTACGAAGAACACATGGCGCGCTTCGGGTACCGCTATGCCGAGGGTAGCTCATTATACGTCACTCACGCACACCGTAACCCGCAACTGGCAAGGCTTCTAGAGATCGTCGGCAAGTTCGCAACAACTTCCGACTGAGATGCCGCGTCCCCGCGCTGGCTTCAAGGGAGTTCTCGCTCGCCGCGGCAGCCGCTCGCAAGCTTGCGGGCCGCGTCGGCTGCGCTCCTCCCTTGACTCCCGCTTGCGGGCGCGGCCTGTCAACAGCACTTCCGAAGGAGGGGATCGGGATGCTCCGGATCGACGAAGCCGAACGCTGCTACACAGGGATCGCCTCACCGAACGGAGTCGCGATCCATTTCTTCGACGGCGAGGTACTCCAGCCCATCGCCCCGCGTTACACCTTCGCCTGCGGACATCGGTGGGGCGGTGCGGTCGAAGAGCGGGAGAACGTCGCGTTCACCGTGCTGGGCGACTACCTCCAGCGTCACAATTCTTCGCGAGAGGCTGCCGAACTTGGCGCAGAGGCGCTCATGCGAGCGTTCGCGGAGCAGTTTCTCACCGACATCGACCCCCGGTCCACGCTATTCATCGAAGAGCACCACATCGAAGACTGGCTGCGTGTCATGCGCATGCTCGGGGAGGCGGCCTGATGCCACGACACGATCGCTACGACAACACCGGCATGTTCCGCCATCTCACACCCGAAGAGGAGATCGAGTTCCGGGCGTACGCGCACGAACATCCAAACGACGCGAAGTACCGGCTCGAAACCGACACGCTCTGTCTCGTCCATCCCGTTGTGCGCGATGAGTGGCGATGCATGGGGCTGCTTTCCGAGGAGGAGGACGAGTCATGAGCACACGAGGCTTCGTCGCCATCGGCAAAGCGGGCGGTGCGTGGGACGGCCGCTACAACCACAGCGACAGCTACCCGACATGGCTCGGTGAGAAGGTATTTGAGGAAGCCAAGCGCTGGCTGCACAACGACGGCCATCTGCATGGCTTTGCCCAGAAGCTGCTCGCCGCCCACCGCTGGGAGCAGTTCATAGGCGAGGGCCGCGACGGCAACGAGAGCGACCACATCACGCCGGAGAACGCCGACTGGCTGTTCATGGAGTGGGGCTACACCATCGACCCCGACGCCCGGACGATGACCGTGATCGTCGGCTGCATTGAGACGCCGATCACCTTGACGATCCACGACCAGCGTCCAGGAGCTCCGTCACGCGAGTGGCAGACGGAGCGCTACACGAGCGCCGTCGTGACCACGGTGTCGCTCGACGGACAAAAACCCTTCTGGGAGGCTGTGGAGCGGCGCGGCCACAAGCTGCGTGAGCGGCTGGAAACGAGATACATGCGCAACCCGGAGCATCCCGACCTCGCGGGGCTTCGGGCGCTGCCGACGGTCGAAGTCTGGAACTGAGAACAAACAAGGAGGCAACGCACATGTCCAAGACGCTCAACCACCTGATCGACCGCTTTGTCCAGGCCATGAAGAACGAGCGCAACGCTCGCTGGATCCAAGGCGAGATCGCCGACCAGATCAACGGCAAGTTCGGCTACAAGGGACTCGAAGAACTCTCCCGCGCCACCGGCCTGTCCGTGCGCACGCTCGACTCCCTGCGCTACACCGCGCGCCGCATCAAGCCCGAGTTGCGCGAGAAGTACACGAACCTGTCGTACTCGCACTTCCGCGAGGCCGCCCTGGCGGCGCAGAAGTTCGTCAAGGTGAATCCAGACGCCGCAGAGGCCGACCCCGAGTGGTGGCTAAAGGCCGCCATCGAGCACGGCTGGCAGTCCGATCACCTGCGCGCCGGCGCCCGTTTCCACACGCCCGAGACTTCACCCGAGAGCCTCACGCTAGCTGACCGCATGGCCTGGCTGCAAAAGAGGGCCCTCGCCGCCGATCACGCCTTCCACGAGATCGAGATGGCCGTCACGCGGTTCAACGAGCAGCACGCGGCCTATTTCGGCAGCACGCTCGACCTGCTCGCGGTCAGGTCCGCAGCGAAGGCGTCCTGACCATGCCGTACAGGTGGGTGTCCTCCAGCGTGTTCCTCGAGCACAACGACGTCGTGATCTACCACGTCTTCAAAGACGACTACGAAGACCAGGGCGCGCGCACTTTCTGGTACGGCTGGAACGAGGACTGCACGGACGACGGACAGGACAGCTTCGACGTGCGCGATCTCGTCAAGCTGCTGCCAGAGGGCGCGACCGACGCCCAGAAGGTGGTCGCCGGAGATCTCAAGGAGATCCGGCGCGCGATCATCGCCGCAATCGACGCAGGGGTGGTCACAGAAGACGGCATCCAAGACTGAGAGAGGGGCTCCGCACCAAACGCGGAGCCCTTTTCAACTCTTTCAAGGAGATGTTCTCATGCTGGAACGCGGCACCTGGATTCGCTCGCGCAAAGGCGAGGTAGCACGCGACGAGAACGACCGCAAGGTGCAGACCGGCCCCAATGCGCTTGGCTGCATCACCTCCATCGACGTGGACGGACAGGGCAAGCCGTATTACGGCGTCCTGTTCCGCAACAACGTTTGGGTCTTCCTCGACGACGAACATCTGGCCCACGCAGACCTGTACGAAGTCATGGGACATCTGGAGGATTGATCATGGACAACATCCACGCCTTCGGGCAGGCGCTGGCTCAGGCGATCACCGCCTGTGGCGGGCCGCAGATGAAGTACATACCAGACGACCAGACGATCGTGTTCGAGGATGGAGATCTAAAGCAGATCGTCAACATCTACAACTTCTTCCGCATGCACGAGGCGGGCCGCCCTGTCGAAGACATCGCCAACTTCATCGTGCGACTGGGCAACGAGCAGAAGACTCCCGTCGACCTGCAAACCGCCCGACCGCTCCTGCACCTGCACGTCGTCTCAGAGGACTACCTGAAAGAGCAGGGCCTGTTCCGCCCATGCGGTCCGGGGCTCAAGGCAGCGCTCGTACTCGACTACCCGGATTTCGTCCGGTTCCTCGTCAAGGGGGACCTCGAGAAAATCGGGGAGTCCGAGGACGTGCTCTGGGCGATCGCGGAGGTCAACACCGACGCGAAGATGCCCGAGCCCGTGCGCGAGCAGATGCCGAACGGCAAGGACGCCCTGGTCTTCGAGTGCTCCATGGGCGCCGTCTACGCGTGGCGCTACGCGATAACACACGGCACCGCAATCTGCGGAATGCCGCGCCGCGACCTCGGGTTCGTGACCACGGACGACACGCCGGAGTCCTTCGCCATGCTCGGCATCGCCACGGTTGCCTACTTCCGCGAGGCGGAGGACCACCCGCTGGTGCCTCTCGCGTACCGGTTTGTGAACGGCAAGCTGGCCGGCGTCGGCGGCGCCGTCAAAACATCGCAGTCGAACGCATCCTGATTGAACATCCAAAGCACCGCGAGGTCGGGAGCCCCACCTGACCTCGCGGACCTTTTCTGAAGGGAGGACGCCCAGTGCCCCACCACAGTCGCTACGACAACACCGGCATGTTCCGCCAGCTCACGCGCAAGGAGGAACTCGAGTTCCGACTGTACGCGCACGAGCATCCCAACGACGCGAAGTACCGGCTCGACAACGACACGCTCTGCCTCGTCCACCCCGTTGTGCGCGAGGAGTGGAAGCGCATGGGGCTCCTGTCGGACGAGGATCTCCAAAACTGAATAAGACCCGCGATCGCACTTCAGGGAGGGGGAGGGGCCGGTGTGGATTTCGACTGCGCTACTCATCGGGCTCGCCGGCAACCTCGACAACCTGGGGGTCGGCGTGGCCTACGGTGCGCGCCGCATCGGCATCCCGTTCTCCAGCAATCTTCTGATCGCCGTGGTGGCGACGCTCGGCACTGCTACCTTCGCCCTTGCCGGCGGTAGCCTGAAGCACCTCCTTCAATCCGCAGCCGCCGGCGCCATCGGCGCGACGTGCATCATTGCGGTCGGGGTCTGGGTGATCTGGCCGCGGCGCGCCCGTGAGGAGTCGATCGAGCTGATCCTCCATCCGGAGGAGGCGGACGTCGACCGCTCCGGTGACATCTCACTCAGCGAGGCGCTCGCGCTCTCCATCGGCCTCGGGGTCAACGCCTGGGCCGGCGGTTTCAGCGGTGGGCTGGTCGGTGTGCCTGCATGGGGGGTCGCCCTTGCGACCGGGGGGTTCAGCCTTGCAACCCTGTGGGTCGGAGAGCGGATCGGGAAGCACACGCTGGGGCGCTGGCTGGGTGCTCGGGCGAACATCGTAGCCGGCGCGTTGCTGATCCTGGTTGGCGTCAAGAACGTCGTCTGATCTCTTGCTACCGGACGGGAACGCATCCTGGGAGGGTGACAAGATGGCACAGGAGACTTTGGAGATCACAGGGGCGCCGCACCTTCAGACCTCGGTGCAAGCCCTGTCGAGTGCAGTAAACGCGGTCGCCAAGGCTGCAGCCCATACGGCTCCGCCGCGGATGAACGACTTACATCCGGACCGTTCGAACCTTACGGCTATCTTGATCGAGGCGACAAGCGACAAGGCGCCTCGCCTTCTCGCCACCGACGGCTCGACGGCGATCATGGCCTCACTGCCTGGCGAGGTGCTGGAGCCAGGGCGGATACTGGTCCACGCCTCGTCGCTGGCCCGCGTCGCCAAGGCGCTGCCGCCTGACGCCACGGTGTCGCTCACGGCGGGGGAACGTATCCAGGTCGAGTGGGACCACGGGATGCTTACGCTCGAGAGCCACTCGGCACACGACTTTCCCAACATGAAGGTCGCGGGCAAGAAGACGCTGACTGTCTCCGGGAAGGCTCTACAGCAGTTGGTGCGCAGGGTGGCACACGCCAGCGCGACGAGGGACGACGGACGCATCTTCACCACGAGTATCCACCTCAGCGCATCACAGGGCCGTCTTACGGCCATGGCAACCGACAACCACCGACTGGCGATCGGGAACGTTCCTTGCATCGTCGCTCGGAGCGGAGAGGCACTCGTGTCCATGAAGGGGCTCCGGGTGGTCACGCAGGTCTTCTCCTCGCAGGAGAAGGTCGCCGTGTCCTTCAACGACAAGCACGTCCTTTTCCGCGGAGAAACCTACACCGCACGCATCGAGGTCGTCCGGGCCCAGTTCCCCGACCCGCGGGGACTCCTGGAGCGAGCTATGACCGCGCGTGCCGTATGCGACGGCGCCGCCCTAGCGTCCGCTCTGCGGCGGGCCAAGACGGTCGTGAACCCCAATAACGACGGGATGGACTTCGACTTCGCCATGAACGAGGTAGTCCTCTCACGCAAGACGTGGCAAGCAGAGATCCGCGAGACCCTGGCGGCACAAGTAAGCGGCGCCCCCATCCATGTACGGCTGAACCGACGCATGGTCGATGAGGCACTGCACGCGCTCGGCACGGCAGGTCCGGTCACCATCGAGTTGACAGGCGAGGAGTCGCCAATGCGGATCTCCCGCACGGACGACGACGACTTCGTGGTCGTCATCATGCCGTTGCGGATGGGATAGGCGCACGCCGAAAGCGGATCCCCTCGCTTTGACCCGGACAACAGGACCACGATTGGAGGGAAGCAGTCGCATGTCTGGACGGATGTGCATGACCTTTCCGGCGAAGCCGGAAAGGACACCGGAGCAGGCCGCCATTGACGCGGTCGCCCTGGCCCGCGCCCGCAAGCACGGCGCTCGCGAAGTCCTCGAGGTTGCACAGAACCGCTACATCGCCGCAACGGTCGAGGCCCAGCAGGCCGGCCGCAGTTTCGAGTCGCTGCAGCGCCGCCAGGGAGCGGTGGAGGCGCTCAAGATCGCGCACGACCGCTACGTGATCGCCTGTGTCGAACTTGGACGGGCGAAGAGAGTATTCAAGGGAATCGGGTAATTTCAATGGGCCGCGGCGGGACGTCGCGGATATATAGTCTCGAGGTCACGCTGGCCAGATACTCGGCCTCGTTACTTCAATGGGGCTACGGCGGCGAAGCCGTAGATGGTTCCGGCCTTAGAACTTATTTTCGGCATAAGGACGCAAACACCTGTCAAAGCGGCTGGTGCCACAAACCTTACGCACGACCACCATATGGCACACCAAGGAGACCGGACAAGAGGAGGCTTTTGGGTGACTAGAGCAGAGTTTCGCAAGAGAGTGCGTCGACACTTCGAGGGTCTCAATGTCCAGTTTATGCTCGGAGAGGCCGAGTACCTGGCCAGCGTCACGTCCAGCCCGGAGTCGCCGGTCATCACCTGCCAGTCAAGCCCGTACCGCGACGAGATCAGCATGTTCTGGCACGGGCGCTCGATCGGACTGCTTTCGGCATGAGCATATTCAACAACCTGCGCACGAAGATCGATGCCGCCGTCAAGGCGGCCTCTCCCGCACCGTGGAAAACCTTCCAGACGCGCGGCGGGCACTACGGCGTCAAGGACGCACGCGGTCGCATGGTGGTCTACGCCGCAGCCGGTCTTGACGGTTACGGCAACGGCTCGACGCAGGCCGATGCCGAGTTCATCGCGGTGGCCCGCAACACGATGCTCACGCTACTGCAAGAAAGCGAGCGTCTTCGTGCGGAGAACGCTCGGCTTCTGGAGGCGCTGCAGGGCCTCTACGACGTCGCGGGTCCGCCGCTGGCCAAGGACGAGGAGCAGTGGAACGACGCTGTCGCGCTTGCCGAGAAGATCCTACCGGGGAAGAGTGGGGATGCATGATGCGTCTGGAAGAACTGCACATTCGCAACTTGCTCTCCAAAGCAGAAGGACAGCACGACGACTACCTCATCTGCGCAACCAACGAGTTGCGTGCTCTCGTTGACGTGCTGGACTTGTCCCGTACCGCGCTTCGGGACATCGCGCAAATGTGGCCACCCGAGCAGGGCGGCAAGGAGATGCAGGAACGAGCATTGCGGGAGCTCAGCGAGACAAAGGCTGATCTCCCTGTCCCGGCAATCACATAGTCCATCGCGTTGGCGCTCAAAGAGGGGCGATGATATGTTGAAGGATAATTCGATCATGTTCGAGCGCCCGCCAGAGCCCTACCAGGGTGCGGGACTCGGGAAGCTGTGGCTAATGGTCTGCGAAAACTCGCACCACATCGACCATGGTGATATGCCTGATGTAGCGAGGTCTACGCCGGCCACGCCGGCAGATGTCATCGCTGTGCTGGAGCAAAACCCGATGCTGTGGGCCGCGGTCATGGCGCACTGGAGCATGGTGGTCCGACGCGAAAACGCGCAACTCGACGTGGGAGACGTGGAGGCCATCCTCCTGGGCAGGTCCTTGACCACTCGCAAGGGCGTCGCCGCAGCCGCGCAAGAAATTGAGGAGCTATTCGCTGCCCGCGAGGCGCAACTACGCAAGGCGCTGGTGGCCATGCGATCCTACGCCGCGAAGGCAAGGCAACAGGGCGAGATCAACCTAGAGCACCCGGCAGCACGCGAGCGGTATGACGTATTTGTGCTCACCGACAGCGCCCTCGCTACGCCCACGTCGACTGCGGCGCGACGGCTGCTGGCATTGGAGGCTGCGGTTGACGGCATAGAGCGCTTCCTGGAGGTCGCCACGGCGGACCCAGGTGCTACCCTGGGGCCTATCGCGGCAAATGCTCTGGCGGAAGCGCGGCGCCGTGTCGACGCTCTCCGCGCACTCGACGGAGGCGATGGACAGTGAGCGAGATCAAGCGACCTGTGCATCGCGGCGAAGCTGTAACTCTAGTAGGCGTGAGGATGGCCTACTGCCAAATCAGAGACCCAGAGGACCGCCACGTGTGCTCCGTTAGGGATATATCTAAGCCAGCCTTAATTCACTGCCCGACGCAGGCAACGTAGCCCTGCGGATCGCGTATTCCGGTCTATTGCAGCAGGCGAGTGAAACGCTGAACGATTTGCACGCCGCAAAAGCCCGCGAGGCACAACTGAGTTTGGATCTCGCAGAGGCTGTAGATGCCCTGTCCGATCCCTGCGACAAGGACAGCGGGTGCCCCATCGCAAAGGCTCGCGAGAACGGCAAGCGCATCCTGGCCTCGTCGGACTCGGACATGGCTCAAAGGCACCGACTGGCATGGATGGTCGTCCAGTTCGTCGACGACCTGCTGCACGACCGGGCAAACCCGGCCGACGTCTGGCACCAAATCGAGCTGTCCATGGGTAAGTTAGACAAGCTCGGCGCCCTCAACCAGAACTGACATGCCACGTTCGCCTGCACTGCGTCAAGAGCCGCTACGCTCGCCCTGCGGGCGCCCTTGACGCCTGCGCGCGAACGCGGCCAGCGCCTTCTTGCTGGAGAACGAGGGAGGTGTGCCGCATGATCGCGTCCGGCCTGCACATCGTCCACGGCAACGCCGTCACGGCACTTCGAAACGGCGACATCGACATCCTTGGCCACCAGGTCAACCTGCGTGGCGTAATGGGCGCCGGGATCGCCAAGCAGATCCGCGCGGCGTATCCGAACGTCTACAAAATCTACCGCGAGGCGGTCGCAACACGCGAGATCGGACTCGCGAACGTACAGATCGTGCGGGTCGGCCCGAGCCGGTGGATCGCCAACATCGCCGCGCAGTCCGGCGTGGGCATGGGAACGAAGCAGACCGACTACGGTGCGCTGCGCATGGCGCTCGCAGACCTTGCTGAGTTCATCGAGAGGACGACCCTCCGTGTCGGCCTGCCTTACGGCATCGGCTGCGGCCTTGCGGGCGGCGACTGGGGCATCGTCTTACGGCTGATCGAGGAGTGCTTGCCGCAAGCCGTGCTCTTCCACCTCTAAGCCCAAACGCTACTTGAGTATCATTTCACAGCCGCGCCCTCAGGCGCGGCTTTCCTGCTAAAAAGGAGGTCAATCGTGGAACAGGTCATCTTCGTGCCGCCTGTACAAACGACGGACGATCTCGCATCGGCGATCGAGCCGATGCTGCAAGAGCACCGTGGCCGCTTCACGATCGCTTTCCGGCATCCGGTCCCCGTCTACACGAACTTCACCGGACGACAGCGCCGCAGGACCGTGGACCGCCTGCCTGGCGTCAAGTTCTTCCACGACAGTAGGACGAAGGCGCTCTGCTACACCGTCCACAATCGCCACGGGTTCTACCTGAGCGACCTGCCGGCATCCGAGGTGCTCGCGGTCATTCCCGAGAGGGAGCCGTCGCAGGACGAAGCGCGAGAGCGTAAACTGCGCGAGATCCGCGC
This sequence comes from Bacillota bacterium, assembly GCA_021793315.1. Taxonomy (GTDB): domain Bacteria; phylum Bacillota; class Sulfobacillia; order JAJZYS01; family JAJYTV01; genus JAJZQO01. The sequence goes on along the minus strand of JAJYSZ010000066.1, from coordinate 7,843 downwards.
CACCCAGCGGCGGATCCACCCGAACGCCTGGGACGACCTTAAGCGCGATCCACCGGAAAAGTTCCTGCACCTCGGCCGCGCGTTCTCGATCAAGGGCAAGTTCCCGGAGTTCGTGATCGACCACCTGCGGGACGCCTTCAAGTACAAGTGGGAGTACAGCCACATGGAGCACGGCATCCGTCGAGACCTATCGGTCTCGACGAAGCTTGGCGACGACGGCATCTTCCGGGCCTGGTTCTCCTCAGAGTACACGGGCTGCGCCAACGGCTGCTACTACGTCCTGATCAACCCGACGACCGCCGCGTTCGGCGAGTACGACTAAACGAAGTACCGCGCCCCTTCCCGCGAGGCAAGGAAGTCCCGTCTCCGCGCACCTGCCGCTCGCTGCGCTTGCGGGGAGCGCGGGACGGCCTCCTCCTTGCCTCCGCTGTTGGGGCGCGGTGCGCCCATATCCAGTTCGGAGGTGCAAAACGTGCTTCACCTGTGGCTGGATCTACTCGGCGCAATTCTCCTATACCTCGGCATCATACTCGCATGGTGGCGACTGGAACACGGCCGCTGACACAACATAATCGGAGGCGATCTAATGGGACTCGACGTGTGGCTCACGAACCACAGCAAGACTGTGGATGAAGTCAGATCCAACGCCCACCCTGAGCACGTATTCAAGAAGACCTACCTGCGTTCCAGCTACAACGAAAGCGGGTTCAACGCCGTTGTCAGCAACTCGGTCGGCATGGGCCTTTACCACGTTTTCGGACTCTCGGGTGATCCGGAAGAGGATGGGAACGGCATCGTCCACGTCGACTTCCAGGCTTCCCGCGAGCGCGCGGTCGAACTACTCGAGAAGCTACGCCAGGCGGACGGCCTGTGCGTGATGACCGTCTCCTCCGAACTTCTTCGGCAACACGCCCAGGTCAACGCGCGCCAAGCGCTCGAGACCTTCCGTGGCGAAAGAGACCGCGAGCAGGACGCACGGTTCCGCAACTACGGCAACGCCAAGGGCGAGTTTCTCCTCGACGGCCTGCAAGCCCTCGGCTTCGTGCGCGGTGTGGACCTGCTCGGGCGGCCGGCGATCCATGTGATCCACAAGGACGAAGCCTTCAACTGGTACGTGCAAGCCGCCGAGGTCCTGGTCGAGTTCATCGACTACGCGCTCACACTCGAGGATCCGGGCCTGCGGTGGAGTGCATGAATCCCGTGAAGGTGCGGGTCTTCACCCGCGAGGAGGATCCCTGCAAGGTGCCCGCGATGGAGGTCGCGCCCGACGAGGGCACGGCCTTCTACATCAAGGTCGAGCATCCGCTCGGCGGCAGCAGGATCATCACCGTGATCCTCGGCCCCAAGGGCGGCATCGACATCACGCGCGGCAACAAGACGCGCTAAAAAGGAGGAGTCCCATTGAGCACTCAGGTCGCCAAGGCACGAAACCTGTTCACGGCCCTGGAGTCCGAACTCAACACCGAGCACATCGAACGCCGCCCGGTGATCCGCAGCCTGCTGGTCGGCCTTATCTCACGACAGCACGCGGTTCTCCTCGGCCCACCCGGCACCGGCAAGTCCCGACTCGTGCGCGACGTCTGCTCCCGCGTTGGCGGCAATTACTTCGAGTGGCTGCTCACCAGGATGAGCACCCCCGAAGAGCTGTTCGGTCCCGTGAGCCTCAAGGCCCTCGAGAACGACTCCTACCGCCGTATCACCACCGGCAAGCTGCCCGAGGCGGAGATCGGCTACCTTGATGAGTGCTTCAAAGGCTCCAGCGCCATCTTGAACACGCTCCTCGGGGTCCTGAACGAACGTGTCTTCCACAACGACGGACAACCCACGCCGATCCCCCTGCAGATGGCTGTCGGCGCCTCGAACGAACTGCCGGAGGACCGCGAGGAACTCGGTGCGCTCTGGGACCGCTTTCTGCTCAGGCATGTGGTGGATTACATCCGCGACCAGGCGGACTTCACCCGCATGCTCACGCTTTCGGCCCGTCCTGCGGCACAGACGCAGCTCACGCTGGGCGACCTCGCCCAGGCACAGCAGGAGGCCCTGCAAGTCGACCTGAGCGCAATTCTGCCAACCGTGGTAGCGCTGCGCTCCGAGGTGCAGAAGATCGGCGTCATGGTCTCCGACCGCCGCTGGCACGACGCGATGACCGTGGTCCGCGCCAACGCCTGGCTGAACGGCAACACGGCCGCCGACGAGAACGACCTCGACATCCTGCAGCACGTCCTCTGGTCAGAGCCCGAGCAGCGTGCAACGGTCGCCAAGACCGTGCTCATGATGGTCTCTCCGTTCGACCAGGAGGCCCAGGACATCCTGGACGACGCGGTTGAGCTCTACCACGCGGCGATCAACGCACCCGAGGAGAGCCAAACGCAGGCCGGGTTGGAGGCAAACAAGGCCCTCAAGAGCGCGGCGAAGCGCCTGCACACGATCGTGGAGAAGGCCGAGGACGCCGGCAAGCCATGCCGGCGCGCGGAGCAGGGTCTCCAGGACGTCGCAATGTGGGGCCAGGAGGTTCTCACGAAGTGCCTGCGAGCAGGCTAGACGAAGGCGACAGGCGGCGGGTCACGGAGATCGTGGCCCGCTGCCACAGTATCTGCAAGGAGGTGTGAGAAGTGGCCGAAACATCGCTAGACTGGCTCGGGGACGCGATCGGCCAGAAGCCGCAGTCCACCCAGCACATCGCCGGGCCGAAATCCGACAGGTTCATGTGGGAAGAGGCCAGCGAAGGTTCGACAGCGATCCACGAGCTCGTCGAGCAGACAAAGGAGTGGCCGGCGTTCTCGAACCTCCTGCAAGATACGTTCAACACCTACTACAAGATCGAGCCTGAGCTGCGCGAGGAACACCAGGTCGACGGCAAGTACAAGGGCAACCGGCCGTATGTCGAGCGTCTCCTCGAAGAGGACGCGACGCAGCAGACGCGCGCGTACACGCAACTCGACGAGCTGGCCAGCGCCGTCGCCGCTCTCGAGACCGGCAGGGTGCTTGCGGAAGAAGTCCGCAAGAACAAGCAGCTCGAACAGAACATGAAGGACGGCACGGAGCCGCCGCCGCAGGCGCAGGGTCAGCTCAACAAGGCGCTGCGGCGCGCGGTCAAGGCGGGCATGGAGCAGGCGCAGGACGTGCAGGAGCAGATGATCTCCTGGGGTCTTGACGGCTCTGGGCTCCAGCAGGTACCGCTGGGCGAGCGGATCGAGCTCGCGCGGCAGATCATGTCGCCGCGGTTCAAGCGAATCGCGCTCTTGATCGGCCGGCTACGCAATCTGGCACGTTCCAGACAAGGCGGGTCGCTCAAGCACCTGCGCGACGAGTACCACTCGATCACGCTGGGCGATGACCTGGGACGGGTTCTGCCCGTGGAACTCGCCAGCCTCACGCACCCGCTGCGCAAACTCGACTTCGGCCGACGACTCGTGGAGCGCAAGCTCCTGGAGTACGAGGTGCGTCCGATCCAGCGCGAGGGCAAAGGCCCCGTGATCTGCCTGATCGACGCCTCAGGCTCGATGAGCGGAAGCCCGATCGAGTGGGCGAGCGCCGTGGGCCTCGCGCTCATGGACACCGCACGCAGGCAGAAGCGCGACTTCGCCGCGGTCTTCTTCGACACGCAGATCCTCGCGGAGTTCCGCTTCGAGCGCGGCAAGGCGCCGGCGGAGGAAATCTTCCGGTTCGCGACCGTCGGCGCGAATGGCGGGACGAACTACGAGGTGCCGCTCTCCTGGGCGCTCGACGTCCAGGGCGAATCGAAGTTCCGCCACGCGGACATCGTGATGATCTCCGACGGGGAGTGCATGGTGCCGGACGAGTTCTACAACCGGCTGATGGCAGCCAAGAAGGAGCGCGGCTTGCGCATCATGTCCATCCTCATCGGCGGCGTACCGCAGGAGCTCACGCGCTGGTCGGATCGCGTGTGGGCAGTTACACAACCGGACGACGAAGCCGCCGGCGAAATGTTCGCCGAGCTGGTCTAACGCACAGGAAGGGCGGGCGTTCAAGGACGCTCGCCCTTATCTGGTGCCAAACACCCGCGGGAAGGAGGATCGCATGAGCACAAAAATCTTCAACGGTTACTCGCTGGGATTCCCAGCTACAACGCCAATCTACGAAATCGACCGGTGGGCCAAACTGTTGCGCGCACGCATCAGCAACGTCGAGCAGTATCTGCGAGCCAAGCTGTTCGCCGACCTGGCGGCCAGGCTCATCGATCAGATCGCTCTCCTCGACAGCCCGAAGTACCTGCTTCCGATCGTGAACGGGATGACTGACGAAGAAACCGCCACCCTTTCTGACCTACAAACCCCGTACATGGTGGTCTTCGAGAACATCTCCAAGCACGAGAAGAAGATCCGGGTGACGCAAGAGCGCGACCCGCTCTACGACTTCGAGTGCAACGTGCAGATCCTGCATGTGCCGGGCAGGAACATCCTACTCGCCATGCTGTTCGCGGAGCAGGAAGCCTACCGCATCCTCTGGCGGCGGATGCCTCATGTGCAGGAGTACGCCTACTGGAACAACACCGACCAGCCGTCCTACCTCACCGATGAGCAATGGGACCGCCGCCGGCGGGACTGGGACAAGGCCCTCGGCGAAGACGCCATCCCCTCTCTGCATGGCTTCGGCATCGACTGCCATCACGTCTACGGGCACCCGGACCTCGAGCGGATCCTGCGGCGGATGCCCACCTTGCGGTCGCGTGTTCGCCAGAGTGCAGGAGATAGACTCTTCCACGAACGGCTGGACGGCCGGGAACTGACCGCAAGCAACCTCTTCGCCATGGAGAGAGACTTCAAGAAGTGGCTGAAGAGCACCAAGGGCCGCCTGGCTGCGGTCAAGATGCGCCACGACATCGCCGAGCGCCTGCCGAAGGAGATCACCAGGGAAATCCTCATGACTTCCGTGAAGACGCTCTACGAACAGTTCCACGCAGAGCCGGAGGCGTCCTGATGCCCTCCCGCATCTTCATCACCGGGCCGGCCGCAAGCGGCAAGGACCGGGCACGGCACGCGCTGATGGTGGCGCGGGTCTGCAACCAAGACCCACGATGCTCTGGCATCCTGCACATCATCGCGGCCCGCATGGGTGTCAAACCAGATCGCAGTCAACTCCAAGCGCTCGGCGACGCGCTACGCTCCATCTACGGCGACGACGCCCTGGCTCGCTACGCCGACCACACAGCGGCGAAGCGCGCGTCGTGGGACGATGACGCCAGATTCGTTGTGGCAGATGTTCGTCTACCTGCGGAAGGTAAGTACCTGCGCTCGCGCGGATGGATCGGCATTCGCATCCAGCGCGACGAGGCTTCCCGCCAGGCCGAACTGGTGCGCCGCGGTGAAGACCCGGCCACTATGGAGCACCACACCGAAAAGGCGTTCCTCGACGTTCCGGTGGACGCCGTGATCCCCAACGACTGCAACCCGGAAGAGTTCGATCGGCGCGTTGTGCAGACCGTCCAGAGGCTCATTCTCGAACACGACCCGGAGTCACAGTCCTGGCTCAACATGAGACCCGAGGGACGTGAGTTCGGTTCTGGCAACGAGTAGCCCACACAGGCGCAATGCCTGACTGCCACGCCGCCTCCTGCCAGCGCAAGCCGCTCACCTCCGGCCCGCTGCCCGGCCTGCAGCCCTACGGGCTCCCCCAGGCCGGGGCGGGCCGGGCTTCGCTTTCCTTGCGCCGCTGTCCGCGGCGCGGCCTGAAGGCATTCACCTGAAGGGCGCACGAGGAGGGACGGCATGCAGATCGTGTTCGTTGACCACCGTGGACAGAAGACCCAAGGCAGGATTGCGGGCAGCGGACAGGTCGGCACGGTGCCCGTCCTCATCATCCACGGCCAAGATCGCGGTTACATCGTGGATGCCCAAACAAAAGAAGAGTTTCTACACCGGAAGGAGGTAGCCGCATGCTGAGGACATTCGACGTTCCAGACGAACTGCGCAAGCAGATAGGCGGATTCTTCGTCGTCGCGTCGCACAAGCCGCTGGACAAAATGCCGCATACGACCATGGAGGACGGCGCTGAGATCCTGCTCGGACCACTGCTCACGATCGGCGAGGCTGAGACGCTGGCTCCTGCCGTCCTGGCGTTCTACGTCGCAACCCAGACGGCAACGCGTCCCTTCGCGATCGGTTTCGCCCGGCTTGAAGGGGCGGACTACGCGGGCCGGTTCAATAACCTCTTCGGCCTGGACGACGAAGGCAAGGAACTGCCGGCGAAGGAGTACGAATCAACCCTGGAGCCACTGTTCGGCATGCTCGCGGTGCCTAAACTCAACCTCGACTGGATTGACGACCTACCACAGGAAATCAAGACGGCTGCGGCAGCGGACCTTGAGACAATCGCAGCCAACATGCCCGAGCAGGCAAACGCACTTCGCTCCCTGCTGGCTTGTGCGGACGGCAGGCAACTAGAAAGCGCATTCATGTTCACGGATCTGGTTCTGGCCAGCGACGGCAACCTGCCGCCGATGCTGCTGCGCGACCTGTTCCGGGCACGGCTGCTCGACAGGTGGGCACGGAAGGCGGGGACCCCAAATGTCTGACAACCTCGGCAGTCTCGTCTGGTACACGATCCGAGACCAGGAGATCGCACGCCAGGACATCAAGAACAAGCTCATCGCCGCCGGGCTCGACGAGGCGTTCACACCGAAGAAGACCGCACCGTCCGACGCCTTCCGGCGCGCGGTGCGCGACTCCGAACAGAAGAAGATCCCGCGCTTCGACGGCACGTTCGTCAACTTCCTGCTGCGCTACGTGAGCCACACGAAGGACGAACTTGCGTGCCACGTCGTGCGCGAGATTGTGGACGCCGCGAGCAGGCGTCTCGACTACCAGCAGGTCGCCGAGGTCGGACTCGACCGCGCAAACAACATCGTCTACCGCAACGACTTCCTCGCGCGGCGAGACGACGAGCCGGACGTACCGACCGAAGTCGCCAGGCGGTACGAGCGCTGCCTGGACCACTACAACGGAAGCCACCTGCGCATCATCGTCCACGACGTCCTGCGCACGCTGAATCCGATCGCCGTCCGGCCGTCTGGCGGTGTGTACTTTATCCCCGCCGAAGGGGGAAAGACGCTGCACAATCTGCAGAAGTTCGTGCAGAGCCTCGGCGGAGAGTCAGACCTCTGGCTGATGCCCGTGCTCGACAACGAGGACGCGCGCATGGTCATCCGCTCGACGCTGGACAACGAGGTCGAGTCGGTGAGCGGACAAGTCATCAACGACCTCTATAACCTGCTGCAGCGCAAGGGCGAGGTGAGCGAGGCCGACCAGCGCAGGGCGCTCCATGAACTGCACCGGCTGCAGAACCTCACAGCCCAATACGAGGAGATCCTGGAGGACAAGATGCTGAGCGCGCAAACCAGACTCGATGTGGCGCTGCGGCAGGTCAAAAACCTGTTGGCGGCCTAAGGCTCGACCGACAAACGGGGCAGGTACGCCAGGCGTCCCTGCCCCATCGGCGTCTCTCGCGGGAGGTGAACATTCTGGACAATGGCAGCATGCTCGTGTATCTCGAGCGATTCGTGCAGGTGGACCGGCGCCACAACGTCCTCGAACTCGGCTGCGGCAACGGCGAGAACATCGCGAGTCTGCGCTCGCGCCGCGGCTGCTACACCTACGCGACCGAGGAGGACATCGCGCTCTTCGAACTGGCGCAGGAGAACCATCGCGTGGACCGCCTGGCGCGCGGCATGCCCGGCAACAACCTCTTTGTCGCCACAGACGCCTTCTCGATCATCGCCGCCCACGGAGAGGACGAGACCGACAAGACCAAGCAGCTTGTGCGCTGGGCGCACTCGCACCTCATTCGAAATGGCGTCCTCGCACTCACGATCGCGGACATGGAC
>JAJYSZ010000184.1 GCA_021793315.1 Bacillota bacterium | reverse complement strand
GATGAGGACGTACAGGTAGTAGTAGATCCCCTTGGTGGGGCCTTTGAGCTTGGTGATGTGAAATAGCCCGCCACCACCGCCATCTGGCGGCTACTGGCGGGCCCTTCCCGAACTGGGCGTGCGACTTTCACCGCACCCAGCTCTCCGGTTCATGCACGTCTATCCAGCGTGTGTTGGTCCGAGGTGGCGGGCGCGCGCAGCGTGCTTCGCTGCTCGACGAGCAAGCAGGACTTCCCGATCCTGAGGATCGTAGGGATCGTAGCGCCCGAAGGGACGATCGGTTGCCAAGGAGTATGCGCCGGCGGCATAAGCAGACATGCCTCCGTACGCGACCCATCCAGCCAGACACCGATACCGCGTCCTCTCCGCCACCGGTCCGCCGGCGAATCACTACGGGAGTACGGGATCCAGTAGTCCCGTGCCTGTCGCGCCCACGATCGATAGCGTCGGCCCTTGTGCTTCCGATACAAGGCATCGTTGACCCGGTGCCATAGCCATGTGCTGAGGCTACGGAAAGTTGGCCAGCATACGCCGATGGCGAAGTACCTGCTCCAGCCGCGTATCAAGGCATTGAGCGCCCTGATGAGCGCGACCTCGTTCGGGCTGGTCGCCAGCCGTCGCAGCACATCCGTCACATTCGTGCGGAAGCGCTGGATCGCTTTGTTTGACGGCCTGATCCAGACCCTGCTCCGGCCCTCCCGCCTCAGGGTGATCTTGCGCACCTCGAAGCCCAGGAAGGAGAATCCGTCCCGAATATGGGTGACCAGTGTCTTCTCCTGGGACAGGTCCATGTGCAGGTCGACCTTCAGGAACTCGGCGATCTGCTGCTTTAGCTGCTCCGCATCCTCCCGGGAGCCCCGAACCATCACTACAAAATCGTCCGCGTACCGGATGATTTCGCACGGTACCACCTCGTGCTGCTCAGCTAGGCGCCGTTTGGCCCAGTCGCCGAGCGCGGCATACTTCCGTGCGATGAACTGATCGAGCTCCGAGAGGTAGATGTTCGCCCACAACGGGGAAACCCCGCTACCCTGCGGCGTGCCCGCTTCAGACGGCAAGTATCGCAGGCCGTCGAGGGCGCCCGCTTGCAGCATGAGCGACATCAGCTTCAGGAGGGGCCGATCATCGATGGTACGCCGAAGTATGCCGAGGAGGACAGAGTGATCGATGGAGCCGAAGCAATCCCGGATGTCGCCTTCCACCACCCACTCGTATGCCGCGTCGCCGGGGCGCGAGGCGAGGAAGTGGATGCGATACATGGCGTGGTGTGCACTCCGAAACGGCCGGAAACCGTAGGAGTGCGGATGAAACTTGGGCTCGTAGATGGGCTCAAGGATCATCCGGACAGCTTCCTGCACGGTCCGGTCTTTGATGGTCGCGATGCCCAGTGGCCGCAGCTTCGTAGGGTCCGACGCCTTCGGGATGTGGGTGCGTCGCACAGGTTTGGGCCTATATGCTTTGCTCCGCATCTCGGCCACGATCTCGGCCGCTAGCAGCGCCTTGGCCACCTCGGTCTGGTAGTCGTCACGAGTCTTGCCGTCAATCCCGGGGGACCTGCTGCCGGTATGGCTGAGGACCCGGTCAAGCGCCGTACGCATCCAGGCTGGTGTGCCGAGCAGTTGGTAGACGTTCCGGATCATGGCGCCTTCCACGCTGTATCTGTGCAGGCTCTCTTGCTTGCGATTGACGAAGGCGAGCCTACCGGTTTTGGCCGATTCAGGCATCTCCATCTGGCCCATACATCTCGGCTCCTTTCGGTCGCCATGCTTTGAGCCTTGAACCTGGCCCCCTTCGCCCTGTGGCCGGCTTTCCCGACCTCTGACTACTACGGGGCCTCCGCCCACCGAAACGTCTCGTCAGACGAAGCGGTCCCAGCCCGTTCGAGGCCGACGCTCGGTGTTCTCCGGTGTTCATCTGCGCGCCCATGTGCCGACTATAGGTCCCCTCTATACGCCGGGCGTCCTGGCCAAGCGGCTTGTACCTCTGTAGCCGCTGGCGCGGGACCGATATCCCGCAGGCGCCGCCATGGGATAGGGCGGCGCCTCAACGCCATCCTCCCATTCCCGACATTGTAGGAGGTTGCTGGTTCACGACGCTTCAGGCGAGGGTTCCTCTCGTAACCTTGGTCGGCGGGGCTGGCCCCGATCTGCAACAGCCGGGAGCATGCAGTCGGGTACTTTGCGGGTGGGCTTCTACAGGCCGTTGCTCAGCGGTTCTGCAGCCACCGTGGCCTCGTCCGCCCTGAGGTGGGCGGTGACCCTTGCGGGCTTACGCGCAGAGACTTTATACCGGACGCAGTCCCACGACCAAACTTCCCGCGGCCGCTGCGCCAGCAGCTCCGGCTTGACCCTCGGCGGGTGCGTCGCCTGAGAGCGCCGCTCACGCGCCTCGCCCTCTCGGAGCAGGATGCGGTAGAACGTCGAGATCGAGGCGTGGTAGATGCCCTCGTCGAGCAGGGTCTCGTAGACGGCCGCAGGGCTCTGGTCGCGGAAGCGATCGGAATGCAGGATGTCGAGGACCATCTGACGTTCCATGGACGACAGCGCGCGTGGCTGTGGCTTGCGTGGCCGTTCCGGCCGCTTCGGCCGAGGGCTCTTGCGATGCCGCCAGTAGTGCGTGGAGCGGGGCCTGCCGACTGCCCGGCAGGCCAGTTTCACTCCGATGACCGGCTCCAGTTCCGAGATGGCGCCTTCCGTTACGGCGCGGACTTCTTCGGCGCGCTCCCGAGGGACAGTTCCCCCAAGAGCGCGGAGACTTTTCCCTGCACCTCGATGACCTTCTCGGCGCGATCCAGGTCCGCCCTCAGCCGCGCAAGTTCCTTGCGCAGCCGATTCACCTCCCCGGTGAGCGGGTCCGCCGGCTTGCGGCCTCTCCGCTGCCCGAGGGCTGCCTTCACGCTCTCATCGCGCTGCTGGCGCCACTTCCCCAAGTGCGACGAATACAAGCCCTCACGCCGCAACAGAGCCCCGATCTCTCCCGGTGCCTTGCACGCATCCGCCTCGGCCAGGATGCGCAGCTTGTACTCCGCCGTGAACCGCCGCCGCTGTCCTCGCGGCCACACTTGTGTCACCCTGCCCGGTGTCGGCCCCGTCGGGGGCGTCTCCCTTGTCTCGCTCATCGCTGTCTCTCCCAAAGCCTCTCGTTCCCCTTCCTGCCTCCGCTAATTCCCTCTCAATTCCGAGCCCAACACCAGCATGGCACAGAGGGCTTGGACCTGGAGCCTAGTCCGCTATCGTCGCTTGGCACAAATGCCATGGGCTCAGGCGTATCTAAGGAACTTGTTGAGGTCATCCTGCCCGGCCAAAGTGGCTTATTGGTGACCGGTGGGAACGCTGAGTTTGCTGTCCAGCGCGTCTTCCTTCACCCGAGTGGACTTATGTATCGGGGATATCGCGTCGACGATGGTCCAAATGGCGAGGGTGCGGTGCAGATTTGTGGTGGTAAGGAGATCCAGTCCTAGGCTGCTCGGGGTAGTGGGCGCCTAATGGCGGCGAGGCAGGGTGTGCGACGTAGGGG
>JAJYSZ010000065.1 GCA_021793315.1 Bacillota bacterium | reverse complement strand
CTTGCCCTCGACCCCGAGTTCGCCATGAAGCCGGGGGACATTCCCGGCGTAGAGTTCGGGTCGATGCCGACTCCGCCGATCAACTGGGCGCTTTCCTACCTGCAGGGCCTCGTCGCGAAATACCACCTGCCGCAAAAGATCATGATCCTGCACCAGTTCATCGAGAGCATGGTGCCAGACTGGCAGGGGATCAAAGAACAGCCGAACGTCGTGTTGGTGCGCGACCTGGACGGGTTCGGCAGCGAGTCTTTGAAAATTTCGGAGTACGAGCACTTCATCCACCAAGAGGCGATCCCATACGTCGCGCCGATCAAGCCGCTTCAGGGAGAGACCGTGGGTGTGCTGAACGAGGCCGTAGTAATGCACTACCGCAACGCGTCCTTTGTCGCTGGCGGGATCAAGCTCTTCTACACTCAGGACCACCCGCTGATGTCACCCAAGACCGTGCTTACGCTGAATCCGAAGCCGCTGGTCGTCATCTATCAGTAGCCGATCGCGCAGGTGCCATCCTGGAGATCTAGCTGATTGGACGCGCGGCGCACCCGTCGGGAAGACCCGCGGGGCGCCGCGTCCGTGTACGAAAAAGTCCGGCGCATGTGCCATGAAGGGAAGTGGCCAGCGTGGACTGCCGGCTGCCGCGACGCGTGCGGTCCAGCCGCTTGCGGCGAAGATCGGGGGCGGTTTGCTCGGCGTGACGGTGAGCGGCCAAGTGGTCTCTCACCCAGGGTGCGAGCGACGCCGAGTTCTGCCACGACGGTTTTCGCCTGTGGGATCCGTGCGGGGCACGGGGCAGGAGATCTCTGGTGCCAACGGAGGCGACTTCGCGCCCTTCGCATAGTCGTCAATTCGGCCGGAAATCAACCACGGTTTGCGGGGGGACTATTCGCTTTAGGTGGCGAGGATGCCCCGGGTGATATGTCGAACTCGGCGAAGTAAACGGTTGCATGTAGCGTCCGCCAAGTTAGCGTTGCCGCGCCCCGATGACATGGCCGCGGTCTTCCCGGGCGCAGCGGATCGGCAGAACAGGGACCGTCAACGGCTGAAGCCCCAGACAGCCTCCGGCGCCAGGGGACGAGCCGCGCAACGACGATCGAGGTCGTCCACGAAGCTGCGACGCCGGTGCGGCGCATTGGTTGCCTTGTCGAAGTCCTGCGCGGGCGGCGCCGATATTTGGACCTTACTGAAGATTTGAGGGCGCGCACGTCGAAGGGCGCAGCGCAACATGTCAAAATTCTGCTACATTGTGGTATCGTATTGATCATGGATGACCCGAAGGGAAGGCAGCATGACGCCGCGCAGGAGACCGCCGCAACCGGCGCCTTCGCTTGGACCGGGGTCTTGGTCGCGGCCCTTCTGGTGCTGTTCCTTGTGTGGTGGCTGCCGGCGCGCGTCGCATCGGGATACGCGGTTCCACGCATCAAGGGGTCGTTCGCGTCGCTTCCGGCTCGACTCCCCGTGCTCTGGGTGCGCAACTGGCCGTGGCAGACGCACCCGCCGGACGCCACGGTGATCTTTGACCTCTCGAACGGCAAGCAGGTATCGGCGAACGCAACTGGATCCGCACCAACGGTCGGTTGGCTGAGCGCCCGCGCCGTTCTGGCGACGCTCCTCCTGCAGGATCCGCCCGCGGTGCAGCCCGATCAGATCGTCGGGATCCAGGTCGAGGGGTCAGGCGGCCGCTCATTTGCCGCAGAACCCGCCCTCTGGATCTCAGCGGCGTCCGGCGGGATCCAGGCACCGGGGGCCAAGGTGGTGTGGGCCGACCGGATGCACGCGTCAGCCCGCGTCGGCATCGAGCTGGCGATGGCGAAGAACCCGCATGTCATCGAAGTTTCCTCGCCGAATCCGACACTCTCGCCATGGTCGTCCGCACAGTGCGTCGCCGTGCCCACCGGGGACGGTGCAGGATGGCGTGACGCGCTGCTGCGCGGCGATCTCCCGCAGCAGCCGCAGCCGTGCGCAAGCCTGCAAAGCGGTGAGGCGGTGGTGCTTAGCGCACAGCTCGGCAAGTCGTACGGCTTCTACGTCTGGCAACCTGTAGTGCAGGAGGTGGTGAACAGCCACATCCGCACGATGATCGCCGGACCCGTGCAGATCGGCTCCGTACATACCCTGACGGTGCAGAACTGGTGGCGGTTCACCGCGGCACCGCTACCTCCCGGGTTCTAGGCACGGAGGGCGGTTGCTGGACGCGATGGAAGGAGATGCTCCGTGCTGCGGTCAAGAACAGGACTACCGCAGCCCTGCTCGACGCTGTCGACCGTCTGGCCACACCTCACGCGGGACTCCGTCCGCCGGCGTCAAACGGGAGCCAACTTGGTCGGCTAAGTCCGCAGTTCTGGGCTTTCCGGCCTCGATGCTCACGCTAACAATCGACCGCTCCACAAACCACATCGGATAGCACTGCGTGGCACCGCCCACACCCCCAAAGCCGCCTCTCCGCAGGACAGACCCTTTAAGGGCTGCCTTGGCATTCCGAACAGCTGCCCTTTGAAGGAGCGGCAGGATCTGCCACGCCGACTCGCGACTCTCCCAAAGGCGCATGAACCCCCCGAGCCGCAGCCTGGCCCGGCCAAGCGCGAGCGCCAGGATCACGGCCCAGAGAACGGAGGCGCTCATCGCGTGGTGCACGACGAGTAAGAAGGCGAAGAACGTCAGGGCGAGGGATCCGGCGCGGCCCCAGACCTGCGGCCAGGGAAGCACTCTTCCACAAAGCGGGGATTCAGGAACTCAAGGCCCCGCGCCAAGGTGTCGTGGTCAGCCTGTGCCGAGTACCGTCCACGGAGTGTGAAGATATTCTCTGGCTGTGCTCAGAACGCGAAGCACTGCAGCAAGATGGTGTTCTCATTGATTTCTGTCACCTTCCGGGATGACAACAAGTGGCGCCTTTCCGACGGGGAAACGACTTTCTTCGTAGCCATGGAGGACGAAAGGTTTCTCAAGCGCGTGGATGACGCGTGCTGACACTGCTCGCTGAGCGGTAGTTCTCGATCAGATTAGATGGAGGGATGCCGATGACCGACGGCGAGTTGCCGATCGGCGCTCGCTTCCTCTGCGAGGGAGAGCGCTGCACGAAGGTGGAGCACGACCTGCGCAACGGCATTCTGCATTGCTCGAACGCGGTCACCCATGTGGGCCGCTTCGTCCTCATCGAACCGGAGCAGGCCGTGGAAGTCCTCGATCTGCAGGGCGCCTGAGCCCCGCGGACGGGTCGGCAAACGAAAGCGATGAACGAATATTGTCGTGCAGTGCCACACACCCCCGTCTTCGGCAAGGGCTTCGCAAGCGGCTTCGCCGCCCTTGCCGGAGACGGGGGTGTGCGGCCATATCTTGAGTGAAGGTGAAAATAGGCGCAATCCAGGGTTCGGTTCTTGGGAACAGGACGATGACTTTACTGACGAGCGAGGAGACGGTGTTGCACCCGACGCAGAACCTCTCACCGATCCTCCTACACCTTGCGAACTGTTTGCATCCTTGCGGGAGGAGACCCAGGAGATATTTCTGGCTCGGCTGAAGCCGATCGAAGCGGATCTCATCGTCATGATAACTAACGGCTACACTCCACGAGACATAGCCAATGCCCCAAAGAAGCCGGTAAAGGCTGTCATACGTGCATGTGATGCCGCGGAAAAAAGTCTAGCCGCCGTAATTGATGCCACAGCCAAACAGCTTCCGGTCAGGACAGTGACACCGGGAATATCGTCCGCTGGCTTGCGGCTTGTAAGGAGTTGTCACCATGAAAATTTCAGGATTAGACGCCACATGATGGCGAAACACGAGGAGTTGCGTGCCACCGCGCTCGCCTGCGCCGCCTGCCCGCTCGTAGATACAAGGACGCAGGTGGTCTTCGCTCGCGGTAGCCCCGAGGCCAAACTCTGGCTCATCGGCGAAGCCCCAGGCGCGTACGAGGACAAACAAGGCCAGCCCTTCGTCGGCCGTGCCGGGGAGCTGCTCGACAAGATCCTCGCCGCTACCGGGATCGGCCAGGACGAGGTGTTCATCACCAACACCGTGCTCTGCCGGCCGCCGGGGAACAGGGTGCCGACCAACGAGGAGATCACCGCCTGCTCGGTTCACCGCAACGCGCTGCTCGATCTTTGGAAACCGCCGCTCGTCGTCCTTCTCGGGGCGACGGCGGCGCGCGTGTTTCTCGGGGGCAACCGGCTCGGCGACCTACGCGGTCAGCGCGTCGAACGCGACGGGCGGGTCTACTACGCGACCTTCCACCCGGCGTACCTGCTGCGCGACCCGAGCAAGAAGGCACTGGCGTGGAAGGAGTGGCAGGCGATCCGGGACGCCTTCCGACAGCTTGCGCCGGATACCGAGGGCGAGGCGGCACGAAACGCCGCCTCGCTCATGCCCTATCTCGACCAGGTGATCGACACCCCACAGGGGACGGGGAGGCTGGTGCAGGTGTTTCGCGATGCGTCGGCGGTTGTCCTCGATCGCGAGCCGCGCAAGGTGACACGGTTTCCAACGGCGGTGCTGTCGCAGATG
This sequence comes from Bacillota bacterium, assembly GCA_021793315.1. Classification (GTDB taxonomy): domain Bacteria; phylum Bacillota; class Sulfobacillia; order JAJZYS01; family JAJYTV01; genus JAJZQO01. The sequence goes on along the minus strand of JAJYSZ010000065.1, from coordinate 14,944 downwards.
CTAGCCCACAGACGTGCGGTTTAACGCACGGCGCAAGTGCCACTCTCGCTCGTCTTGCGGCAAGGGTTCGCCGCTGCGCGGCCTTGTTCAGGCCGGCCCCACAGGGACCGTCCTGAACAAGCCCTTGCCACCGCCTCGCGGCGTGGCATAGGGTGAACTTGACAGCACAACGGAAAACGTTTATTGTTTGGATGAACAGCGCACCGCAAGGTGCGTTGCCGTGAGGGCGATCCACTTAGCGCCAAAGAGCGCCGGGAACCGTGACGGGAAGGGTCGGCAGGTGCCCAGCCACCCGAAACGCTACTCGAGCAGCATTTGGAAACGGCAGGAGCCCAGACGGCAGACACCCGCGTAAGTCCTCTCAATGCCGCCCGCGCAGGAGAATGGCGATCAGGCGGACTAGGCGGATCGGGTGTCGGTAAGGGACCCAGGGCGATGGTGAGCCAGCCAGCTTGAAAGCGCCGCCACCAAAGTCCATTGGCCGGGGAAACTCGGAACAGGCCACCTTATCTGGAGGGCAAGCCGGATTGGCAGTCATCGGCATCAGAGCTGCCAAGCTGGAGGACGGCCCCCTCGACAAGACAGTTTCCAGCGACCCGGTGGGACTCCTCGATCCCGCCGCGGCAACAGAGGGGCCGGATGCGTTCCGGGGCGCCTCATGTCCGAGAGCGAGCCAGGAGTTTTAGGGCGCTCTGTCGGCCCGTATCGGCATAACCGCGGCGAAGCCATGTTGTCGCTGGGTAGCCGAAATGGGCACCGGATCTAGCATACGCACCATCGGATCACGCACGGGAAACCCGATATGTGCCGGCCGAAGAGAAAAATAGGACCACCAGCTACGCCGAGACCGGACATGAAGACTTGAAACGAACACAGCGCACGCCGAAGGCGTGTGTTGTTGTTTGCACGGAGCCGCCGCGCGCAAGCGCGACCAAGGGCGGCACGCGCCGGAGAGGTAGGGCCGGCGCAAAAGTCTACGCGGCGGAGCGAGTCGATCGCTCCGCCGCTATTTATTAGGAGTCCGGCTGGGAAGGCGGAATGCGCATGTTGTCTCTGCGCGATTACCAGCAAGAGGCCGTCGAGGCCGTCGTGACCGAAGCCCGCCAGGGAGTGCGGAGGCAGCTTGTGGTCCTGCCGACCGGCGCCGGGAAGTGCGTCAGGGGCGACACGCTGATCCTCACCAACCGGGGCCCCTTGCGAATCGACGAATTAGGTAAGGGCGACCCCGGTGAGATTCATCCCGTTGATGTGACTGTCGTAGGGCGTGACGGACCCGAGCGTGCATCGCACTGGTACTCGGATGGATTGAGGCCAACCATTCGTCTTGAGACGGCAGCGGGATTCGTGCTGGAGGGCACTGCGGCACACCGAATCCTCGTCCTGGGCGCTGACGGGTCCATCAAGTGGAAGTACCTGTCCGAGATCCATGTAGATGACGTGGCGGTCATCCAGAGAGGCCAGCATCTGTTCCCCGAGAAAGACGTAGTCATTCCTTTGGAAGCCACAGCAGCTTCGATCAAGCCGCACGCGCATCCACTACCTATCACCCTTCCACGCACCGTGACCCCGGAGATCGCTCGTCTCATGGGGTATCTGGTCGCTGATGGGACGCTCACTGTTCGCACGCGCATGACCGTGACCAAGAACGATCCTGCAGTGATAGACGACGTATGCCAGATCGCTCTTAGCCTTGGAGTTCGACCCAAGGTCGTACGCTGGCATGGCAAGGCGTGTAACATAGAACTCCACAGTTCACGGCTCCAGTCTGCATTCACCTGGCTCGGATTGAAGCCCGTCAAGGCAGGAGAGAAAGAGGTGCCTTGGGCGGTTCGCGCCAGTACGAAGCCGGTGGTGGTCTCCTTCCTCCAAGCGCTGTTCGACGGTGATGGGTATGTGGAGCAGAACGGCAGGGTTGGGCTGACGACAGCATCTGAAGCTCTGGCCCGTCAGGTGCAGATGCTCCTGCTCAACCTGGGAATGGTCGCGACCATGCACCCCAAGACCGTGCAGGAGCGCACCTATCATGTATTGTCCGTCAGTGGTCCTTCTTTGAGGGTCTTTGTCGACACGGTGGGATTCGGGACGCCCGCCAAGGCGGCTGCTCTTGAGAGAGTCGCCGCCAAGACCACAAACCCGAATCTTGATGTAGTGCCGCATATCGGTGAGCTCTTGCACACTGTTCACTTCCAGTACCGGGAACGGTTCGGACGCTATCCGGCAACCTACCGCAAGACGTGGGAATCCTACCGATACAGTGCTCGTCGCCCGTCGTACGGCATGCTTGCGGCATTGCTGGACGGGTATGCTGGTGTGGAGTCCGACGAGTACCAACAACTCGAGATGATCGCGCAACGTGCTGACTTCTATGACCCGATTGTAAAGGTCGCACCGGGGGAGGCCGAGGTCTACGATTTCGTGGTTCCCGGTACTCACAGCTTCTGCGGTAATGGCTTTATAAACCACAACACGATTGTCGCTGCCGCGCTCTCACAACAAGCTCGCGGTCGCGTGTTGATGCTGGTTCACCGCGACGAACTGGTACAGCAATCCGTCGAAAAACTCGGCTATGTCTGGCCTGAACAGGACATCGGCGTCGTCAAGTCTGAGCGAAACGAATACGACAGGCGCGTGGTGGTCGCCTCCGTGCAGACGTTGCAACACCCAAAGCGGCGAGAGCAGTTGGACGCCGGAAGATTCTCGCTGGTGATCGCAGACGAGAGTCATCACGCCGTTTCTCCCTCGTGGAAAGCCATTCTCGAAGACCTAGGCTTTCTGCCAGACCCGGCCCCTGGTCGCCTGCTGCTGGGCATCACCGCCACACCAATGCGTGGCGACGGCATCGGGCTTAAGGCTGTATTTGAGAAGGTTGTCTATCGACGGTCGATCAGCGATCTCGTGCGCGCTGGCTATCTCGCCGACGTCCGAGGCATACGAGTGCGGACCAAGGTCGACCTCTCGAATGTCCGCATGGTCCGTGGCGATTTCAACTCAAAAGCCCTTTCGCTGGCGGTGGACACACCTCGCCGTAACGACCTCATCGTCGAGACCTACCTGAAGCACGGCGAGCGGCGCCGGGCGGTTGCATTCACGGTGGACGTGGCTCATGCCCAGCACCTCGCGGAAGCCTTCCGTGCCTTCGGTGTGCGAGCCGACTGGATCTCCGGCGAACTGCCGACTGAGGAACGGCGCGAACGCCTGCGCCGACTACGCGCAGGGGAGGTCGACGTGCTCACCAACTGTCAGATCCTCACGGAAGGCTGGGATGAGCCTTCGGTCTCTTGTCTCGTCATGGCCCGTCCCACCAAGTCGACCGGGCTCTATATCCAGCAGGTTGGCCGCGGATTGCGACCGTACCCCGGCAAAGACTACTGCCTCGTGATCGACGTCTCCGACAACGCGCACGACATCTGCGCTCTCGGCACGCTCGAAGGCGAGGGCTTGGGCGACCGTCCGAGGCGGCGCACGGTCGGCGGCGGCATGGCGGTCGGCGAACCGAAGGAAGAGCCGGATGAACTAGACACAGATGTGCAGGTCACGATCGCGCCGCTCGACCTCCTGGCGCGGTCCAAGTTCCGCTGGCGGATCGAGCGGCAGCGCATGGTGCTCGACGCCGGGCCCGGCATCGAGATCATCCTCGAGCAGGTCGACGCCGAACTTTGGAACATCACCTTGCGGCAAGGCCGACAGCTTCAGGCACTCTCCGAATGCCCGCTGCCGGTCAGCTACGCACAAGGTGTGGCCGAGGACTACATCCGAGCGAACCAGCTCGAGAACTTCGCCTCCAGGGACGCGGCCTGGCTGCGCCGACCGATTTCCGACGCGCAGCAGGCGCTGCTCAAGCGCGAGTTCGGTATCGACGCCCCAGCGCACATGACGCGGGGAGAGGCGCAAGAGGTCATTCGCGAGGAGTTCAAGCGCAAGAACCTCACCGACCCGAACGCGCCCTGGCGCAAGGACCCGGCCTCACCGAAGCAGATCTCCTGGATGGAGGCGAGGGGCTACCGGGTTCCCGAGGGGTTCACCAAGGGAGACTTCTCGGACATGATGGAGCGGCTCAAGCGCGGCAGGGTGCGGGCGTAACCGGACGCTGCCTGAAGGAGATGTAGGGCGCGGGTGGCCGCTCCTTCCCTTCAGGCAACTTCGGCTCCGAGGAGGCGATGCGGTTGCAGCGAATACCGTGATGGAGCGTTATCGTTGTTGGAGGGTTGCGCATGCGTGCGGCGGTTGCAAGGCCAGTCAGCGAACCGCAAGCTCACTTCGCACTGTGGCTTGGTATCATGGTGGGGGCAGCGTCTACGACGTAGCGCCAGGGAAGGGTGAGTGCATGCGGCGCGATCAACTGGAACACCTTGTCCCGGCGATCTGCAACTTACTCACCCCTCCAGAAACCGCACTTATCGCAATCGGCAGCCAGTCGATTCTTGGAAGCCATCCGGACGGCCTGCCGGACGAGGTCGTCTTGTCGTCGGGGCTCGACATCGTTCTGCCGGAGGACCCGCAGGGGAAGAAGGCCACGGTGGTCAACGGCAGCGTCGGCGAGGGGTCGGCGTTTCATGATTCCTCGGGCGTCTACGTTCGGTGCGTCGACGTCTCCAGGGGCCGCTTTCCCGAGGGATGGCGGACCCGAATGGTCCCGGTATGTGTCGGGGATGTCACCGCGTACTGTCTGGAGCCGCATGACCTTCTGATCGCCAAGTACATGGAGGGGCGAGAGAAGGACCGGGCATACTGCCAAGCCGTCGTGCGGGCCGATCTTGTCAAGGTCGGAATCCTGCTGGACCGGCTGGCCATGGCGGACTGCACCGAAGCCGAGAGGATACGAGTCAGATCTCAGATCGAGCAGGACTTCAGGCTGGTGGCCACACCGTGAAACGGAAAGGCGGTACGGCCAAGCGATCGCGCCACTCCCATCCTTAGGGAACTTGTTGCCAAGTGCGTGTTGGAGAAGTGCGGGGCGATAAACGTGATCCATGTGCCCGCGCGCGTCTGCCTTCTAGTTGATCCGAAGTCGGCGTAGCCTGAACGATCAAAGAGGAACACTCGCTGGCCGGAATGGGGCCACGCTTCTGAGAGACGGGCCTCGTTGGTGGGAGGTGCTCGCGGTGCCGCCATTTGTCGATCGCCAGGACGCAGGGAGGTTGCTGGCGGAGCAGATCCAGAAGCTCGGGTTAGGCGGCGCCGGGCTCAGTCCTATCGTCCTTGGCATCCCGCGCGGCGGAGTCGTTGTGGCGTTCGAGGTGGCCTGTGGGATCGGGCGGAACTCCGACCCCTCGTGGTGACGAAGATCCGGGCCCCGAGTCAACCGGAGTAGGCCCTGGGCGCCGTGGGGCCGGGCGGCATGGTTGTCGCCCCGGAACACGTCAATATCGGCGGTGCCCGCTTTTCCGAGTGGGTGGAGGCGGCACGCCGAGAGCAGCGGAGGCGAGAGGCGGCGTACCATGAAGGACTACAGCCGCCGTCGCTCGCGGGTCGCGATGTGGTTATCGTGGACGACGGGATCGCAACCGGCTGGACGGGGCGCGCTGCAGTGAGAGTCTTGCGAGGGATGGGTTGCGGTCGCGTCGCGCTGGCTGCACCGGTCACCCCTCCCGACACGGTCGCCGCCTTGGCAGCGGAGTGCGATCTGTTGGAGGTGCCGGTCGTGGCCGAGCCGTTTCCAGGAGTCAGCGCGTTCTACGGGGATTTTGGAGATGTCGCTGATGCAACCGTGGTACGGCTCATCCAGTTGGCTGCGGGGGCGCTCAGTCAATCCGAGTGATGCATAGGGAGGGGAGCACGCCGCACGCCAACCGGGGATGCCTCAAAAGGAACGCCGACGCCGGTTAGGGCTACCCGTGATTGCCTCCCTTGATGTCCTCCCCACGGCTGAAGCCGGGGGATTCCTCGGAGAACCGTCCAGCGGACGGTTCTCCCCGAGGTCGGTACTCCCTCACGGTTTCTCGCTGGTTCCTGCTTCATCGGAGGTCCGAGCCCCATCCCTCAGCAGGCAGCCACCGCCCATCCGGCGGCGGAGCGGGTTCAACCCGCCAGTTGGCGACCCAGGCTCCAGAGCCCGCGCCGGAGCACGATCTTGGCCGCGTTGACATCCGCATGCTCTGTGTGACCGCAGGCGACACAGCGGAAGAGGTCACGGGTCGGCCTATTCTCCGGCGCGACGTGACCGCACTCCGAGCATTCCTGGCTCGAATGCTGCCGCGAGACGAGGACGAGCAGGCCCCCACGCTCGGTCAGCTTGTAGCCGACCATCGCCGCGAACCTGCCCCAGCCCTGGTCGAGGATCGCCCGGTTGAGACCGGCCTTCTGTGCGACACGACTTCCTGGGTCCTCGACCGTTGCCCTTCGCCGAGCGCGTCATGCTCCCGATGCGCAGGTCCTCGAGCGCGATGAGGGCGTGGTTCTTGCTCCATCGCGTTGAGAGCTTGTGCAGGAAGTCCTCGCGTTGGCGGCGGACGTGCTGGTGCATGCGAGCGACCCTCGTCCTCGCCTTGCGCCGGTTCCTCGATCCCTTCGTCTTGCGGGCGAGTTGGCGCTGCAGCCTCGCGAGCCGCTCCAAACTCCTTGTGAAGGCGTTGAGTGGCTCGACTAGTTCCCCGTCGGACGCAGCCGCGAAGACCGCCACGCCGCGGTCGACTCCGATCATGCCGCCGGTCGCCTGCCGTGGATCGGGAATTTCGTACTCCGTCTGGATGGAGACGTACCAGCCGTCCGCCCTGCGGGTCACGGTCGCCTGCCTGATCTCGCCGATCACTTCACGGCTCTTGAAGAACCCGACCCACCCGATCTTCGGCAGGTAGACGCGCCGGTTCTCGATCCTGACTCCCTGAGGGAGACGGAAGCTGTCGCCGACACCCCGCTTCTTGAACCTGGGAAGCCACTTTCCCATCTAAGCCGGATCGAAGGCGTCGGCGAACGCCCGGTCCAGATCCTTGAGCTTCTGCTGCAGAGCCTGGGCGTTGGCCTCGGCGAGAAAACCATATTCCTCAGACTGCTTCCAGAGCCCGAGCAGCCCGCAGAGATCGCTGTACCAGACGATTGGCAGGCCATGTGCGAGCCGGTCGAGGTTGAGCCCCAGAGCCTTGTTCCAAACGAAGCGGGCGTGGCCAGCCATGACGACGAGCACAGCCTCGATTCTCGGCAGTGTCTTGAGTTTGAAGCGGAATCCCCGTCGAATCACCATGGCCTGATGTTACCACAAGATGGGAGTGAACGCCTTATATCCCCATGGCTGAAGCCAGGGGCTCTACGGCGCCTTTCGGTAGCCGGGCGAGGCTTGTAAACTATTTGGTGCCAGGATGGTTGCATGGTATCTGTCCTGTCGGAAGAGTGCGAGGGTTAGGCGCTACGGACAGGGCGGCACCAGTGTCCATTCGTTCCCCGACGTGCTGAGCTTGGCTCCGTGCTTGAGGATGTCGGGCCCTAGGCCGTAGAGGTTGCCACCGACGATCCCCATCACCGTCAGCGTCCCGGTGGCGAGTGCAACGGACGTGCCGTGATCGTTCACCTGGAGCGCGCTGCCGGGAATGTGATACATGTATGCCGGTCCCGTGGCTCCCGGCACGATGCCGCCGGTTTGTGTTTGCATGTAGGGCGTGAACCCGAGCTTACGCAGGAGGTTGTCTGCGAAGTAGGTTTGTACGCCTCCGGTATCCAGCATCACGATCAACCCGTTCTGGGTCAGAGCTGGCCCGACAAGATCAACAGTCAAGTCAATGCGGCTTCCCGTGATAGCTGGAGTGATCGTGCCCGTGAGTGCCTGCGGACACGTCGGACCGTTCGCAGGTGCGAGTGTCGCCGTCCCGGACTCCGCGACCCATGTCCCCGAGAGATCGTACCAGGTCACGTTACGATGGTAGTAGGTCACCGTCAGCTGGTCTCCGGCTCGCGTGTTGGCCATCGCAGACTGCAGATCCGCGCAGCTGCCGATCGACCACTTGGCGTTGCCGTCCGCAGCATCTGTGATCGAGGCGATGATGTCGCCGACGGGATCAGTACGCTGAGTAGAGCCGATCAGGCCGATGGTCGACGCCGCGCTCCCCGGCTCGGCGGTGGTGACCTCGCATCCGCGTACTGTCCAGTCGGAGGGGGGGTCTATCACCCGGACTCCGAGCACACCCGGCGGCTGCGCGTGGATCTTCTCCCAACTGGCCACCGCCGCTTGCGCCTGGCTGACCAGGGTATCCACCTGACTCTTCGCCCCCTGCGCGCTGGCGAGCGCATTGGCGGCATCCGTCGCCGATGCCCTGGCATTTGCCGCGGCTTGGCTGCCCGGATCGACACTTGTTGCCACCGTGGCGCTCTGGCTGGCGCTGGCGGCGTCTGCCTGCGCCGACTGCGCCTGTGCGGAGATCTGACTCTGCGTTTGAACAAGTGTCGAGAGATCGCTTTGCGGATCCAGCGCCTGCGGATCGCGGGCGAGACCGGCTGCCGAAAGCTTGCGGATGCTCTGGCTCTGCTGCGTCGCAGCGGAGAGCGCCGTCTGGGCTTCGCCTGCGGCGCTTTGCGCATTGCGGGCCGCGATGGCGGCGGCCGAGGCATCCACCTGCGCCTTGGTCGCCGCAGCGCCATTCGGTGTGCCGGAGCGTGTGGTTGGGGATGGGAGGGAGGCGGTCGCTACGGACGGATGTTGAGACATGACCTGCGCCCGCGCCACGGCGAACACCGCCAAGGCGGCGATGATCGCCGCCGCGAGCGTCCAGGTCCTCGTGGAACTCTTGCGCCGTGCCGCGACAGACTTGCGGCGCGGGGCGAAGGATGTCGAAGTACCATGGCCCGAAGCATCGGAGACACGGCCCTGCCTCGGCACAGCGGCTTCAGGGCGGAGGTTGGCGATGTCGATCGGCAGAGAGGCCGCAGCCGATTCGTGAGCACCACCGACAAATTCGTGCATTGGGCGTACCCAGACTACTTCCGTCGGGACACACCCGCCAGGGGCCGTGCGGCCCCGGTAGCAGACGAGGTATGAACGGGCCGCCGGCCCCGCGGCGGCGAGGGCCAGCCGGATTGCGGTCTCGTCCTGCGGGTCGGGAGCGAAGGCAAGGGCCGCCAGCGGCCGGGCTTCGGAGATACGCCGTTTGGCGGCGTCGGGATGCTGCTCGAGGCGGAACCAGTAGCGCTCGTCGTCAGCGGCGCGCGGGGACGGGGCAACCGGTGGGGAGGGAGATCGGGGACGTTCTCGCACCCAGACGAGGCCCTCCGGGAGAAAGACGTGCGCGTCGACGTCGCCCAGAGGCCGCCCCTGGTAGCAGGCCAACGCCAGGAGGCCTTCTGGGAGCTCTGGCCAGACGTCTGCGAGGGTCAGCGGATCGCCGGGATCCGCAGCGAAGGATGCCACCGCCTCCAGCGCCGGCACGCGTTCGCGGGCTTCCTGCTTCAGGCGTCGCCAGTCGGCGCGCGCCTCTCGGTGGTCTGGGTAGCCGACGAGGAAATACACGCTGCGCTCATCCAAACTTCGCGGGGATTCCGAAGCAAACAAGGCCCATCTTCGACATCCAGAGGAAAATCCCCCCGTGAGCAGCCAGCGAGTTAGGACTCACCGCCGCCCTGATCAAGCCACCATCTGTAGTCGTCCATCTCCTCCTCCTGCCTGGCGAGCTTGATTGCCTCGGCTTCGCGGCGAAGCTTGGCTTCCGCTTCGTCTTTCAACCTCCGGAACTCCGAGGGCGGGGTGTAGGCTCCCTCCCGCAGTTCGCGTTTGATGCAATTGCACTCCGCCGGGTAGATGTCCAGCAACGTGCGTAATGCCACGTTGGCCGCGAATCCCCTGACGGGATGCCCGTCGAGAAGGCGCTCGGCATGCAGTAGGGCGGCGATGTACTCGCGATCGGTGTAGCTCGTCGCACGGATACGGCCCCGCACAAAGCGGGTGGTTGGCTGCCACGGTGTTTCCGGCATAACAAACGTCATCGTCTGACCCTCCCATGACCCCATGACGCGAAAAACCTCTTCCCGCAGGGAAGAGGCAGGTTGCGCCGCTCATCTTTCCCCTGCAGGGGTCGGAATTAGCACCGTGCCGCAGGGGCCGGTTGCTGCAGGGTCTTCAGGCCGATTCCCTCGCCTGCTCGCGATAAGGAGTGCTGTTCTGTTTGGCTTCAGGATGCCCGCACCGAACTGTCACGTCAAGCGGATCAGCCGATAGAGCTATAGTTCCTCGTCGTCAAGCGGTTCGATGTCCAGTTCTCCCAGCCACTCCCGGACGCGCTCGGAGGAGAACTCGTCGCGCATCTTGAACCAGCGTGCTCTCTCCCGCGGGTAGTCCAAGAGAACGCGCTTGAAGCGCCCGAAGGCACCTCTGCCGTCAAGCGCGACGGAGAGCAGTTCGCGCAGTCGCGGATCCGAGGCCGATTCCGCGAACTCCACCATCAGGTTGTACTCCTCGTAGGAGGGGCCGTGGGGATGGCGGCGTAGCGATCCGAGCCCTGGAATATCTCTCTGGCCAAGGGGACGAGATCCTGCTCCCACTCCGGGAGGCCCGCGACGTACTCCTCATCGAAGATGTCCTCGCCCTGCAGCTCATGCGGGACCATCACAACTTCTCCGGTCTCCGTGTCCAGGTAGGATTCGTTCTCGGACATCTGCATCTCCATGGCCATGGCGATCTCTTCCAGGTCCACACGCAGTCGCCGCACATGCGTCCCTCCTTCGTCCGGCGTCAAGGTGCGATGGGCAGCGTGGGCGTCCGCTGCCCCACTCCGAGCCTATCCCCAGAAGATGCCGGTCGGGTCCGCGTCGACCTCGGCGATGAGGTGCTCAAGCCTCTCCGATGCATCTACGTCGTCGTAGACGTGCCACCGGCTGTTCCGATCTGCGCAGTAGAGCGTCCACTGCTGCGTCCTGGCGTCGAAGCGGAACTGGGCCACTGAAAGGCGAGTCCATTCTCCGTTCTTCTCGGCGGGTATGAAGCTGGAGAGAAACGGCGGCCGGCGTTCGTAGATGGTGGCGCCGTTGTCGCGGAATGAGACCTCGAGCCGGACTTCCTTTCGAACGGGTGCTGGCACTCTCCGGTCACAAAATGCCTTGAGTAGCGTTTCGGCGTGGGCACGCACATCTGGTGGAAGCGGCAGGGCGATCACCTCGCCGCCGCGTTCGGCGGCGCATCCACCGTCTCCTTCTGGGTAGGGCAGGCCTTTACGGGTCGGCGAGTGCCGCGCAGGAACGTCGGCGGCGTGAAGGGAACCCTCACGTATGTCTTCCATAGATGATCGGATCCGCCCGCACGTCGTCATCGTCGGTGTCGCCGCCGTGGGGAAGACGACCTTGGGAGCGGCGGTCGCACCGAAGGTCGGAGTGCCGTTCCGCGACAACGAACTGACGATGGAGCGGCGGCATGGCGTGACCATCGAAGAGCTGAGTCGCAAACCGGAGAACGACGAGATCATCGACCGCCTGCTTTGGGAGACCTATCAGGAGTTGCTCGCGGCCGCCGATAGGACGCTCGTCGCCGCCACGCCGCGTCTTCTGGGCAGAAGCGACTTCTGGGAGTTGACCCGTGAGCGCGCGATCACGGTTCACCTGAGAAGCAAGCCGCTGAGAGTGCTGCGCCGTGACGCGGCCCTCCAGCAAGGGGTGCCTCTGTCTCAGGTGGTCCTGAGCGAAGCCGACAAGGCGCAGTTCTACTACTATTACTGGTGGAGGCTTCGGCACTGCCAGAAGGCGGACCACGAGCTACGGCTCCAAGGCAAGATTGAGGTCGATGTGGCGAGACTGACGGAAGTTGTGGGATCCCTTCTCACTGCGAGCCGTCACGACTTCTGGAACCGCCTTCGGCCTAGCGATCTTGGATGAGCGCGTTGCGGACCTCGTGAATGAGTCGCGCACGCGAGAAGCGGTCCATCGCCCGTTGGCCACTCAGCATACTGGCGAAGAAGACCGGGATTTCGCGTGCCCCGTCACGCAGCAGGGCCCTGCCGGCGTGCTCGGCAGGCCTGAGCCGTCCAGACTGACTCCAGCGCTCTGAGAGCAGCGTCGACCCGAGTGCGCTCACGACCACGACGCCGGTCGGCCGGAGGGATGCCAGGAGACTCTCGAAAACCTCAAACTGTCGCTCGGCAAACGGGGACCACGGATGATCTTCATGCAGACCCAGAGCTTTGCGCGCCTTGTCCTGGTCCCGCTCGCGAACAGCGAAGACGTCAATGTGCTCCCAGGGCAAGCCGAACTCGGCGAACGGAACGAAGTAGGGGTAGAGAGAATCGGGCCGCCGCCAGTGTGCTTCGGCTACGATCCTTTGCTGAACCTGATCGCCGTCGTCGAGGTCGCCGACGGCGATGAGCGTTGCGTCATCTCCTGTGCGTAGCGCGCGCACGCTGAATGACGGGTTGAAGCCAACAAAGAGCAGCCGGTCTGAGTGCAGCGAGGGATACTGCATGGGCCAGCGGCGAGGGATGTCTGGTGGCCACAGCCCAGCATCAATCGTGTCAACCCAGATGCGGCGCAGAACTGTGTTCGTGGACTCGGTCGCCTCTTCGAAGTCGAGGTAAGGCATGTAGCGGCCTCCCGAGCCAAACGATGTGTTCAGGAAAAGAGTAGCAGAACCGTCATGCGCAGTGATACCCTGTCGACCTTATACTCGACTGGCGCAGCGGCCCGCCTTCCGTTCGGTGCCAGAACACCTTGGAGCGGCTGCGCTTGGGTGGGCGGTGGCTTCACTCCTACCAGGAGCCGTGGCTAGACACGGCGCGGTGCGTCTTCTTCACGTAATGCGAACCGAACGGGCCTGATCGGGCCCGTCTTCGGTGTCTTAAGGTATGGCTAAGGCGGGTTTCTTGGTTCGTATTACTAAGGAGGTCGGTCGGATGGGGCTCATCGACGACTTCCTCGCCGCGAAGCGAGCTCGGGGAACGAGCGAGCACACGCGCGCTGGATACCTCGCGGCTTGGCAGGCATTCACCCGCTGGCACGAGGAGTCGGCGGGACAGCCGTTCGATCCCGCGTCGGTGAGCTCGCTCGACGCGGCAGAGTTCCGGCGCCACCTGCAGGAGTCGCTTAAGCCTTCGAGCGTCAACACGCGGCTGCGGCAGATCAAGGCGGTCTTCGCCTGGGCGGCGCAGACCGGGGCGCTCGAGCGGGATCCGCTGCGGGAGGTCCGGCCATTGCCTGAAGGCGAGGCGCCGGTGCGGACGCTGGACCGCCGCGCGCTGGCCGCGCTCCTGCGCGAGGCCCAGAAGGGCGGGGGAGCGCGAGACGTAGCCCTCTTCACCCTGCTCGCGCAGACAGGGCTGCGCATCGCGGAGGCCCTCTCGCTCACCTGGGACGACCTCATCATCCGGGAGCGCAGCGGCTCAGTGACGGTGCGCAAGGGCAAGGGCGGCAAGCGGCGCACGGTGCCGCTGACGCTCACCGCGCGCACCGCCCTCCTTGCGTGGAGAGAAGCGGCCGGCGCCGCTTCAGGCGATCCGGTCTTCCCGATCGGGGCCCGTGCGGTGCAGAAGGCGCTCACCCGCTACGCGCGGCGGGCGGGCATCGAAGGCAAGGTGACGCCGCACATGTTCCGGCACACCTTCTGCAAGGCGCTCGTGGACGCCGGGGAGAGCCTGGACCGGGTGGCCGTGCTCGCGGGGCACAGCTCGCTCAACGCGACGGCCCGGTACACGAAGCCGACGGAGAAAGACCTCGAGCAGGCCGTGAGTAGACTTGAGTGGATTTGAGCACGACAGTCGCGCACATGTATAAATAAGACCATGGTCCTTGAAATCAGCCCAGTAGGCTCCTCGCTCAGCCCGAGTACCGTTCTCCATTCCCAGGATCGTCCGAAGGACTAGTTGACTGCTGCCTCAGCTTTTGTTGGTCGGCATAGATCCCTGCTCCAATGCCGCCACCGGCCAGGAGCAATCCACCCCAAAGGGCGATTTTACCGAGGATCGCCTTGTTGGCTTGCCACCGGTGAGTCGCTATCGCATCTCTGACGGTAGGCATTGCGGCCTGCACTTTGTTGCGCAAGCTGTTGAGATCCCAGCGGTTGAAGCCGAAGTTTGGAGTCAGGCCGAACGACATTAGGTAGCCCGGAAGGCCACCGACCTCTATCTTGTCTTCCTGCATGATCAGCATGGGCTTATCAAGTCCGAAGGCGATTCCAGTCTCGCCATGCAGGAATTCCAGAGTCCGCCACATACCTGACAGTGCGTCAAGGTGTCTTGGGGTTGCGATAGCGATGAAGGCGTCAGATCTCTGGATCTCGTCAAGGATGGCTGCCGTCACCTGATCCTCTGGAACCTGCACTTCAATCCCAACTGTTCTGGTTTCAAAGCCCCAATCTCTGATCCACTGAGCAATGTGGTCGCCGACCTGCCTGTCTTCAGCATGTAGACCCCTTGATACAAACACTCGGTAGAAAGGGGCCGGGAAGATGTTCAGGTAATAACGTTCTGAAGGGTTCTGAACGCCAAGGTCAACCCAAGCGTTGTTGACCCACTCATAAAGATGGTATTGAATCGCGTAAACGTTTGTCCCAGCTTCAGTAGCAGGCAAGTCAAACGTTGTCGAAGCAATTTGCACACTTCGTCCGACCGGAGCTATGTCGTTTATCCCAGACATTGTGTAAGTACTAAAGTCAAAAAGAATGTTGATCTCACTAATCCAAAGCGGGTTAGGACCTGGGTTTTCGAGATGGAACGTGACACGTGCTCTCGCACCGGGGGTGAAGGTGCCCTGGTTGAAGTTCCACTTCAGTGTCATCTAATCCCCGCTCCCAAAACCAAGTGTATGGAGTCTTCTTCCTCATACTGACTTTTCCTGTTGAAGCGGTATGATCGATCCCAAAAGGGGTAGATCTCTGAAGGGCCAAGAGGCCCGATATGACGCATCCGAGGTAGAGGATCCTATAGGCTACGCATTACCCACAAATCAGCTGGGATGAGCGACATTCCAGATGACGAGGATCTCTTCGAGGCGGCGGAAGCCGCGCCATAGGACCTTCACGCCAGGCATGCCGTCGCCTTTGCGGGCGAGG
>JAJYSZ010000183.1 GCA_021793315.1 Bacillota bacterium | reverse complement strand
CCGATCTCCAGGGCTCCCTCCCAGGCGAGCGGCCGAAAGAGGTCGAAGCTGTCCGCGGCGACGCGATCCAGGGCACGCTGCAGGCGCATGGCCGCCTCGCGGCCGCCGCCCGCGAGAGCGTGAATCCATGTGCGTCCGTGCTCGAGATGGTAGCGCTCCTCCCGGCGGATCCGCTCGGCAAGAGCCCTGAGCGGGACCTCGCTGGAGACCGTGAGTTGCGCGGTGCGCAGGTCGTCGGCCAGGTCGTAGACGAAGTGCCGCGCGACGCTGTAGGCCCAGTCGCCGTTTGCTCTCTCCAGCAGGACCGCGTTGCGCATCCGCCCCGGTTCTCGCCCGAAGGCGAGCACGTCCGGCACCTGGCCTCCGAGATCCGAGACAATACCGTAGAGCATCTGCGCGTGCGCCAGCTCGTCCTGGGCGATGGACGCGAAGGCCACATCCTCCTCGATCAGCGGTGCGAACGCGCACCACTCGGAGTCGCGGTGGCCGAGCACCAGCTCGTCATCGGCCAGGGTCAGGACATACTCGCGCAGCACGGCCCGGAGGCTCGCGTCCAGGTCCCTACCGATCTCCACCCTGTTCGCCCCCGAAGCGCTTCCACTTCTCCACCGTGTCGCGATAGCCACTGCCCAGCCGGTAGCTGCGCGGTTCCGCCGGGCCGAGCGCATCCTTGGCCCGCTGCGCCACGTGGACACACGGGCGCGGTACCACCCAGAGCTCGACGTACTCCGAGCGCCTGCAAAAAAGCTCTTTGGCCAGCACGACGGCGAGGTCGGGACCCGCAGCCTGCAGGCTGCCGGCGTGGCTGACAACGGCCCCCGGCTTCTCCAGGCCGAACACCTCGAACACCTCGAGATCTGCCATTCGCCACGCCTCCCGGCTAGGCCGCGGTCTCAGGGCGCATCGCGGCCACGACCCAGCCGTGCTCCTCACGGCTGAGCCGCCGCAGCGAGAGGCGCTCGTTCGTCTGCAGGCCGCCGCCCTTGACCACCCGCCAGAATTCGTCCCAGTCAGGATCGCCGTAGAGCCACTTGCCGGTCGCCTCATCGAAGCGCAGCTCAGCATCGGGCACGGCGAGGCCGAGCCGCCGGATCTTCGGCACGTACTTGCGCAGGAAGCCCTGCCGCAGCTCCTCGTTCGAGGCGATGCGGACACGCCACCGGAAGGCGTCGCTGTTCGTGCTCTCGCCCGGCGGGCCGAAGAAGTGGAGAAGGGGCCGCCACCAACGCGTAAGGGCATCCTGCAGCATCGCCCGCTGGCCCGGCGTTCCGGCCGCGAGCGTCAGCACGATGTCCTCGCCGTGCTTGAGGTGCACGGCCTCCTCCGCGCAGATCCTGCGCAGGATCCTCGCGTATGGCGCATAGCTCGTCTTGAGGAGCGCCCCCTGCGTCTCGAGGGCCGCACCATCCACGAGCCAGGCGATGATGCCCACGTCGGCCCAGGTCGGGGCAGGGTAGCTGAAGACGTTATGGAACTTCGCCCTGCCCTCGATCAGGTCGTCCAGCATGTCCTGGCGGCTGATGCCGTAGGGCGCGGCCAGATCTTCCGCCACGCGGTAGATCATCTGCGCGTGACCGATCTCGTCTTGCACCTTGGAGAGCACCGCGAGCTTGCGGCCGAGGCCCGGGGCCCGCGGTATCCACTCGCGTTCCGGCAGGGCACCCATGAGCTCGGAGTTCGCGTGCGTGACAATGAGCCTGAGGCACTGCCGCCGGTACGCGTCGGGCATGAAATCGTCAGCTTCGATCAGCTCGCCGCGCGCGATTCTGGCCTCGAAAGCCTGCAGGTCCATGTCCACCGCGATCCCTCCTCATCCGGCGTCAGGCATTCCAGCCCGCCCTGGTACGGATGGCCTATGGTATACGGACACTCGGCCCTTTGTACCTATCCTACTGGCCGTGGCCAGACGCCGTCAACGTTTGGCGTTCTGCTGCAGGAAATGGCGCGTCCAGGCATAAATTTGCGAGTTGGAGCACAACACTGTGGTACCTGAGGAGGGTCCTCCATGAAGTTCGCCTTCCACGGAAGTCCGCAGGACTCGTGCATGGCGACCTTTGCGCAGCGCCTGACCACCGCCATGCAGGCGTCCGGCCATGAGCTGAGCGAGCCGATACCCGGCGTGGGGCTCGTGTTCAGCCACGTGGATCCCGAGCACGTGCGCCCGTTCCGCCGCCACGCACAGGCAACCTACATCATTACTCTTCTGCGCCTGACAGAGCACCCGGCCGACTTCCTGCGGGCAGCCTATCCTTTCATGATCCGTTCGCTGGGGAACCTCCTGATCGCGGTCGTCGGACCCGAGGCGGAGGCGCAAACCTACTTCCTGACCCTCGAACGCGGCTACTATCGCATTGCGGCCCAGACGGACCCCGCGCTGCACATGCAGGAGGTGGTGCGCAGGTTGACGCCGCTTGCGACATCGCACCTGGTCATCGACAACCTCTTCGACCCGGATCTCGAGCCGGATCTGTGGCAGGGCGATCAGGCCACAGCCGAGCTCGAACGCGCAGGCCAGGTGCTCGATGCCTGGGATCTCCTGCCCGCGCCCTTCCCCATGCAGGAGATCCTCTCGCCGGAGGACTTCCGCCACGTGCAGCGCCTGTACCAGATCGGAGGGCTCAGCTACGGCAACCTCAGCCAGCGCCGGGACCGCCACCGCTACTGGATGTCCGCGAGCGGCGTGAACAAGGCGCGCCTGCACGATGTCGGCCAGGAGGTTCTGATGGTCAAGGACTTCGATGAGGGGCAGAAGGCGATGCGCCTTTCCGTGCCGCCCGCTGTCAAGCCGCGCCGCGTCTCGGTCGACGCGATCGAACACTTCATGATCTACCGCGAGCACCCCGAGGTGGGCGCAATCATCCATGTGCATGCCTGGATGGAGGGCATCCCCTCCACAGACGTCAATTATCCCTGCGGCACCATCGAACTGGCCACATCCGTCGCAGAGCTTGTCCGCCGCGCGCCCGAACCGTCGCGGGCGGTTGTGGGGCTGCGCAACCACGGGATGACGATTACGGGACGCAGCCTCGACGACATCATGGCGCGCGTCGACGGCAAGATTCTGCCACAGGTGCCGATGTCCTGATGCCACAGCAGGCCACAGGGCTCGTCTACCGCGTCTCGATCCCCCGCTACCTACTGGGCCGGGCCCTTGGCCCGACCTTGCCGTGGCTGCTCTACGGACCCCTGTCGTCCATCGCGCTGCAGGAGCGTCCGCTGCCGGAGCCGCCCGAGGGCGACTGGCTGGAACTGAAGACGCGGCTGTGCGGCATCTGCGGGTCGGACATCGCCCTGCTGCGTGGCAAGTCGAGTCCAGCTCTATCACCCTTCCACTCATTCCCCGCGATACTCGGCCACGAGGTGCTGGCTGATGTGGTGGGCGATCAGGGCGATGTCCTCGGCGGCAGACGGGTCGTCGTCGATCCCGTCATCTCATGTCAGATGCGCGGCGTGGAACCATGCCCGGCCTGCGCGACGGGCCAGAGCCAGCAATGTCACAGGCGCGGCGAGAAGCAGGGTCTCGGCCCGGGCACGCTCGTCGGCTACCATAGCCAGCTGCCGGGC
>JAJYSZ010000064.1 GCA_021793315.1 Bacillota bacterium | reverse complement strand
TCGCTGCAGAAGCCGAAGGGCGTCAAGAAGGGCCAGAAGGCTCCGCCTCGCCGCTCCGGTACAGTCGGCCGCGTCCTGGACCGGCTGCGCCGCCATCCGCCCAAGTTGCCCTTCCCCCACTGGCAGACCATCCTCCGAGAGGTTGTGCACGTCTCCTGGGAACGTGGCCTCCTGGGCAGGGACCCGCGTTTCGCGGTGGCGGTCGACGGTAGCCTGCTCGTCTCCGGTGCCAGCGGACGCGGCCACCGCGTCTGTGGCTGCAAGAAGACCGATCCCTGTACGCACATCTACCGCCGCTACGCCGACCCCGGTGCCCGCGTCGGCTGGGACAGCTACCGCAATTGCTACTTCTATGGGCGCCATCTGTCCGCCATCGTCGGCACCCAAGGCGGTCACGACCTGCCCATCTACCTGCGCCTATGCCAAGGAAACCGCCACGACAGCGTCGCCGGCACCGTCGCCTTCCTCGAAGCAGAGCAGATCTACCCCGAGGGATTCTCCCTCTTCATCGGTGACAGCGCCTTCGACGCCCTGGCCTTCTACATCTATCTCGCCGAGCGGAACACCGCCGCCGTCGTCGACCTCAACGAACGTGAGATCGACACGCAGGGGCAGCCCCAATCAAAGCGCCATCGCTTCCCTCGCGCCGATCGTAGGCTTCGCGAGCGCCGTGGCCGTAGCAAGCGCCCTTTGGCCGAACGTGAGGGCATCAAGCTCGACCTCACCGGCCACGCCCGCTGCCGAGAAGGACACGCCCTGATCAAGCGGGGCAGCAGCCACCTCGGTCTCTACACCCAGTGGCGCTGCCCCTTGTCGGACCACCCAGATCTGCCGTGCCAGCGGACGTGCTTCTATCGTGATCACGCCGCCTCGCTGCGCCACGATCCCCGGCTGCAGACCCGCATCCCACGCGGATCTGCCGCCTGGACAGCCGCCATGAACTGCCGTACCTCATCCGAACGCTGCTTCAGCCACCTCAAGGGAGCCTTAGGGCTTGCCCGTGGGCGTCATCGCTCGGACGGCATCTGGATCGCCCATGCCGTAATCGCTGCCATCACGATGCACGTGCAGGCCTGGGCAGGCGTCCTGGACGCAGCCTTTGAAGCCAAGGCCGCCGCCACGGCCGCCTAAGACCTCCAACTGCGCCCTTCCCCGGAGCCTGACGGCCCCGCGCAAATCCTTCGCGCTGCTGGGGCTTGGTTCCTCGTGCCCAAAGCCGCTTTGGCAGCCGTGTCCGACGAATCCCAAAATCCCCGACAGCCATCATCAGGCGCCTTGCGGCCTCTGCATGCCCAGCTCGGCGTCTCTCAGCTAGCCATGTTGCGGCTTTCCGAGAAGGCTCCCTAAGTCCAGTCCCTTGAGTGGCGATGAGGCGATCAATTCATACAGTGTGCTTGCCGGCCGACGCCGCATGGACAACCGCTCATATTCCTCCGCGGATATCACCATGACAGAGTCCTTGCCTCGGCGTGTTACGCGTTGGGGACCAACGGTGCGCGCCAGTTCGAATAGTTCGCTGAACCTGGCCTTAGCCGACTGCAACTGCCATTCGCGGGGCTGCATGTTGACACCCTCTTCAAGCTAGTCTGTCTAGTCATAAAGTACTCACGAAATTAGGCAGAGTCAAGGATAATGGAACGGCAAAACTGCGGGCTGATACGGTCGCCGTTGACCCCTTCGCAAGAGGTCAAGGCAGTTGCCGTATTTTTGTGTTCTATCGTGCAACCAAGACAAAGGCAAACTCGGCAAAAGCCGGGGACGCAAAGCTGCGGGCCCACCCCCCCGTGTGGGTAGGGCAGCCGGGCTGCCGAAAGACGACCACGGAAGACCCTTCGTCCATTCGGCGTAGGGTCTTTATCTGTCTTTCGGGGTCTCCTGACCTGACCGTGGGTCGCGAAGCCCCGGAGCTCAGCCGTGGTGGCGAGGTCCGGGGCTTTCAGTGTGTGTCGGTAACGAGAAGGCTGTTGGAGAACAGAAAAAAGGGTAGTGCGGTCAAGTAGCCGGGCCCGGATAGACGGCCAGCAGATGGGGCTTCCTACCATCCAGAAGTCTGACAAACGACGGAGGGTGGGACCACATATGCGGCATGTGTCTGTCTGGGCACGTATGCTGAAACTTGAGTGCACTACCATCGTACGTAGAGGATGTCTCATTCGACGATGCGGCAAACGCCATCGTCGTACATGTGCGTCCGAACAAGCACGCGAAGGGCCGCTTCGGCGAATGCGGGAGGCGGGCTCCCTGGTACGATCGCGGCGACGGGCGCCGACGCTGGCGGGCGCTGGACCTCGGTCCATTGCGGGCGTACCTGGAGGCCGAGGCGCCGCGCGTGCAGTGCCCGGAGCACGGCGCGATCGTCGCCCAGGTGCCCTGGGCGCGCCACGCGGCGGGGTTCACCTACGCCTTCGAGGATATGGTGTCGTGCCTCGCGGCGCACTGCTCGAAGTCCGCGGTGCAGGACCTGATGCGGATCGCCTGGCGCAGTGTCGGCCGCATCGTCATCCGCGTGGTCGCCGACGCCCAGAGGGAGGTCCATGGCCACATGGATGGGAAAGCCCTGCCGCTGGTGCGCGGCAGGGCCTGGACATCGGCAGCGGCGACTGGGTTGTTGACGCTTGTGTGGTCGCGGAGGTGCCGCAGTCGCCGGCGGAAGGCAGGCACTCGCTACGATGCGGTCATCCAGCGGTGGAACTGCATCCAGTCGTCCAGTGTGTCGAGGTCTGCCGCTCCGCTAAGCGCGCTTTCCTCCGGCAGTCCAAGTTCTTCGCGGAACTCCTTGGCGTGCTCGGGGTCGAACTGGATGTTGAGGATGGCATCGTTCGCCGTCTTGACCGTGTCATCCGAGATACTGTCGCCGCATTCGGCCACGATCCAGTTCTCGAACTCGTGGTATGTCGGACGCTCGGACTGGATGTACCTGAGCGCCTTCTCCATGTCGATGCCCAGAGCCCGGGTAACGGCGCGGTCCAGCCCACAGCCCACGATGTAGTCGTCGTTCAGGTGGCCGGTGGCATGCTGCAGAGCCTTGGCCCACATGCGTGGCAGGTGGACGATGCCCAGTGGGCCCTTGGCCGTCACGGCCGCGACCGGCGGAAATTTGTCCATGGAAAAGCCTCCCCTCGCCACCCATGATGACATAGCCGAGGCGTGCCTGGACACTTGCGCGGACCGCCTGGGGCCGATACTGCCGCTGGGCGGCCCACCGCTTCGTGTTTGGGCTTTCCTCAAGGGTTCCCACGATCTACGCATGGGCTGCGGACCTCAGGGACTGCCGAACACGACGAATGACTGTCCCCAAAAACGGGGCTGGGAAATGTCCGCGGCGTCAGGCGTCACGCAGGGTGCGCTGCGCGGTGTACACGGCGAAGCCCAGCGTGACCACGGCCAGTGCGACGATCGCCGCGAGGCCGCGCAAGAGAGGCGCCGCCACGAGACCGTGCGCCAGGAGTGAGCGCATGGCGTCGAAAACGTAGGTTGTCGGGTTGACATGGGCCGCGACGCGCATCCAGCCTGCCTTGATCAGGGTCAGGGGGACGAACGTGTCGCTCAGGAAGAGCAGCGGAAAGAAGATGAACGTGGCCGCCTGGGCGGTGCGGCCCGAGCGCGAGCGTAGCGCCGTGCCGACGGCGTAGCCCGCGAAGCCGAGACCCCACCCGGCTGCGAGCACCACCACACCAACCGCCGCGAGCAGGCCGCCCGGGAGCTTCAAGCCGAGCGCGAGGGCGACGAGCAGGATCAGGACCGTCTGTGCGACGAGCTGGATCATGCCCGAGAGCATCGGCGCCATGACGAGCGCCGTGCGGGAGACCGGGGTCAGGCGAAGCTTGGTGAAGTAGCGGGACTCGAGGTCGCGGATCAGCGCCTGGCCAGCGGCGCCGGCGCCTCCGACCGATCCGGAGACCAGCGCGACGGGCAGGATGAACGCGAGATAGGGGACCCCGCCGAAGGCGGGGAGCTGAGCGATGCCACTGAGGCCAGCGTCGTAGACGAACAGGAAGAACAGGCTGATGCCGATGTTCGGTATCACCGCCCAGGGCTCGCGCAGGGTCACCTTGAGTGAGCGGCCGGTCAGGAGCCAAAGCTCCTCGAGGAACCGCAGCATCGGTCAGGCCTCCTCTCCCGTGTCGGTACCGCCGTCCTCGCGCGTCAGCTCGAGGAACACGTCGTCCAGCGTCGGTGGCGCGACCCGTAGCCCGGCAAGAGCGATGCCCGCCCCGGCCACCGCCGCCAGCAGCTCCTGCGCGATCGTCGCCCCGTGGCTGACATGGACACGCACCGCCTCGCGTTCCAGCGTGGCTGCGGGCTGGATGCGGCGTACCAGCCGAAGGAGTGCCGCCACCTGTCCAGGGTCCTCGGGTTCGAGCTCGATCACGTCGCGCCGCATGCGACGCTTGAGGCGCGAAGGGGTGTCCTCGGCGACCACCGTTCCCGCGCGAAGGATGGCGATGCGGTCGCAAAGGGTATCGGCCTCTTCGAGGTACTGCGTCGTGAGAAAGACTGTCGTCCCGGACTCGCCGCGGACCGCCCGCACGAGATCCCAGAGGGCGTTGCGGCTCAAGGGGTCGAGCCCGGTCGTGGGCTCATCGAGGAAGAGAAGCCGCGGCCGGTGCACGAGCCCGAGCGCGAGGTCGAGCCTGCGCCGCATGCCGCCGGAATAGTTCGCGATGCGCCGATGGGCGAAGTTCTCGAGCTGGAGCATGCTGGAGAGCTCATGCGCCCGCTCTCTCGCGGCACGCCGCGTGGCGCCATACAGGCGGCTCTGCAGTTCGAGCGCCTCGAAGCCCGTCAGAAGCGGGTCGACGCCTGTGTCTTGAAGCGCCACCCCGATCGAACGCCGCACGGCGTCCTGGTCACGGACGATATCCCGGCCAAATACCTGCGCGCTACCGTCGGTCGGCAGGAGGAGCGTGGTCAGGATCTGCACCGCCGTGCTCTTGCCGGCGCCGTTCGGGCCGAGCAGGCCGTAGATCTCGCCTTTGCGCACGGCGAAGTCGACACCGCAGAGCGCCTCCGCGCCGTCGCCGTAGCGCTTCCTGAGACCCTTTGCAGAGAGGGCGAGCCGACTGTCCAGAACTTCAGGCGACTGCCGGGCCGGCTCGGGATCGTCCTGGCTGTGCAGGAGCGCGCGCGTGGCCATCAGCGGACCTCTGCCCCGCGGCGGGACACGACCGAAAGATGCCTGATCGTCGCGGTGGCAACCAGGGCGCAGACCACGTGGCCTGCGACGTTCATGTTGCCTGGTACGGAGCCACCCAGGACGACGTGGGAGGGACTCACGAGACCCCAGGTCAGACCGCCGATGAGGACGAGAACCGTGCCGAGCCATGGCGGCGCGTTGCGCTTCATTTCGATCGCCTGCCCTTCCGCGGGAACGTGTTTGGAGCCAGCTGTTATTCTTACTGGTGAGTATAGATAAGTCAAGAGGTAGGTTTTCGGTCGCCAGTGCTCTTGGGGGTTGCGTCAAGCGGCATGCGGGCGGCGGAAGGTGAGAAGATTGGCGCACGCCGCCATCGTATGCGGGTGCGCCGATGTGTGCTGCATCTGTCCCTGAGATGATGCGAGATGGGGTCACGGCCCCCGAGGCGCAGAACGTCATGTCCTTCGACCAGGGAGCGGCGCTCCGGCAGATATCAAGGAATCGAGCATTCAGCCAAAGGATCAGAGCGTGGGGGCGACCGGTCGCCAAGTGCGGCCGCCGTCCTTGGTCTCGAACATCCCGGCGGGTAGCGTGAGCCAGGCCTGGTCCCGCGAGTAGACGGCGAGCGACTCCTCCGTCGCGTCGAACGGCAGGTAGACCCCTGGTAGGCGCACTGTCCGCCATGCCCCGTCCGGGTGCAGGATCCAGAGCCCCTGCGGCGTGACGGAGCCGCCGTTCCGACTGAATGCGGCGAGGAACCAGAGATCGCCTGAAGGGTCGGTCTGCAGCGCCAGGACGCGCTGGAACCCGGCGAGCGCCGCCGGCATCGGGACGTACCGCCAGTGTCGCCCGCCGTCGCCTGTTCGCCACAGAGCGATGGGCGACAGCGCGAACCCCACCTGCGGCGTCGCGAAGCGGATGACGCCGCCGACGCTGGGAAGCTCCCGCGGAACGCGGGACTGCGCGAAGTGCTTGCCGCCGTCGGACGTGGCGAGTAGGACCGGAGGCTTCGCGACATCCCTTTGCACCAGCGCGAAGCCCCTCCCGCCCGCAAGGAGCTGCACCGAGGCCGGGGAGCTCAGAGACAGCGGATGCCACGTTCTCCCGCCGTTGTCCGTCGCCAGCGGACGCGCGCCATCGCCGCGCAGGACCCAGCCATGGCGGGCGTTGGAGAACGAGACTAGCGTCGGGGGGGTACCCGACCCCGGCAGCCGCACCGCGCGCCAGGTCCTGCCGGCGTCCGCCGTGCGCACGAGGCGCACCTGTCCGTCCACCCGCGCTAGGCCGTAGCCCTTCGTGGCGGTGAAGAAGTCCGCCTGGGCGACCGAGAGGGCTGGCCATAGGACCTTGAGCGAGCCGTCGTTCGCGAGGCGCATGAGATCGCCATCGACGTTGTCGGTGAGGAGGCCGATGCCTGGAGCGTAGGTCAGGACGTCCGACCATGCGGTGTCGCCGAGCAGAGGTCCGGCGATGGACGTCCAGGTTGCGCCGGCGTCACGGCTGACGTAAAGCGCGCCCTGCTCTTCGAGGGCGACGCCGTCCTGCCCCCAGGCGGTGAGTTCGTCCGCGGGACCGTCCGGGGGCGGCGTGCCGACGGTGCTTTCTCCGGGCAGGGCGCCGGAGACGACGTGCCATGACGCGCCGCCGTCATCGGTGCGCAGAACCAGGCTGCTGGTCTGGAAAGGCGCGGCCGTGTTGATCCAAAGTGCGGCGTAGCCGACCTCCGTCGTCGCGAAGGTGACCGGTCCGTAGGCATTGTCGGACCCAGGCAGGGAGTAGACCCTGTGCCAGGACTGGCCACTGTCGGTCGTCCGCAGGAGGCCGTTTCCCCAGGCGACGAAGCCGGTGCTCGCCGAAAGGAAGGCGGGCGCGAACGACATCGGACCGCCGAAGAACCCCGGCTTCGGCTGGGCGTCGGCCGTCCGCCAGGTGTGCCCTCCGTCCGCGGTGATATCGAGGGTGTTCTGGCTGACGACGAAACCCTGCGTCGGGGAGGAGAACCGCAGCACGGCTTGCCCCGCGTCCGCCTGGGGGTGGGAGAGTTCCCTCAAGGTGCGTCCGCCGTCGGAGCTCCGGTAGAGCGTGAACCGCGTCGTCGTGTCGACCCACGCGCCCGCCAAGACGAAGCCGCTTTGCGGTGACGAGAAGTCGATCGAGAGGATGGGCAGCTTCGTACGCGCGACGACGTGCCAGCTGCGGCCGCCGTCGCTGGTCCGCAGGAGCGCGCTCGAGAAGGACACCTTCTGCCCTTGGACGTACGGCGTTCCTCCGACGCCGATCCAGCCGTCGCGGGGTCCGATGAACTGGACCGCCGTGACCGAGGGCGCGCCGACGGAGCCGAGGAACTTGGCCGTGATCGGCCGCAGGGGCTTGGGCGGCAGGCGCGTCGCGGCGGCGGTCGCACAGCCGGACAGGGCGATCGCCGCGGCCACCGCGAGCACGAGCGCTCGGGACCCGCGCATGATCATCACTCCAGTTGGTGGGGTGATTCCCCAGGGCGGACGCCGATCCTTCGGCGTCTCACGGCCACGTCTGCGACGGCCGTGCTCTGGCGGCCCGGTGGACGTGCCTCAGGTGGCTACGAAGGCGCGAATGGCCGAGGTTTCAGTCTTGACTTCGCACCGCCAAGGACCTACATTGCCTTGTGGAGAGCCGGGAAGCCTGGTCGGCACCGGTTTTTTCTTTTTGCTTGAGGCGGAGCTTTCGAGAGGGGCAGCACGTACGGCAGCGCAATCTCACGTCGTCCAAGGCGGCCAGGGTAGGGGCCGAGCCCAGTCGCGGTTCGTTCTCCTCATCGCCTTCGCGTTTGCGGTCATGGGAGATCCCGTATCCTCGGTTGCGTACGCCATCGAGGCCGCGCTGCGGGCACTGCATGGCGACCTCGCGCTGCTTGTCGTAACGATGGCGGTTGTGATGGGCATCGTCGCCCTGGTGGACGTGAACTACCATCAGTTGATTGGGCATTTCCCGCGCGGCGGTGGCAGCGCCGCGGCGGCCGCCCGATCGTTCGGCGACGCATGGTCCTTCATACCGCTTGGAGCGTTGATCGTCGACTACGCTCTCACCATCGCCATCAGCGTCGCCGCGGGATCCTCGGCGATCATCGCCTACGTCCCGCAACTGGCGGCCTCGCGCATACCGATCGCCCTCGCCCTCACCGTTCTCGTGGGCGTGCTCACGCTGTTCGGTCACGGGGGTCGGGCGATTTTCGCCGCCATGACGATCACCTTTGTCGGGATCGCGGCCGCGGTGCTGGTCCACGGCTTCCTGGCCCCAGTCTCGGTCGGCCCGGTGACGCCCGTCCTCGGAGGCGCCCAGCACTCGCCTCCCCTGGCCGTGCTGCTCGCGTTCCCCGTCGGGATGGCGCTTGCCACCGGCACCGAGGCGCCATCGTCGGCCATCGCGCAGCTCGGACAGATCGACGACCGCAGCCGGGTCGACTTCGGGCGCATCACGATCTGGCTCACGCTCGGCATCGTGATGTTCCTGACCCTTGGGCTCGCCGTGCTGGCCGTGCGCCTGCACGCGGGAATCCCGCCCGCCGACTCGACCCAGATAGCCGTCATCGCGGCCGACGCGGTCGGGAAGGGCGGGCTCTACGCGGCCTTCCAGATCGCGAGCGCCTTGATCCTGCTCTCGGCCGCCAACTCGTCGTTCAACGCCGGTCCCGGCCTGCTCAAGGCGCTGGCCCGCAGCGAGAAGGGGGACGGCGGCTTCGGCATCCTTCCGGTCCGACTCTCGCGGACAAACCGGCACCATACGCCGTATTGGGGCGTGGCCGTCTTCCTCGCGGTCTCCGCGGCCCTTGTGATCGCCGCAAGGGGACAAGACCAGGTGCTCGTGCTCTTCTACGCCGTGGCCGTCTTCCTCTCGTTCCTGTTCGGCTTGCTCGCCATGGCCGTGACCTCCTGGCGCGAGGGCAGGTGGGGGCTCGTGATCGTGAACGTGGTCGGATCCGGACTTGTGGGTCTGACGCTCGGAGTGGACCTCATTCGCATCTACCCGATCGCGTCGCTGGTCGGCGCGTTGCTGATCGCGGTTGTTCTCTACTGGCGCTGGATGCGTGCGGGGAGGCCGCGGGGCGTCTCGGACATCGAGAGCGTCGCCGAGACGGACTAGCGGATCGACGCTGGTCGCAAGTCCGCGCGAGGCAGACGGCCGCGACCGGGCCATTGGGTTGACCACGTGGCGCCCCGGGCATTGGAGAGGCGCTCGGGCGACCCGGATAGGCGGCCGCTACCGCCGAGGTTGCGCTCTTACGGGCGGCAAGGAGCCATCCTGCTGAAGAGGATCACTCTGTGCGGTTCTTGCCTTCGATTGCTCGCCGAATATCAGCCGACGCCCTGATCGAGCCATACACTTGGACGGCCTCAACCGTATCAGCAAACAAGCCGCCGGAACATCTTGGTCGATGATCAGCAGACCCAGTACCTGAAGCTTCAGCCGCTCATGCCGCCGCGCTGCGGCCTCGAGATCCTTTCGACTGATCTTGGTGACTCCGAGTACCATGGTCTTGGTGTGCAGGACGCGAGCGGCCACGATGACGAACCAGCGCGGGGAGGAGTTTCTCGGCGATCGTCTCGTGTGGGGCGGCTATGCGCATGGGCAACTGATCGCCACGTTCACGCTGCGACACAGCGACGAGGGCTGGCATCTCAACCTCCTGGCCGTCCGGCCTGATCACGGCCGAAAAGGCTACGGAAACCTCGCGCTCTCGGAGGCGGAAAAGCGCGTGCTCGATCTCGGCGCCACGGAACTGCTTCTCGATACCGCCGAACAGCATCCGTGGCTCGTCGACTTCTACCGGTCGCGTGGTTACGTAGCGTACGGTCTCGTGCAGAAGCCCGGGAACCTGGCCAAAGATGTGCTGGAGATCATCACCGTGTTCTCGGCTAGGCTCTATGGCAGCCGCTCACGCAAGAACCAGAAGCTGCTTGACGGCGTGAAGAAGGCGGTCGAGGACGTTGGCCGTCCTCTAGGCTCAGGCGGAGCGTAAGGAGTCGGTCCAAACAGACCAGCCGTAGATCCATGGCGGCCGTTCAGGGGGCCCCGGGCACGGGGCTGGGACGCGGCGGCTGCGTGCCAAGCCGAGAGCAGCTCCTGTTCCCGGGCGGCGCTGATCCCGGCGCGGCGTGGGGCGTCCGCCGGTCGTGAGCGGTCCCAGGCCAGGGTGTCGCGCACGGTGTCGCGCAGGGGACGAAGCGAGAGCCCCGCCGCGAGTGCCTTGCGGATCGACACGGACTCGAAGCCGATCGCGTCCGGTTCGCTCGGGGGCAGTTCCGTCCACGGTGCCACGCCTTGAGCGGCGAGGAA
Source organism: Bacillota bacterium (assembly GCA_021793315.1). Taxonomy (GTDB): domain Bacteria; phylum Bacillota; class Sulfobacillia; order JAJZYS01; family JAJYTV01; genus JAJZQO01. Next base: position 9,176 of record JAJYSZ010000064.1, on the reverse strand, counting down.
TTCCTCCGTGACCCAGCGAATCTCGCCCATGGTCAGAGGCGCCTCGGGACCCGTGGCGTTGTACACACCGGACGTCCGCGTTCCACCATCGCGAGGGTCCACGCCGCGAGGTCGCGGACGTCGATCACCTGGACCGGCTGATCGGGCCGTCCCGGGGCGAGCATCTCGCCGTCGCGCGCGCCGCGCGCGACCCAGTAGGGGAAGCGATCGCTCGCGTCGTCAGGGCTGACGATCAGCCCGGGCCGGATCACGAGGGCGTGATCGCCGAAGGTTTCCTGCACGTCGATTTCGCATCGGGCCTTGAGCGCGCCATACCAGGTGGAGACGTCCTCCTCGGTCTCGGACGGCAACTGCGCGCGTGGGGCGCCTTCCGTGACGCCGACCTCGACCAGCGAAGCGTACGCGTTGATGCTGGAGATGAAGGTGTAGTGCGGGCACGCCCCCTTGAGCTGCCGCAGGGACTGGCGTACCACGCGCGGCAGGTAGCCGACGTGTCGATGACGGCGTCGAAGCGTTGCCCGGCGAAGGCTGCGAGTCCGCCGTCGCGGTCGCCGAACACGTGGCCAGCGGTGGGGAAGAGATCCCGTCCGTGCTGGCCACGGTGGAACAGGGTGACATCATGGCCGGCCGCGAGGGCGGCTTCCGCGATGTGCTTGCCGAGAAACACCGTGCCGCCGAGAAGAAGAAGACGCATGCGATCGCCTCCTTAGCAGACGATCAGTTCCGTTCCACGTGACTCGACTCCTGGCGTCAGGGCGTTGCGGCGCGGCCAGGAGGGAGCCAGGAGCGTCACTTGGACTTTGCCGCCATCTTGGAGCGTGTGGCGGAGCCCGCCGGCGCCGCGCCGACAAGGGAGGCCGCCCACTGGTCCAGGGGATTCACGCCCCGCTGAATGTCCTCGACGGTCACGGGCGCGTACACCTCGGGGCGCAGCGTGGGAGAGTCCGTCTGGTTCAGGGCGGAGTCGAGCAGCCGCATGTTCGCGGAGACGACCGTCAGGCTGCCACCCGGCACAGGGAAGCTTTGGGGGTTGGACGTGGCTTCCGGATTGCCCCCTGTGGGCTGCCCCACCGTCGTCGCGAGTCCGTTGGTGGCCAGGATGTCGGCGAATAGCACCGCGGCGCTGCACGTGCCCCAGTTCGTCAACACGTAGACCTTGCCTCGGTAGACGGCCGGCGTCGCCGGGTGGGGCAGTTTCAGGTATGTGGTGTCGCCAAAGGAGTCAAGCGTGTAGTAGCCTTTGGCGCTGGGCATGGGCAGGTAGCGCAGGAAGGCGTTGACGATGGTGCCCATGCCGCCAGGGTTGAAGTCCACATCGAGGACGACGTTTTGGATGTGGTCCGCCTCGACCTGCGCAAAGAATCTGCCGATGGACTGGTTCAGTTCTCGGGAGGGCGTGCACTGCGAGAGCCAAAAGACGCCGTAATGTTGGCGCGGCACCACCCGCCAGGCGTAGGCGCGCCCATCGGTGGACGGCAGCCCGTCCAAGCTGAGGTAGCGCGCGGCGAATGCGGCGCTCAGGCGCGCAGTGGCGGCCGTCCTGACCTCCCGCATGGGGAGCAGTCGGGGCCTCACTGTGTACTCCTTGCCGCTAGCCCGGCGCAGTGTCAGCTTGACGGTCCCGTCCGGCGCGACGACGCCGAGCGCATGGAGAAAGTCGCCATCCGGCAGGTCGTTGCCGGCCTCGAACCTTCTGAGCTCCGCGTTGCCATTCAGAAGATCCGCTATCCTGCGCTTCAGGTCCGCCACCGTCAGGTTGCCGACGCGTACGACCCGGTCGCCGACGGTCAGGCCTCTGGGCGCGTGAGGCACGGGAACGACCACGATCCCGTCGGAGGCCCAGTAGAACCCGACAGGCAGCGTTTTGGCCGACGTGGGGAGCATCACGTACGCGTGCTGATCGTGCAGCCGAGCGGCCAACTCGTCCGCCAGCATCAGGAGCTTCCACTTCGGGACGGGTGGGTTGGCCTGAGCGACGACCCTACGAGCGAAGCGCTCGTAGGCATGTAGCGCAGCTGGCTGCGCGAGCTGCGGCTGGTTCTCCTCGAACGTGCTGGCGATGTAGGCAAGCTGCTTCTGCTGTGCGGTGACGACGCCCGCGCTGGCCGAGACATGCACGGTCGCGCCGCCGAAAGACGCGACGACCAGCGCGGCCAACGATGCGGCGGCCGCCACGCTCCTTCCGCGACCTGTCGTGGCCATCACTTCCCAAGCCATTTGATCCAACCGCGGCTCCCATCGGGCAAGGAAACGACCGGCAGGGATTCGGCGCCAGTCATCCAGATCCTGCCGAACTAGAGAGAATAGAACCAGATGGACGTTGTCCGGTGTCCGCATGTCGCTGAGTTCGCGACCGCGCGTGGTGTGCCGCATAGGCTTGCGTTCGCAGGCGGCTGCGCGCCCTCTGCCAGAACGCTCCAGAAACCACGGGAAGCGGCCGGGCGTTTCCTTGGGTGGGTCCAGAACCAAGGGAGTCCCGCGAAGCCAAGGAGGACAAGTAGACATGCAGAACCTGCGGCGGATCGCCGTCGTTGCCGGAGTCGTGGCATCGCTCACGCTGATCGCAGCCGGATGCGGTTCGCTGACCGGCGCGTCCGGATCGAGCCAAGGCGCGACGCGTCACCAGACGAGCCCGTCGCCTTCATCGGGCGCGAGTGGCGCCTCGACGACAGCGCTCAGTTCAGGCGGATCGTCGAGTTCCACCACCGGCTCCAGTTCAAGTTCCGCGTCGGCATCCGGTTCAGGATCGGCCGCATCGTCCGGTTCCAGCGCCGCCTCCACCGATCCGTCCACCACGGCCTCCGCCTCGCCGTTCCCGGCCATCATCCGGATGGCCATGGCGTCCCTGCCGCAGTCGGTCATGGCCTATGCGACGGCCCCGACCGTGCTGCCGACCGATGCCGCGGGCTCCCTGGACATGTACTACAAGCCGAGTTACTCGACGACGCCGATCATGGGCTATCCCGGATTTCTGTCGACCTACAGCGTGACGCTCTCGTCGCCAGGGCACCCGCTTGCAGCCTTTACCGATTCGCGCTTCGATACGTCCACGCACGCCCAAGGCGCCTTCGTGCAGGGCTTCGGCAACCAGCAGGTGCCGTCGAGCGCACCGACAGTCGACCTCGGCAGCGGCATCATGGCCAAGGAGTTCCCGAACGCCCTTCTCGGCACGACCGAGATCGTCTGGCAGGAAGGGCGCTGGACCGTGCGCGTGAGCGGCACGTCGGCGCCGCCGGATTCCGAGGCGTCCGCGGTGGTGGCCTTCCTGCACCGGTACTTCATGCCGGTGCCGACCACGTCCGGAGGCATCTCTGTCGACGTGACGCCGACCGGCACGCAGGCGACGGTCAGCTGGACAAGCGGCAGCGAGCTGCTTTTGGTGCGCGCCTACCCGGGTGCCGCGTCGCCGGCCGAGACGGCCCTCGGAATGGCGATCTCGATGCGTAGCTACAAGTAGGTGGGTTGAGCCGTCCCCCGGCCGAGGCCTCCCTCGAATCCAGGCGCCCCTCTGTCCCCTGGGAGAGAGGGGCGCCGGCATGCCTCGGGTCGTGCCGACCAGACGCCTCCTTGGAAAGGCACCTATGTCATTCCGTGAATAGGCTACTGGAGCTAGCCCCGCGAGGAGGAGCTCCATGGCACGCTTCGAGGACACGTTCCCCCCATACGTGGCGTTCGGCAGCAGGACCCTGTCGCTGCAGTCGCCCAACCTGCACGGGACCGATGTGGCGGTCGCGCAGGCGGTCTACAACTTGATGCTCACCGCGATGAACCCGCCCGCGGGTCCCATGGGCAGCCCGATCACGGTGGACGGCATCTTCGGCCCGCAGACCCAGGGCGCCGTGCGCAACATCCAGAGCTATTTCGGCCTTTCGGCCGACGGTGTCGTCGGGCCGAACACCTACTTCGTCTACGGCCAGGGCGTCGGGCCGAACACCACCTACGGCGGGCCGGTCTATGGCAGCCGCAGCCTGAGCCCGGGTCTGAGCGGCGGCGACGTCACGATCCTGCAGAACCGGCTCAACTGCTTCGGCTATGCCGCCCTGATCGGCCGGCCGGCCGACGGAGACTTCGATACGGCGACCGCCCAGGCCGTGCTGGCGTTCAAGCTGGACGCCGCCCGAAACGGTGCGACCGGCCTCGACACCACGGCGACGGTCGGCAACGGCACGCTCGACGCCAGCTGGCTCTACACGTTCGCCGGCGGACGGGCGATCCAGACCGGGCGCAACGGCTTCGACGTCGTCTTCCTGCAGACGATCCTCCACCGCCTCGGCCACTACAGCGGCAGGGTGCACGGGTACTACGACGCCGCGACGCGCGCGGCCGTGATCGCATTCCAGACGGCGAGCGGCATCGCGGCCGACGGCGTCGTGGGACCGGTGACGTTCCACATGATCGGACAGCACAACCAGGTGGCGGCGCCAAGTCCGCTCGAGGTGGCGTGGCCGGTGTCGGGGCCGCCGGAACCGGAGCCCATACCGGGACGGGGCACGAACTTCATCGATACCGCGAGCCCGCTCACGCCGACGTTCATCCCCGGCGGGTCGCTCTGGCTGCGCCAGGGTCCCGGAAGCGGCTCCGCGATCGTGATCACGGGCATCAATCTCCCCAGTCCGTCGACCTTCGGGTCCCAGTACGACCGGTACTGGTACACGATCCAGGGAGAGATCATGCGCCAGATGGTCGAGGTGGACCCCAACTTCAACATGTGGCAGGGCGTCCACACCGGGACCGACATCGCGCTCCCGGTACCGCCTACGGCCAGGGTCTACGTGCAGGCCGGCGACCACGAGGAGGCCACGGGACCGATCGTCCTCCAGGGTGCGGTCGGCAACTGCGTCGCGGGCGGCACGCAGCCCGCGGACGATCAACCGGACGCGCAATGACGCCAAGCGGAGCGCCACCGGTGCGGTGGCGCTCCGCATTCGCCTTCAGAGCTGGCGTTCAGTCCGGGCACCGCTTAGGGAGCGTCCCTAACGTGCCGCTTCCTCATAGGTCGTCGCATCCACGGCCCTGAGGATCGGCGAGAGTTCGCCCACCGTGTAGAGGCGCAGGCGGTGCATCGCCCGGGTGCAGGCGGTGTACAAGAGACCCCGCTCCTCGAGGCTTCCGTAGACGCCCGCCGAGGCGTCGTAGATGATGACGGCGTCGAATTCGAGTCCCTTGGCGAGGTATCCGGGCAGGACAAGCACGCCACGGGTGAAGGACGACGCGTCCTTCGCGATGATCTGGAGGGCGAGCCTCGGCTCGAGCGCGCCGAAAGCCTCCTCGCTCTCGCGGGCCGTCTTGCAGATCACCGCGATCGTCTCCTGGCCATCGCGCTGCAGCTGCGCGATGGCCTCGGCGATGCGGGCCGCGAGCTCCGCACGGCTTTGCACCCGCACGACCGCAGGCTTCTCCCCGTGGCGCTCGAACGGCACGATGTCCTCGGCGGGCAGAAGGCGCCGCGTGAACTCGACGATTTCGCGGGTGGAGCGGTAGCTCTGCCGCAGCCGCACGACCTCTGTCTCGTCGGGCCCGTACTGTGCCGCGAGCCCTTCGGGGGCGGCGAGCGCGGAAGGCGCCGCGGACACCGTCTGGTCCGGGTCGCCGAGGAGCGTGAGGCGGGCGGAGGGGAAGAGGTGGCGCAACACCTCGAACTGCAGCGGCGAGTAGTCCTGGGCTTCGTCGACGATGACGTGGCGCGCGCTGCGGTTGACGCGCGCCCCGCGGACCAGCGCGTCGAGGTAGAGGAGCGGCGTCGCGTCCTCATAGGGCAGGATCGTCCGTTCGAGGCGCTCGCGCGTGTCGCGGCGGATCTCATACCAGCCGTCCGGGAGGTCGGCGGCAGCCGCGAGTTCGCCCATGAGGCTCTGGTCCTTGAAGAGCCGCAGGTAGAGCCGCTCGAGATCGACGTACTGCCGCTGCTCCACCCAGGTCCGGGCCGATTGCAGGTTCTTGTGCACGATCTTCGATCCGAGGTGGCCGCGCACGGCTTCCATGTGGTCCTCGCCGGCGCCCCTACGCCTGCGGCCCACCTTCATGTCCGCGCTCTGGAACTCCTCGGGGCCGAGCAGCTGGACCTCCTCGTCCACCCAGTCCTCCTGGGACTCCCGCCGTTCGAAGGCGGCGAGCTTCTCGGCGATCCAGTCGTGAATCACGCTGACGCGGGTGGAGGCGGCGACGTCCGGCCCGAAGGCGGCGAAGCGCGAGCGCATCGCCTGGACGGACACGATCTCCTTGCCGCGGAAGCGCACGGGCTCGAAGAGCATGCCTTCCTGGCGCAACCTCGCGGCGTAGCGGTCCAGGATGTCCTGGAACGCCGTGGACGACTTGAAGCGGATGCCCTCCAGCCGTGCCGACCGCAGCGCAGGATCTTGCGCGGCCAGAAGACCTTCCAGCTGGTCGTAGGCGTCCTCTACCCGGTAGGTCTGGCCGAGCCTGCGATCCAGAAGCTGCTGAAAGGTGGTCTGCTGGAGGGGCTCCTCGCCGAGCTCGGGCAGCACGGTGGCGACGTAGCTGTTGAAGAGGGAGTTGGGGGAGAAGAGCACCATCTGGTCCGCCCGCAGGCTGTCGCGGTGGCGGTAGAGGAGATAGGCGACGCGCTGCAGGGCGACCGACGTCTTGCCGCTGCCGGCGGAGCCAAGGACGATCAGGAGGCGATGGCTGTCGTCGCGGATGACCAGGTTCTGCTCGCGCTGGATCGTCGCCACGATGGCGTGCATCGCGGCGTCCGAGTGTCCGCTCAAGGCCTCCATCAGGAGCTCGTCGCCGATCGTCACGCCGGTGTCGAACATCATGCGCAGGCGTCCCTCGCTGATGACGAACTGGCGCTTGAGGAGCATCTGGCCTGTGACCTCGCCCATCGGCGACATGTAGCTCGCCGTGCCGGGACCCTGATCGTAGTAAAGGCTCGCGATGGGGGCGCGCCAGTCGTAGATGAGGAAGTCGTCGTCGGCGGTGCGCAGCGACGCGACGCCGATGTAAATCTTCTCAGCCGCATCTGCGCGGGGTTCGGCGAAGTCCACGCGGCCGAAGTAAGGGGAACGCTCGAGCCGGCTCAGATCCCGCAGGGACTGTGCGGTCTGCCGGAAGCGGCGCTCGCCTTCCGCCAGCATCTTGTTCTGCTGAAGGACCGCACCGACCGTCTCGTAGATTTCGCCTGGCTTGAACCGGAACTCATCCCAGAACTCTCGGCGGTCGTGGATCATATCCTCGCGTACGCCGCGAAAGTCGGCCTGTGCTCGTTCGATCTGCGCGTGCACCTCAGCCAGGACGAAATTGAGGCGCGCCGTTTCCTCGTTCCAGTCGCCCTGCTCCAGGACAACTCCTCCTTCGTTGTGGCTTGACGTCTTGCTTCCAATCGGTGTAGAATTAACTTGGAAGGGCGTTAGCAACGTTATTGCTGCTTCCCAACCACTATAGCTTCGCGCATGTGCGGTCGTGCTGTCAATGGACGGCACGGCTTTATTGTTCGCGTCGGTACCGAGCGTCGTTGGCAGCCCAAGGGAGACGACCCTTAGTCTTGCCCGCAACTTACTGCCGTGCGCTACGGCCCGCTGGGCAGCGGATGCATGGACTTGGCGAACTCCTTCAGCACCTTCATCGATACGGCTCTCCCGGTCAGGTAGACCAGCACGGTCCCGGTCTCGGTCTTGTTGTGGAATCCAATGAAGGTTGTCTTGTCACCTAGCAGCCAGACAAGATTCTCATTCGTCAGCCGTCCTTCCCCAATCGGCAAGTTGCCGATGGAAGAGATCTGTCGATGCGAGACGGGGTGCAGAAATTGCATCGCCTCGAGGAGGGCGGTCTTGCTCGTTGGCTGTTCGGAAACCCACACCATTCCCGGCCGGATGAAGCCCTTCGGCAGATTGAACTTGAGCTTTGGGTTCACACACCGAAGGGTCAATTGCCAGAGCGGAAGCCCAACATAGGGCTCCTGTTGCAAAGATGAGGGCGCCTTCCGCATGGCGGGCGCGTAATCCCCGGAGCATCGGTAGTCCGCAACACTCGGCTCCATCAATCCCAGCGCTGCTGGAAAACTGGCCGCCTCCTTGTGCGTCGCGTCGTTGTAGATGGGGATGGCGGTCGTCCCTGTGTTGACCTTACTCGCGGCGCCGCATCCGCCCAGCACGACCGCCAGAAGGCCGATTGCTATGGCCAGACGTTTCAGTTTCTCTCCCCCCGTTTCCCTTGCACAGGGGCCTCTAATCCCGATAGGCAATCGGCGACCACGTTCCAGAGACCAGGGGGTGGGAACGGTCGTGTCTCGGTGACGGGCGCCTGCGCTGGGGCGGGGCCTTGCAACGATCACAGTGATACGGCCAGTCGCGCGCGAGGAGGGGGCTTACGGGTGGTGCGCAGACACTCGCTGGGAGTACAGTGCCCTGCTGCGGGTGGCTGTGCATCCGGCCTCTGGAGCCCGTCGCACGAAGGCAGCTTCGACGGCGCGAGAGGGTCGGAGCGCGAGATGGCTACCAGAGTACGACAATGGCATGGATGAGGATGATGCCAATCACCGCGAGGCATATGCTGGCGATCACCGCGACGGAAAGCCCCACCCGGCGGAGCCGCCGAGTGCGAAAGCCCTTGCGGTGGCGCTCGAACGCAATCTCTTCACGAAGAAACTTCACCAGCCCCCACTCGAACGCGACCACCACTGCGAGAAGCATGGCGGTCGCTATGACGAACATCGGTTCGCCTCCCCAAGAGGACAATCAAGGTGGAGAATTCCTCCGGAAGATACATATTCCTTTGCCATGCCCCTCGGAACGTGTCAGACCGGCCAGCCACTTCAGTTACCATCTGGATGTCGTCGAGTCGATTGATTCATAGGGGCGATGGCAGGCGGTTGGGGCCTGACGGGCAGGGTAACCATTTGCGGCTTCTAACCTTTGATGCGACCCGGCCAAGAGGCCGGCAGCGCGAATACTTGGGGCACTTTCCCGGACCCCACCCGCATCAGCTCCCCGCTCTCTTCACGAGCTCGGCGATCCTTGCCTCTTCGGTAGCAGTCAACTCCGTAAGCGCGAAGGCGACCGGCCGCACGGTACCTTCGTCGAGATGCGCCTTGTCGCTGAAGCCCAAGGTCGAGCACCTCATCTTGAACTTCTGTGCGGCTTGGAAATGGCAAACGACGTTGCCGTCCTTGGCGTACGCGGGCATCTCGTACCACGTTCTCGGCGTGAGGGTTGGCG
>JAJYSZ010000063.1 GCA_021793315.1 Bacillota bacterium | reverse complement strand
GGCTCCTCGCTGTTTCGAGTGGTCACACAGGGTTGGGAAGGTTGAAGGACAGCTTGCCTGCGATGAGATAGGCCATGAGGATGAGGGTCTGCGGGCTGCGGTAGCCACGCGCCCTGCGCTTGGCAGACTGGATCAAGCCGTTGAAGGCCTCGAGCATGCCATTGGTGACCCGGGAGCGGTGGTAGCCGAGCACACCGGACCAGTGTTTCTGGATCGTCTTCGCGGCTCTCCTGACGGGAGGCAGCTGGCTGCGGATCGCCCAGTTGTACCAGCGCAGGAGGTAGGGCTCGGCGGTCTCCGCAGGTTGGTCGTAAAAGTCCTGGAAGGCCATCTTCAGGTTGTAGGCGCGTGCCGTCTTGAGATGGAGTGAGCGCAGTTCGCTCAACTGGGTGAGCTGGTCGGTGCGTAGGTCCTCCGCGTTGTGCAGCCACAGGTAACGGCTGTTCCTGAGGGCAGGCTGCATCCGCTGCTCAGCGCGACGCACCTCGTCGACGGCGTCGGTCAGTAGCTTGGTGGCATGGAAGCGATCGAAGACCAGCGCGGCCTGCGTGAACGTCTCGGTCATGCCCTTGATAAAGGCGGCCGACATGTCGAGAGCGACCTCCTTGACCGCGTCGGGCTGTCCGCCGTGCTGCTTGAAGTCTTCAAGGAAGCGCGCAATCGTGGCGCTATCGCGGCCCACCGTCGCGAACAGGACCGCAGCGCACCCGCGGCACGCGCGCATGCAGGTAGGTGTGGAACTGAAAGAAGTTCAGGTGCCGCCAGGTGTGCTCGCGCATGTCATACGGCTGGAGATCTGTCGTGTCCCCGCGGGGGCATGCGAAACGAGCGCCGTTACCGTACTCAAGCCAGATGTCTAGCCTCTGCTCCTCAACCGAAAACTCGATCTTGTCGACCGTCCACGGCTCTTCCAACCCCAGTGCAGCCCGGAACAGTTCCTCTTGACTCAAGCTCGTCACTCTTTCGCCCGTCCTGCCTTGGGCTCACTCGAGCGCAAGCCATCGGCTGTCCACCTCTTCTACGCTAGGCCTTCTGCCCCCCCTCTCACCACTCGAAACAGCGAGGAGCCGATGACTGGGACTCATGGGGCACGGTCTCTGTGCGCTTGGCGATCGACCGCTATGTGAGCCTCGAAGGTGTCGGCCTGTTCCATTCAGATCTTCTTCCGTATCTCAAGTACCGCACCTGGTTAGACTGCCTCATTGGACCCAGGGCTCCATCTTCGCGATAGTGTGGCTTTCGTCGGGTGCCCAGTTTGGCCAGAGGCACCGGACAGATCGATCCATGTTGGCAACATCTTTGGCAACATATGTCGGAGGAAACAGACGGCGAACGAGGGCAGGCAGTCCTGTCAGGAGGTCCGCACCGCCTCACCTGGCCCTTTGCGTGGAGATGCCCGCATGGTGCGGCGCGTCGCGGTCGGAGGACGGCGCAAACTAGGAGGGCCACCGGAAAGGAGGACCTTCTTGGCACAGCGGATGGGCGAGCGCCTGAAGTTCGAACTGGCTCAGGAACTCGGCGTCAGTGACATCGTGGATCGAGAAGGATGGGGCGGCGTCTCCGCCCGCAACTGCGGCAGGCTCGTGCAGCTCGCGATCAAGCGGGCGGAGGAAGCACTCGCGGAAGGTGGCGAGGAGGAGCGCCGATAAGGCGCTCCTTCCCTATTGGTGAGCCCGGCATGGTTGAGTGACCTGAGGGTGCCCTGCGGGGGTCGGACCCGGGCATTTCGTATGGCTGTCATCCCGTTTCTCGATGGCACGTGCGCGATCCTCGGGCTACGCTTGCCTGGGAGGGATGGACAATGCCGAACGACGTGCAGGACTTCTTCGCGCGACATGCCGCTGGCTATACGGCCAGCCCAAGCCACAAGGCGGGCAAGGACCTCGACCTGTTGACGCAACTGCTGGATCCGAAGCCCAGGGATCGGCTCGTCGACATTGCGGCGGGCACCGGACATACCGCCCTGCATCTGCGGCCGTTGATCGCCAGTGCGCTGCTGGTCGATTTCACCCGTGAGATGCTCGAGGAGGCCAGGCAACTCGCCGAGGACCGTGGCCTCGAAATCGAGACGCTCGTAGCCGACGCGGTATCGGTTCCCAGGCCAGCGGGCTCGTTCAGCTTGGCGACCTGCCGTCGCGCCGCACATCACTTCCCCGACGTTCCGGCCTTCCTCAGGGAGGCGCACCGGTTGCTCGCCAGGGAAGGCAGGCTCGGCATCTCCGACATGACAGCCGGCGACGAGGCGATCGGGCTGGTCAACCGGATCGAGCGCCTGCGGGACGCTTCACACCGGTCCGCCCTGTCGCCGGAGGGCTGGCGCGCCGCCGTGGAGGCAGCGGGCTTCAGGATCGACGCGCTCGAGATCGAGCGTGAGGACTACACGCTCGCGCGCTGGCTGGCTCCCGTCTCGCCGTCCGAGGTCGACCTCGGTGCCATCGGGGCGATTCTCAAGGAGGCCAGCCCCGTGGAGCGGCAGGCCCTGCAGGTTCGCAAGGAGGCCGACGGGCTGCATCTCGTGAAGTCCCGTGCGGTGCTCGTCGGCGTGCGCGTCTAGACCGAAAGTCCGGTGGAGCTGTGCCGCCTTCGGCGCCGATGGCGGCCGGTGACAAGATCCCGAACCTCTCGACGTCGATCCGAGGAGCCCCCCACCTGGGCAGGGCTCCTCTGCGTTGCTCGGCCTAGCCTGCCCGGACGGCTCATAGACTCGGTAGCGCCGGCAGACGGCGCCTGGCCCTGCAAAGAGAGGGAGCCGATGGTTCGCACGCTGCGTCTGTCTGAGCTGCAAGCGGCCGTGAAGGCTGAGGTCCAGGAGATCTCCGGACCTTCCGCGTTTCGCAGCCGCATGCTGGCGCTTGGCATCACGCCCCGAAGCCCCGTGCAGATCCTGCGCAGGATGCCGATGGGCGGGCCGATCGAGATCGAGGTCCGCGGCACGCGCCTGGCCCTGCGGATCAAGGACGCGGAGCAGATCACGGTCACCGTGCGGGCGTGATGTCCGCGTGCCTCGGCGAACGGAGGTCGCCTGATGCGTGTCGCGCTCGCCGGGAATCCGAACGTCGGCAAGACCACGCTCTTCAATGCCTTGACGGGCAGGCACCAGGAGGTCGCGAACTGGCCCGGCACCACGGTCGACTACGTCACGGGCAGACTTCCGACCCATGCCGGGGAGGCGCTGGAACTCGTGGACCTGCCCGGCACCTATGCGCTCGAGGCCTACTCGCAGGAAGAGCGCGTGACCCGTGACTTCCTCCTGCAGCAGCCGCACGACGCGGTGATCGTTGTCGTCGACGCCTCGCGGCTGGAGCGCAACCTTTACCTCGTCCTCGAACTGCTCGAGTTTACGCCGAGGGTCGTCGTGGCCCTCAACATGATGGACGCGGCCGCCCGCGACGGGCTGCAGGTCGACGCGAAGCGGATGTCGGAGCTGTTGGGCGTCGCGGTCGTGCCGACCGTGGCGTCCCGCTCCACGGGGCTGAAGCGCCTGATCGCCGCCGTGCGCCAGGTCGCCCGGCAGCCGGCCGCATCCGTTCCGGCCAGCGCTGTCCCCTACCCGGACGAGGTCCGACGGGAGCTCATCGCACCGCTGACCGCCAGGCTCGCGACGTTGCAGGGCCTTGGCTACAGGCCGGAATGGGCCGCGCTTCAGCTGCTGCAGGGCGAGGACGACGTCCGCAGCGCCGTGGCTGCCCTGCCCCGCGGCTCTGAGGCCATCGCGCTCTCGCGCGTCCTGCTGGCCGGGGAGGAGGGCGGGCGGCTACGCGGCGGCGCCATGCTGCAGGCGGCCAGGGTAGCCAGCGTGGACGCCCGCGGCAGACAGGCGGAACTCACCCTTCTGCTCGCGGACAGCCGCTACGACTTGATCGCCGCGATCCTGAGGGCGAGCAGCCGGCGACGCCTGCGCTGGCGCAGGGACGCCAGCGAGGACCTCGACCGGCTGCTGCTGCATCCCTTCTGGGGCTACCTTGTCATGGCCGGCGTCTTCTCGGCCGGCTTCTGGCTCGCCTTCGTCGCCAGCGCCCCCCTTTCCGAGCGGGTGGACCGCCTGCTGGTCGGCATGGGCGGGGCTGTTGCCGCGTGGCTCGCCCAGGCGGGTGCGCCGGCCTTCCTGCGCAGCCTCGTGCTGGCGGGCGTCTTCCCTGGCGTCGGCGCCGTGCTCTCGTTCGTGCCGTACATGGCGGTCTTCTTCGCCGTCTACCAGCTGCTGCAGGACTCGGGCTACATGGCGCGCGCCTCGCTGCTCGTCGACCGCTTCATGCAGCTCATCGGCCTCCATGGCAAGGGCTTCTTCGCCCTCGTGTCGGCCTACGGCTGCAACGTCCCGGCCATGACCGCGACGCGGGTGATGGAGAACCCGCGCGACAGGCTGCTCGCCAACCTGGTGATCCCATTCATACCCTGCAACGCCAGGCTCGGCGTGATGGCCGTGGTGACGGCCGCCTTCTTCCCCGGGGCTGCCGGCGCCGTGGCGATGATCGGGCTGATCCTCATCAGCCTTGCCACCCTGACCCTCGTGGCGGCTCTCTACCGCCGCACGATCCTGCCGACCGACCCCGCGCCGCTCGTGCTCGAACTGCCGCGCTACCACTGGCCGTCCTGGCGGACGGTGCTGCTCGCCACCTGGCATCGCGTCTGGCTGTTCCTGAGCCGGATCTGGTGGTTCCTGATCTGGGCGACGATCGCCATCTGGGCCCTCACGTACTTTCCCGCGGGCCAGCCGCTGGACCACTCCTATGCCGGCATGATCGGCCAGTGGCTGACGCAGCTTGTCGGACGGCACTTCGGCTTCGACTGGCGGCTGATGATCGCGATCCTCTTCGGCTTCGTCGCGAAGGAGACCACCCTCTCCACGCTGGGCGTCCTCTACGGCTCGGGCTCCGGCTACCTTTCCCTTTCGCACGCCCTGACGCAGGCCATGCCGCCGCTCGTCGCGTTCACGTATCTCGTCGTCTACATGCTCTACGTCCCGTGCCTTTCCACCGTCGTGCAGATGCGCCGCGAAAGCGGCGCCTGGAGTTGGGCCGCCCTGGGCGTTGCGGTGAACGTGGGGGTCGCCTTCGCCGTCGGGCTCCTGATCGAGAGACTCGGCGAGCTGCTCGGCCTCGCGCCCTGAAAGGAGGTGTCCGGCCATGCTGTGGGAGATCGAGTCAGCCCTGACCCGACGGGATCGCTGGACCCTGCAGGAACTCGCCACCAGTCTCGGCGTGCCCCCAGCGCTCCTGCTGGCGGGCATCGAGCACCTGGTGCGGCTGGGTCGCCTGCCGGAGGGAAGTCTCGTGCGCGTCCGCCCGTGCGCCGAAAACCAAGCGTGCGGATCCTGCACCCTGGCCTGCGGCGCCCGTGGAGCCACCCATAGCTAGGCGGATCCGCAGCGTCTGGCCGTTCTCTGGGTGCGGCTCGCGGTATGGCCGCCATTGCGCCGTGGCAGACTTGCCGCGTGCAGGATGTCGGGGCTCCCTGGCCGGAGTTCGCGCTGCCGCCGCAGGCCGACGGCTATGCCCTGCGGGCGGCCGTCTCCGGCGGCCCGCGCGTCGTCTGGGGGAAGGTTCCGCCGCTGCGGGGCTTGGCGTGATCATGGACAATCCTGGCCCGCGCGAGGATGCGCAGGGCCCGCCCTTCGTCTGCCCGAAGCGCCGGGCGCTTCGGCAGGCCTTGGCGCAGGCGCAAGTGCCGGACGCGGACGTCCAGGTGCTCTTCCTCTACGAGGTGCGGCCGCGCGGGGTCTACGACCGGCGGGCAGCCAACAGCGTCTGCCTGCCGATCCTGGAGGACCAGTTGCGCGCGAGCGGCCCGAAGGTGCTGCTCGCGCTCGGCAACACGGTCGTGCAGGCAGTCATGGGCCCCGACGCCTCCGTGCGGGAACCGCGCGGCCGCTGGCAGACCTTTTGCGGCCTGCCGCTCCTGGCAAGCTACCACCCGCTGGCCGTCCGGCGCAGGCCGAACCTGGCGCCGCTGCTCGTCCAGGACATCGCGCAGGCCCGAGATCGGCTCGAGCGGCTGCGAGACGGCACGCTGGCGAACCCGCCTGCCAAGGAGCGGTCCGCCGCCCGCCGCGCTCCTGGCGCAAGCTAGGCGGGGAGGCGCCTCCATGCGGGTGCGGTTCGGCTTTGTCGCGATGTCCAGCCTGCGCACCGACCTATCGCCTTCGCGCACCATGAACCTCTCCACCTTTCGCCGCCTGCCGAATCGCCAGGAGGCCCTGCAGAGGCTCACGCACATCGCGGGTGGCAATCTCGAGAGCACGGCCGCCCTGCTGCGCCACGCGGCGGAGCACGGCATCGAGCTCTACCGCTTCTCGTCGCGCCTGATCCCGCTGCTCGGCCACCCGGACACAGAGGAGCGGGACTTCTTCCGCTACCTTGACCGCGACTTCCGCGTCCTCGGCCAGATCGTCCGCGCGCATGGCATGAGAGTCTCGTTCCACCCGGATCACTTCGTCGTCCTGAGCAGTCCGCTTGAGGCGGTGCAGGATACCTCCCTGCGGACGCTCGGCTTTCACCTGCGCATGATCGACGCCATGGAACTTGGGGGCCGCGTGCGGCTTGTGGTGCACGTTGGCGGGGCGTACGGGGACCGCTCGGCGGCTCTCGGACGCTTTGCCGCGAACGTCATGCGCCTGCCCCCTCGGATCCGGACGGCGCTGGCCGTGGAAAACGACGACCGCAGCTTCACCGCCGCGGAGGTCCTTGCGGGTGCGGCGGACCTCGGCCTGCCGGTCGTGATCGACACGCTCCACCACCGCTGCAATGGAGGCGCCAAAGAGCCTCTTGGCGGGCTGCTTCAGCAAGCGTTCCGGACCTGGCCCGAGGGCGAACCGCCCAAGGTCCACCTCTCCTCGCCGCGGGATGAGGCGAATCCGCGGGCGCACGCCGACTTCATCTCCCTGGCGGACGGCCTCGACCTGCTTGAAGCGGCGAGGCCGCTCGGACAGGATTTCGACGTGATGATCGAGGCCAAGGAGAAGGACAGGGCACTCTTGCGCCTTTGCGAGGAACTCGGCCGCCAGCCGGGCGTCGCGCGGCTTGGTGGCGGCACGATCCTCTACCGTCCATAGACGGCGGCCGCGCCAGGAAAGGGGCGGCGCTCATGGCCGGATGGACAGTCGTCTTGTCCGACCGGCGCCGAGGTCACGGCCGGTCGGACACATGCATCATGGTCATCGTGAAACCGCTGCACCGATGTTCCGCGGGCCTCAGTGTGGTAAAAGTAATCTGGCCATCACTATGAACCCGTGGAGGTCACACATGATCACGGACGACCGTTGCACAGATTTCCTGACCGTCCTGGCGTCAGCCGCTCCGGTACCGGGCGGCGGGGGAGCCTCCGCTTTCGTAGGCGCCATGGGCACGGCGCTCGGCTGCATGGTGGCGAACCTTACCCTGGGCAAGAAGAAGTACCAGGACGTGCAGGAGGACATCAAGCGCATCATCGTCGAGGCCGAGGCGTTGCGGGCCAAGCTCACGGCACTCGTCGAGCAGGACGCCGAGGTCTTCGAGCCGCTTTCGAAGGCGTACGGGCTCCCGAAGGAGACGGAGGAGCAGCAGCGCTACAAGGAAGTGACGCTCGAGAGCGCTCTCAAGGCCGCCTCTGGCGTGCCCTACGAGATCATGGAGCGGGCCATGGAGGCGATGGACCTGCACGAGGAGCTCGCCAAGAAGGGCACCCGCATCGCGGTGAGCGACGTCGGCGTAGGCGTGCAGTTCTGCAAGGCGGCCCTGATGGGGGCCAGCCTCAACGTCTACATCAACACGAAGCTGATGAAGGACCGGGCCTACGCGCAAGACCTGAACCGCAAGGTCGAGGCCATGCTGCAGGCTGGCATGGCCAAGGCCGACAGGATCTATCAGGAAGTGGAGGCTTCGCTCAAGTGACAGTCACGATGAAGGGATCCGACGTCGCGGCGGCCATGAAGGAGCGGCTCCAGCACGAGGTCGCGGAACTCGGCAACCAGGGCGTCGTGCCGAAGGCCGCGATCGTGCGCGTGGGTGCACGGCCGGATGACCTCGCCTACGAGCGCGGCGCCATGAAGCGACTCGAGGGCGTCGGCATTGCCTGCCAGGTGTTCGAGTTCCCGGAGGCGATCAGCCAGCAGGACTTCGAGCGCGGGTTCGCCGCAGTCAACGACGACCCGAAGATCCACGGCATCCTCCTGTTCCGACCCCTGCCGAAGCACCTGGACGAGGAAGCCGTCAAGCAGATGATCAACCCGCTCAAGGACATCGACTGCATGAGCGCGCCCAACATCGCCAAGGTCTTCTCGGGCGATGAGACGGGCTACGCCCCCTGCACCGCGGAGGCGGTGGTACATGTCCTGGACCACTATGGCCTCGATCTGCAGGGCAAGCGCGTTACCGTGGTGGGCAGGAGCATGGTGGTCGGCAAGCCGCTCACGATGCTGCTCATCAAGCGCAACGCCACCGTCACGGTCTGCCACACGAGGACGAAGGATCTCCCCGGCACCTGTCGCGGCGCCGAGATCCTGGTGGCCGCGGCCGGCAAGGCGAAGATGGTCACGGCGGACTTCGTGGCGGACGGCACGGTCGTCATCGACGTCGGCATCAACGTGGACGCGGACGGCAAGCTCTGCGGCGATGTGGACTACGAGGCCGTCGCGCCCAAGGCCTCACACATCACGCCGGTGCCCGGCGGTGTCGGCGCGGTGACGTCCTCCGTGCTGGCGGATCACGTCGTGCGGGCAGCGCGCTACCTGCACGGCAGCGAAGCCTAGCTGGCACCGGATCGCAGCGGGAAGGGGAGCCCCGAGGCACCCCTTCCCGCCTTCTTCGCTCGCAAGCCACAAGAGCTGCCGCCTCTTGCCGGATATGCCGCGGTATGCAGGGAAATCCTAATAACTTACCACATAGATATGCGATGCCAGATAAATGAGCGGCAGGCAAAAGTCCTAGTGGACGGTAACGCATAGCTTTCTATTTGGCCCATATGGACGTCCATATGGACCAAATTGTGCATTGTAACTGGACGACTGGATCATGGGCGATGCAGAATCTGGACGAATCCGCATGGTTGGGCGACGGCGGACAGCGGGAGGATCTCGGATGCTGAGAACGTTCGGGCAGAAGATCATGGCAACGTCTGTTGGAGCATCACTCGTCATCGCACTGTTCGCGGTCGGCGGCGTCATCATCCTCGGCATCGTTTCGGCCGACGCCGGCCGTATCCTCACCTACAACAAGGCGGCTGCCACCATCGCCGACATGCGGGCCAATTTCTATGAACTGCGCGGCGCCGCACAGCTCTATGCGCTGGGCAGCGACCGCCAGGGGAATCTTGGCGTCTACCGCGCGGACGCGGCCCAGTTCGCGCAGGACGTCACGGCGGTGAAGGCGCTCCATATCACCAAGGTGACGCAGGACGTGCAGGCGATCGAGACACAGCAGGGACGATTCGTCGCGGACGTCAACCAGGGCATTGCCCAGATCCGGCAAGGACACGCCAAGGCCGGGGACCAGTTCGTGTTCCAGACCGGCGCGCCCTCCGCGGCCACGGAGGATCACCTGCTCGACGTCGCCACGGCGGACGCCACCGACAAGAACATCGTCGGGCTCGCGAGCCTGACGCTCCTTCACCTCGCGCAGAGCATGCGCCTGTGGACGGGACTCATCGGCCTGCTGGCGGTCGTGGTCGCGCTGCCGCTCGGCGTGTTCTTCGCCCGGTACGTGGCGTCGCGCCTCGGCCAGGTCGTGACGGCCATGGAGCGCGTCGGTGCCGGTGACCTCTCGAGCGATCCGCCGCGCTTCTCCGGCAGGGACGAGACGACGCGGCTCGGCGACGCGGCCTGGGAGATGGTCTCGAACCTGCGCCAGCTCACCCGGCAGATGATCCACAGCGCCGCGGAGATCGGGCAAGGCAGCGAGGTGCTGCTGGCGGCGGCCCAGCGGTCGGACGAGGTCGTGCATCGCGTGCGGGAGGCCGTGAGCTCGGTCACGCAGGCGGCCGTCCGCCAGCACACGGGCATGCAGGACGCCGCCACGACGGTGCACGAGCTGAGGGTCGCGATCGAGCAGGTCGCTCGCGGCGCCCAGGAGCAGGCCATACGCACGAGCGACGTGTCGGCCGCCAGCGACGATAGCGCGGGGCGGACAAAGGACATGGCCCAGGCCCTGGCCACCGTCGAAACGGTGGCGGAAGACGAGCGCCAGGCGGTGGCGTCGGGCCAGGCGACGGTGACTGAGGCCGCCCAGGCCGAGACGGCCGTCGGCGAGAGCACGATGCGGGTCCGGGACCTGATGGCTGCGCTCGACAGCCAGGCGAAGCGCATCGCGGAGGTGACGAACCTCGTCGGCGACATCGCCGCCCAGACCAACCTGCTCGCCTTGAACGCCGCGATCGAGGCGGCCAGGGCAGGCGAGCACGGCAAGGGATTCGCCGTGGTGGCGGACGAGGTGCGCACCCTGTCGGATCGCACGAAGTCCGCCGTCGCCGAGATCGACGGCCTGGTCGCCGACATCATCCGCTCGGCCCAGGAGACCCGCTCCGCCGCGGAGGAGAGCGCGACCCACGTCCAGAGGCTGGTCGCCACCGGTAGCGCGGTCCAGGGTGCCTTCACGCGCGTGGAGGTCGCAATCAACGCCGCGAGCGAGCAGCTCAGGCCTGTGCTGACCTTGGCGCACGGCGTGGACGAGTTGAGCGGTGCGATCGCCAGGACGATGGCGGACATCTCCGCGATCACGGAGGAGACGAGCGCGGCGGCCGAAGAGATGTCGGCGTCGGCCGGGTCGGTCGACGGCATCATCTCGGAGGTGGCGGCGGGCTCCGAGGAAACGGCGCAGAAGGCGCAGCAGATCCTGGCGTCGCAGGATGCCCTGGGCGATGCGATCGCCCGGGTGCAGGACACGGCCAGGTCCCTGAGCCTGGCCGGCCAGGCGATGCAGCAGGCACTGGCGCGCTTCAAGCTGGCCTGAGGTCCGGGAAAGCAGAAAGCAGAAGATTCGGGGGTGCAGCGTCACGCTGCACCCCCGAATTGGCGAAATTGGCGAGACGACGCATCGAGCGCCACGAGGAGCGCCGCCGGCAGCGCGAGCACCCACCAGGTGAGCTGGCCTGCCGGGCCGAGGACATAGTCGGTGCCTGCGCGCCAGCTTCGATCGACATGCTGAAACTCCCCCGGACGTGCTCTTGCCCATGTCGCGGGGATTTCCTGCCAGACGGCCCGGGTGCTCGATACCGCGCGGCCCGGCGTGGCAAGCTAGGTCATCGAGAGGAGGGTTCACGTGAAGCAGGCCATGCTTCTGCTTGTGAAGTTCGTGGCCATCTGGCTGGTCCTTGCCGTGATGTTCGGCGTCTTCGGCATCGTGTTCCAGCCGGTCTGGCTATACGCTGCGATCGTTACCGTCGTCGCGTATCTGATCGGAGACCTCGGCATCCTGCGCATGTACGGCAATTTCGTCGCCGCCGTCGCCGACGTCGTGCTGTCCGCGGTGACGCTCTGGGCTGCGATGGCGATGTTCAACCCCGCACGCGCGCAGGTTCCGACCATCTCGCTCGGACAGGCCCTGGTGATCGGGGTCGTGATCGGAGTTGTCGAGCTCTTCTACCACATGCTCGTCGAGTCGCAGCTGCACTACCACCACCACCGCGACGAGCCGGCGCACTGACAGGCGCCGGCACGCAGGGTCGCTGGGCGCTCCTTGAGCAGTCTCCTCTTATACGCTATGGTTTTCATAGTGAATGACCTGCAGGGGGGCGCCCAGATGTCTGAGCCAATCCCGGGAATCCATCACGTGTCGGCTTTGACGGCCAACGCGGGCCGCAACCTTTGGTTCTACACGCGCGGCCTCGGCATGCGGATCGTCAAGCGGTCCGTGAACCAGGACGATCCGGGCTGCTACCACCTGTTCTATGCCGACCGCAAAGGCAGCCCCGGCACCGACCTGACATTCTTCGAGATCCCGGGACTGGCCGCCGACCAGCCGGGTTGCGGCAGCATCTCGGGCATCGGCCTGCGGGTGGCGGACGAGAGTTCCTTCGCCTTCTGGCGCGAGCGCTTCGACCGGCATGGCATTGCGGCCGCCGAGCCGCGCAGTTTGGGCCCGTGGCGGGTTCTGCCCTTCATGGACGGCGAGGGGCAGCGCCTGATGCTGGTCGCGGATCGCGGACGTGGCGTGCGGGGCGGCGAGCCATGGGACAAAGGGGGCGTGCCGCCGGAGCATGGCATCAGGGGACTTGGACCGGTCTGGCTCACGGTCGCGCACCTCGACCACACGGCGCGGGTCCTGACACAGGTACTTGGCTTTCGCCCCGTCGGCGGCTATCCGTCGGACGTGCCCGGCCAGAGGGATGTCGAGGTGTTTTCGGCAGGCGAGGGCGGAGCCGGGGCGGAGATCCACGTCGCGGAGCGCCATGATCTGCCCCGCGCACGCCTAGGGCGCGGGGGCGTGCATCACGTCGCCCTGCGCGTCGCGGACGACGAAGCGGAGCGGCGCTGGCTCGGGCGCCTCGAGGCGGCGCACCTGAGGACCTCAGGCATCATCGACCGCTACTATTTCCGCTCGATCTACTTCCGGGACCCGAACGGCATCCTCTTTGAGCTTGCGACGGACGGGCCGGGTTTTGCGGTCGACGAACCGGAGGACCACCTTGGTGAGGGACTCGCCCTACCGCCGTTTCTCGAGCCTCGGCGCGCCGAGATCGAGGCGCATCTCCATCCGCTGGAGATGGCCGCGCCCTGAAGAGCGATCGCAGACTGGGGCCCCCTCGGACATGCCGGCCGCTTTGGCCGCCGGCATGTCCGAAACATTTTAGGCGACGACGATGATTCGACATGTCTCGACCGAAGGCGAGAGTAGCGTAGACCTGAACTCTCTGATCGGACGCAATCCGACAGCATCCTCCCGCATAGAAGGCTTGCGCGTGAACCTCAGCCTGCTGCTGTTCCTCTGGGGCTTCGCCATGTCCTGGCTCGGCGTCTGGGCGGCCTTCGACGTCCGACGCACGGGCAGCGACCCCGTCGGCACCACCGAAGCCCTGACGGTCCCAGCTGCGGTGGCCCTTGCGGCAGGGCTCTGGGCGAGCCGCGTGGTCTTCACTCTGGCGGCGGGCGACCCTCTCCATGAAGGGGTCGGCGTCGAGTCGCTGCTGATGGACGCGGTCGTCGGCATACTCACCACCTGGTTCACCCTGGCCTCGCTGCGACGCCAGGGGTTCTGGACGACGCCGCTCGCGGCGCTGGCCATCGGTGCGGCTATCGCCGTGCCGCGTGCCGCCGGGGACTTCGACGCGAGCCGTGTGATCATCCGCTTTGTCGTCGAGACGATGCTCGCGGGGCTTCTCGTCTGGTTCGGCCTGGTTGGCGCCGCGCGCGTCACGGACGCGGTGCCCGAGTCGGACGGCAGGCGCAGAGTCCTCGGGGCCCTGATGCTGGGAACGTCCCTGGGTCTTGCGGAGCTGACGCGGGTGTTCGGGCTGCCGGGAGACCGCGCGCTTGGCTTCACTCCCGTGACCGTACTGCCCGACCTCCGGCAGGAGATGCTGCTGGCCGCCCTGCTGGTGGCGGCCCTACTGTTCTTCGTCGACTTCGAGGTCTGGCAGCATCAGCGCCGCCACTGGCAAAGCTTCCGCATCCTCGTCGAGGACTCCCTGGACCTCGTCATGGTGCTGCGGCCCCAAGGCTCCATCCGCTACTCGAGTCCTTCCGCCGAAAAGCTGCTCGGCTACCCTGTGCGGGACCTGCGGGAGTCGCCGCTCGCGGGGCTCGTGCACCCGGACGACCTGGCCAAGTTCAGTTCGGCCGTCACGGGAGGCGAGGGAGGCGATGGTGGCGAGGGAGGCAAGGGCCGTCGCGTCGCCTTACGCCTGCGCCACGCCGGCGCGCATTGGCGGGATTTCGAGGGGACCGCCGCCGGGCGGCGCGGCGGAGAACTTGTCCTCCACCTCGTCGACGTCACGGAGCGGATCGCGGCGGAACGGATGAAGCGCGAACTGGCTAGGCGCGACGAGCTGATCCTGCAGTCTCTCGGCGAGGGCATCCTCGGTTTGGACTGCGAGGCCCGCGTAGTCTTCGCAAACGACGCGGGCCTCGCCATGCTGGGCCTGCCGCAGGAGGACGTGGTGGGCGAGCCGGTCGCTTCGGTGATGCGGCGGGCGGCCCGGGAGGAGGGCTTCAGTCTCAAGGTGACGGCAGCCGTGCGCGCGGCACTCGCGAGCGGCGAGACGCAGCGCGGCCGTGACGCCACGCTCGTGCATCACGACGGCCGCGAGATCAGCCTGGATTTCACTGTGGCGCCGATTCTGGTGGACGACGGGATCACGGGTGCCGTCGCCCTGTTCGTCGATGTGAGCCAGCGACGCCTGGAGGAAGAGGGCAGGCGGCGCATGGAGCAGAGATTCCTCGGCGCTTTGGACCTGCTCAACGACGCGGTGATGGTGGAGAACCCAGACGGCGTCCTCGTCTACGTGAACCGTACGGCGCGCGAGGTCCTCGGCCTCGAAGTGGGGGACCGCAACGGCGAGGGCGAGCTGCTCTACGGCAAACTGCGCCTCTTCACCTGGGAAGGGGCGCCGGTTCGCACCCAGCAGGGGCCGATCGCCGATGCCGTCCGCCGTGGCCAGCCGATCGGGTATGTGCAGAGACTGATGCGCACGCTGCATGGCCGCGGCATCTATTGCCTCGTCGAGGCCATACCCTGGCTCGATAACGGCGAACAGGGCGGGGTCCTCTACGCCCTGCGCGACGTGAGTGACATCCGGCGCGCGCAGGAGGAGATCCTCAAGGTGCGCCGGATCGAGGCGCTCGGCGTCTTCGCCGGCGGCATCGCCCACGACTTCAACAACATTCTCACGATCGTGCTCGGCAACCTCTCCCTGGCCAGGGCAGAAATAGCGACGGGCTCGGAGTGCGACGGCCTGCTCGAGAGTGCCGAGCACGCCTGCCAGCAGGCGGCGGGCCTGACGCGCCAGCTCCTGACCTTCTCGCGCGGCGGCGCCCCGGTGACGCGGAGCGTCGCGCTGGGCGGCCTGCTCGAGGAGGCATCCGGGTATGTCCTGCAGGGGTCGCGGGTAAAGGTGGACCTCCACCTGCCCGAGGATCTCTGGCCGATCGAGGCGGATGCCGGCCAGATCCACCAGGTCATCACCAACATCGTCCTCAACGCCTCCCAGGCGATGCCCGACGGCGGCAGCGTCGAGGTGCAGGCCGAGAACCTGCGCGTCGGCCGCGGCGAACTGGCGCCCCTGCGGACGGGCAACTACGTGCACCTGGTCATTGCCGACCACGGCACGGGCATCGCGACAGGAGATCTCGAGCACATCTTCGAGCCCTACTTCACGACCAAGGCGGACGGGCACGGCCTGGGTCTCGCCACCTGCTGGTCGATCGTGCGTCGCCACGGAGGCCACATCCGGGTGCAGTCGCGGATCGGCGAGGGGACACTCTTTCACGTCTACCTGCCGAGCGCGCAGTCCGGCAAGGATGCGCAGGAAGGCCGCACCCGCGGCCCAGGCCGGGCCTGCCGCGTGCTGCTGCTCGACGACGAGCGCGAGATCCTCAGCGTATCGGGGGAGATGCTCCGCAGGCTGGGCCACACGGTCACCCTGGCGCGCGACGGGGCGGAGGCAGTGGCGGCCTGCCGCGAGGCGATCGCCTCAGGCAGACCCTTCGACGTGGCCATCCTGGACCTCACGATCCCGGGCGGCATGGGCGGCCGCGAGGCCGGCGCCAGGATGCGCGAGATCGACGCGCACGTCCGGCTGATCGCCTCAAGCGGCTACTCGAACGATGAGGTGATGGGCGACCACCGCGCCTACGGCTTCCAGGGTGTGCTGCCCAAACCGTATCGCCGCGACGAGCTGCAGGCCGTCGTCGAAGCGGCCGCCCTCGAGGACGCGGCAGACGATTTTTCGATCTTCACGGGCGACCAGCCGCTCAACGGCTGACCCTGTGCGCGCGCCGCCCCGGCCGGACCGGGGCGCTTTCCTGCGCTCGGCCGGGTGTCATTTCCAAGGCTAGAGACATAAACAGTTGTCGCGGGGCACTACCCCGGCGCGTGGAGGAGGCTGAACAAGTGGCAGTGACCACCGGCCCCATCTACGAGGTCGGGGCCCAGTACGTGGAGCAGCTCAACTACTCGAACCCGTTGGGGCGTCCGGTGCAGCCGATCTGGTACGTGAACGAGCGCTACTTCGCCATCGACAGCGACTACCAGGTGGTGTGGACCCATACGCCGGCCGTGCCCACCAAGGAGTACGTCTTCTACTACGGCACGCCATCCGCCCCTGGGCCGCAGGTAGCGGGACAGTTCCCGATCTACAACCGCATCCCTGGCAGCTTCTACTACTACATGACGGTCGAGGTGGTGGAGGTCTTCGTACCGTCGGGCTATCAGTCCAACAGCCTGCGCTCCGAGGCCGCGGTGCTCAAATCGGACTACCCGATCGTGGAGACCGGCACGTACTTCGTGCGGCCGGTGCTCTAGGAAGGAGGAGAGAAATTGTCGGATGGCGCCTTGACCTGCCGACCCGTGACCCTGACCCATCCGTACACCCGGGGCGATAACGTCAAGGCGATTCAGATCGCCCTGAAGGGACATGGCTACGACTTCGGAGCCATCGACGGCATCTACGGTCCCCTGACGGCCGGCGCCGTCGAGATGTTCAAGCGCTACAAGGGCGTCATGCCCTTCAACCCGGTCGTGGATCTGCCGATCTACTACTACTTCGGGGTGCGCTGTGTCTCGACGGTCCAGCTGACCGAGCAGCTGGACTACAACAACCCGCTCAGGCAGGTGATCGAGACCGCCTGGTTCAACGGCAAGAAGTACTGGGCCATCGGTCCGAACGTGCCTCTGCCGATCAACCCTTCGGAGACCAAGACGGCGCAGGAGTACATCATTGCCTACTCGGTAAGCCCGCACGGCGAACCGGATCTCGTGCCGCTGCAGCTCAACATCTACGACTCGATCCCCGGCATGCCCGCCTACAGCCCGATGTGGCACCTCAACTACGTGATCGTGCCGAGAAGCTACGTGCCGAACACGATCCGCTCGGCGGCGCAGGCGGTCTCCTCCGGCTACCCGGTCATCGCGAGCGACACTTACGTCAATTGACCGATCCTCTGAAGACCGGCGGCGCCGGTCTGCGTTCCGCCGCCCGCCCCCCTGGAGGAGCGGGCGGCGGCTTCTTTGACGTGTGGGGCGTCGCGGCCCGCTGGCGCCCTGGAACGAGACAGGAGGGAGGGCAAGGAGCCACTGCCCTCCGCCCGACGGCTAGGGCCCTGGGTGTTCCAGGTTGAAGGCGAGAAAGCGCTCCTCGTCGCTGAGCATCGCTGCCACGATGGCCGCCATCGGCTCGTAGGCCCAGACGCCGGAGAGGACGGCGCGATCCGGGATGGCGTTTTCGAAGACGAGCACCGGGCGCTGGTCGACGCCGAAGGCGGCCATCTCCGCGTTGCCCTGGTGGAAGCGGGCGATCACCGGCCCCTCGTCCATCGCACCCTCGAGTTCGTAGGGATCGAGGCCGGCCGCCGCGGCGGCGATCCGTGCAGCCTCCTGGCGCCTCGCCACGGGCCGTCCCTGCTCCATGGCCGCGCGCATCAGCGCGGCCGGCACCTCGAGGCCACTGTGTCCGAGGTGGGCCGCCGCGAGCGCCGCGAGATTGGCCTCGCGCGTGCCGGTCAGCGGGCCCTCGAGCCAGCCGGGATCGAGAGAGTGTCCGGTGATCGCCTCGGCGCGGGCGTAGTACCAGCGGTTTTCCGCGCGCCCATAGCCCAGGGGGCGATCGCCGCGGATCGGCGCGGGCCGCCAGGACAGCTCGAGCCTGGGACCGAACTCGGCTTCGAGCCGCTCGACGGAGCGCATGGCGTAGAGGCACCAGAGCGAAAGCACGTCGAGATAGAACGTGATCTTCATGCCTTGAGCGTAGACAAGGGGAGACGTTCCGGCAAGCGGCAGGCGGGGACGGTTCAGCGCTCGCCGCTGCGGTCGCCCCCGGCGCCCCCCGCAGAGGAGAGCTCGCGCTCTCGCCTCAGGAAGTTCCCGACCTCCTGGATCGTGCTCATGAGCGGCGACGGGAAGACGACGGTCGAGTTCTTGTCGACCGCGATCTCCGCGAGCGTCTGCAGGGTGCGCAGCTGCAGGCTCACCGGGTGCGACTCCATGATGTCGGCCGCGCGGCTCAGGGCGTCGACGGCCAGAAGCTCGCCTTCCGCGGCGATGATCTTGGCCCGCTTCTCGCGCTCGGCCTCGGCCTGGCGGGCCATCGCCCGCTTCATGGCGTCCGGCAGCTGGATGTCCTTCAGCTCCACGAGCGTCACGGCGACGCCCCAGTCCCGGGTCAGGGGATCGAGGATCTCGGCGATCTGGGCGTTGATCTTCTCCGTCTCGGTTAGGATGTCGTCCAGCATGTGCTGCCCGACCACCTTGCGCAAGGTGGTCTGGGCGATCTGGTTGATGGCGGCGTCCACGTCCTCGATCGCCACCACCGAATGGACGGCGTCCGTCACGCGGTAGTAGGCGACGGCGGAGATGTCGACGCTGACGTTGTCCTTCGTGATGATGCCCTGCGACTGGATCGGCATGGTGCGGATGCGCAGCGAGACCCGCCGCAGCACGTCGACGAAGGGGATGATCAGGGTGAACCCCGGCTCACGGACCGCCACGACCCGCCCCAGGCGAAAGAGCACGCCTTTCTGGTACTGTTGCACGATGCGGGCGGACAGCACGAGCAGCAACAGAACGATCACCACGAGGACGTAGATGGCTTGCATGCCGCAACCCCTCCTCGAGCGGGCGCCAAGGTCGTGCCGGGCGTCCCGCACCTCAGGTGTAGCACCTTCGGCGCCCGCCGGGGAGACCCGACGCAGGGGCTCTGGCCCGCGATCACGAAGTCAGGTCCGAAGGACGACATGGAGGAAGGATTGATCGCTTGGCCACCTTCGTGCTCTGCCACGACGCGTGGGAAGGCGGCTGGGCATGGCAAGAGACCGGTCTCGCCTTGCAGGCGGCGGGCCACGAGGTCTACCGGCCCACCTTGACCGGACTCGGCGAGCGGCGGCACCTGGGCCAGCGCAGCGTCGACCTCGCGCTGCATCGCCAGGACGTCCTGCAGGTCCTTGTCTACGAGGATCTGCAGGACGTGGTGCTGGTCGGGCACGGCTACGGCGCCATGGTCGCGACAGGCGTCGCTGACGACGCGCCGGAGCGCGTCCGCCTGCTCGTCCTGCTCGATCCCTATTTGCCGCAGAGCGGACAGTCGTTTCTGGACCTCTTCCGGGGCACCTTGATCCCGGAACAGCTGGTCGGCGAAGCCAGGGCGTACGGCGAGGGCTGGCGCATCACCCCACCGCTGCCGCCGGATGATGTGCGCGTTGCGGAGCAGCCGCTCGGCACCCTGATGCAGCCCCTGCTGCTGCGCCACCCGCCGCGCGTGCCGCGCCTGGTCGTGTCGTGCAGCGAACGTGGCTCGACGCCGTTCTACCGGCCGATCGCGGACGCGGTCGGCAGCCTT
The DNA here is from genome assembly GCA_021793315.1 of Bacillota bacterium. Taxonomy (GTDB): domain Bacteria; phylum Bacillota; class Sulfobacillia; order JAJZYS01; family JAJYTV01; genus JAJZQO01. Next base: position 186 of record JAJYSZ010000063.1, on the reverse strand, counting down.
GCGCAGGAGGGCGTGCCGCTGCGGGAGATCGCCTGCGGCCACAGGGCACCGGCCGAGGCGCCGCAGGAGCTCGCACGCCTGCTCGAGGAGATGCTGGCCCCGATCGATGACGGGCCGCACCTCGATGCCGCGGAGAAGGAGGAATGACATGAAGGCGATCGTCGTGCGCAGCTTCGGCGGGCTCGA
>JAJYSZ010000182.1 GCA_021793315.1 Bacillota bacterium | reverse complement strand
GCCGGTCCGTCCACACATCGTCCTCGTCGGAGTCGCTTCCGTGGGTAAGACGACGCTGGGAGCGGCGGTCGCGCCAAAGGTAAGGCTGCCGTTCTATGACAATGACTTGACGATGGAGCGGGGGCATGGCGTGACCATCGAGGACCTGAGCGGCAAACCTGGGAACGACGAGATCATCGACGACCTACTTTGGCGGACCTATAGCGACGTGGTCGCGGCGACTGAGAGGACGCTCATCACAGTTTCCCCACGCCTTGTGGGACGGCGTGACTTCTGGGAGCTGACCCGCAAACGCGCGGTCTCGATCCACCTGAGGCGCACGCCGCTAGAGGTGCTGCGCCACGACGTGGCTGCATAGACCGGGGTGCCGCTATCAGATGTGCGCTTGAGCTAGGCCGACAAGGACGCGTACTACTACTATTACTGGTGGCGGCTCCGCCACTGCAAGAAGGCGGACCATGAGCTGCGGTTGCAAGGCGATCTTGCGACGGACGCCGAAAGGCTGACCGAATTCGTGGGTCCCTTCTCGGTGACGTGCCGTTGCAGCCTCCCGGACCCACTTTGGCTTGGCGACTTTGATTACCGTGTTGCGAAACTCCCCGATGAGCCACGCACGCGAGAAGCGGTCCATCACCCGCTGGCGTATCCGTCACGGCGTTGCCGGAGGGGCGGTGCCCTTCGCTCGTCTGCCAGGGAAACGCTTCGCTATGCGTTCGTCCGCCTTCGCGACATCGAAGGGACCTGGCGTGTACCAGTTTGTCGCCCACCGCACCATGTCGTCGTGGCCCTCGTGCTCGGGGTCGGACCAAGCCTCAAGGAACTCCGCGTAGCCGCCGACGCCACCCACATCCTCGGGAGGGCAGGCGCCTTCGCCGCCGATCACGCGCGGACGCGCAAGCGGCTGAAAAATCTCTTCCTTCACCCGGATGCTGTGCACCCACTGATCGCCGAAGTCGTACAAGTACGTGAGCAGGCTGTCCCGGCGCAGACCCTGGCGGGCCAACGTCACGTCGCTCGCGTCGAGCACGAGATCGGGGTTGTCGTAATCGTACAGTTCCCCGGCGGGGTCCTCCGAGATGAGGTACGGCCCCCATCGGAGTTCGTAGAGGTGGCCGTTCCTCCAGCCCATCGCGAACTGCAAGACCATGTGTAGCTGCTTCACGCGTAGGCGGGCCGGAACCTCGATGATCCGATTGATTGTCGTGCCGGTGTTGAGGAGCGATACCTCCATCTCAAACCCGGTCGGGTGAGGACGCCGAAAGTCGAGCATCGCCAGCCTCCTGGACGATTCGATTTCGTGGGGAGCAGGTCATCCGCCTTGCGTGCAGCCGCTAGACTCCACTCGAACCCCCAGGCGTCGTGCGGACGGCGGGGAGCACCGCCGGCCGAGTCGCGAAGGGCTTCACGACGGTACTTCGAACGGGGCCGATGTGTTCCCTGCCGGTGAACGCAATGGCGAGGGCCGGTTCAGCCAAGGCGATCCTCGACGGTCACGCCTGCGGTGGATGCATGAACTGACTCGGGGTGGGCTCAGAGGGGCGAAGGGCTCCGGCAAGGAGAAACGGAAAGCGGTAGGCGTACAGGAAGAAGGTGGAAGAAGATCGGTGTCGAACGAAGGGGTGACCAGTCGGGCAAGTGGGTTGACGTGCGCACACTCCCGCCGTAGGTACGGTTGGCGGCAGCCGGGGCAATTTGCTCCGGCGAGGGGGTGATAGGGTGCACGTCACGGCGGTCGTGCTAGTGATACCGGTGGTTTTGCCATTCGGAATCGCGGCTTGGATCGCTAGCAAACAGAAGAAGTAGCCGCGAGGCTACTTCTTCCTCCACAGTACTCCGGCTCCGTACCCCAGTGGCACCTGGGGGTCCAACCGGCCCGGAGGCTCGCCGACAGGCGAGCTTTCGTCATCAGTATGTGCACCCGCATCGCTGAAGTCAAACAGAAGCTGGAAATAGCGAGCGATCCAGAGCGCTTGGTCAAGGGGTTACAGTGATCCGCGCGTTCAGTGGACGTGCACCGCGGGCGGCAATTGCACTGCAGAGTCTTTGTGAGACCCGCACCCCACAATTGGCCGCGCGCTGCAGCCCATGGACCGTCCTGGAGGGGGCGTAGCAAGAGCCCGTCGGACGTCTCGGTTATTACGAGACGTTAGCCCTTCGACATTGCAAGCCTCTCCCGCAATGCCGCTGGGATGACGATCTGACCGCGTCCCGTCATGCGCGTCAGCATACGACATACCGCACACCGCGACGCACGAGCTTCAAGCCGCTCTTCCCGAATACTGAGATGGGAACCGCTGGGGTGCCTGAGCAGGTAGGGAGGTGATGTGCAAGTTGAAGGTTCAACTGACCGAGAACCAAGTTCGCGCGCTGAAGAGTGTGTCCGCCGAACAAGGGGTGTCCGCGGCTGAACTGATTCGCCGTGGAGTCGACTGGCAGATAAGTGAGGAGTACGCTTTGACGCGCCTCAAGCAGCTGCTAGCACAGTTGGAGCCAGCGACCTGGCGCAACAGTACGACCGTTACCTTTCCGAGGCAGTGATCGAAGATGGCAAACGTTGGTTAACACATCGGGGATCCTCACCTTGCTCAACAGATCTAACGCGCACCACCACGCACCATGGAACGCCTGATGGGAGAACTGCGAGAACCCCTTGATAGGATGTCAAGCGGTCACGAGGTGCTGCGGCAGCTGTACGGAGAGACGATAGCAGGAGCGCCTTCGGTGGCGCTCCTGCCGCATGCACACAGAGGATGCAGATCAGCGGTTATCGACCCACCGCGACTCCTGGCCGTGGGTTCGGTTGCGGCCCGTGTCGTACGCTTCGTTGGCTTGGGTGGCGTCGTACGCGTTGCCACTCGCAACGTCATACGCGTTGAACGTGCCCCCGTTGGCATTCGTGGTCGCGTTATACCCACCAGTTGCGCCGCCTCCGGTTGGCGCGCTGTAGGGACTGTTCTGGTTCTGTACGACGAGGATTGGCGCTGTCGCGGACAGCGTGGAGTTCTGGCCACGTTCGATAAGACGCCTGCGTCGACTCATTCGCCTCTACCTCCTTCGCTTGAAGTTTGGCCCTTTGTTGCAACAGCCAACACGCGGGGACGCATGGCGCTGCGGGAACGAACACCGCGTTGCGACCAGCAGATTCTCCGCGGAGGCGGCACGCTGCGCGGTTCAGGGTCGCGCCCCTCTCTATTGGCAGGTGCGTGCGTTCACGGCCACGAAATGCGGTCGGAGAAGTAGTCCCCTGTAGTTATAGCGTGTTGCCGGTCGGTCACGTCGCCGGGTAATTGCGCAGCAAGGCGATGGGAACAACATGAGGGAGGCACCTCAGTGCGCGACAGCGATCTGCGAAAGTATGCGAACCTCGCGGTCCGGGTGGGCGTGAACCTGCAGAGGGGACAGCCGCTCGTCATCGGCTATTGGAGCAACCCGGTGCTGCCCGAAAACGTAGAGTTCGCCCGCATGCTGGTCGACGCGGCCTATGAAGCCGGCGCGAACTACGTGTATGTGGACCACGGCGACGAGTACAGCGAGCGGGAGGCCGTCCAGAGCGGAGACCTCAGACTCTACGCGGAACTTCAGGCT
>JAJYSZ010000181.1 GCA_021793315.1 Bacillota bacterium | reverse complement strand
CCGCTGGGAGGGCGGGTACACCTTACCTTATGTACCTACGCCACAGCATTACAGACGCAACTTAATTTCACCTAAGTGGTTGGCGCTCGGGGCCGCCTGATCCTGCAACCGCACGCGGAAGACGCTGCGATGGCCGGTGAGCTGCTGAATCTGATCCGCATCCAGCGGTATGGACTCGTAGGGGGCCCTGCGCGCCGGGATCAAGAGAAGGAGGGAGTGGCGCGGGCGATGCTCGACGCGTACCTTCCGCTCACGAACAACTTTTCCCGGGGCGACATGCTCGCCCAGGCCCTCGAGAGCCCGCTCGGCCCCGAGCGGCGCAGCGGGAACAACTTGCGCGGATCCGTCCATGGCAGGTCATCGCAGTTCGGGCAGCACGGATAGACCGGCGCCGCGCTGGAACGCTTACCGGACGTCGGCTACGGCGCTCTACCCGACGGGTTCCACGACGCATCCCGGCGGATCCAGATCGAGCTTACCCGACGCCAACGCGGCGCAGCCGGTTCTGACGGACCTCGGTATCGCGCTCGAGGACGTTAGCGCGCGCTGGCGCCAGCCCTAGGGGGAGGAGTGAGAGTCGATGTCCGTACCGCTTGGGTTCCGGTAACGGGTTCTTGTGGTCGGGGCATCCACGGTGACAACGTGAAGGCGAAGGGCGGTCGGGCTACCGTTGCACCGGCGCGAGAGACCACCTGACCACTGGCGCAGCGAGTCCGCGCCCGGGCATCTCCCCGCGGCTCGCCGTTCGCGGGGATCGTCCGTCGGCGCCGTGCCGTTCCTTCGGTTACTGGTGGACAGCGCCGCAGCGCATGCTCCGGTATACCCTGCGCGCGCGTGCGAGTGCCGTTCCGGAGACGTAGAGGCCAGGCAAGAACAGCGCTAGCCCGATCAGCAGCGCCGGTGCACTGCCGGAGGTCACTGCTTGGTACAGGAGGCTGGTGCCGACGGTCCCGGTGATGAGACCCAAGAGCCACAGCAGTGGCAGGCGGGCGCCCTTCATGATGCCTCCTGGTCCCGCTTGCCTTTGCCGCGATGCGGGTCCCCTCCGCGCTCGACATCCCGGTACCAGTCGCGCCAGACGACGCGGTAGAGCCGCAGCCGTCGCGGCAGATCGCGCAAGCCCGGGATGAAGGGCAGCGCGATCAGCAGCACCAGGAAGAGAAGCATGGTGTACGCGGCCAGCATGTCGCCAGCCGGAGAGGTGGAGTACGGCGGGATCTGGTAGAGGGCGGTGTAGGGTGTCAGCCACCACGGGCCTGGGTAGCTCAGCTCATCGTGCATGATGCCCCACTCACCGCCGAGCAGGTCGTACTTCTGCGCCATCAGTTGGAGCGCAGTACCTTGCAAGAACAGGAGGCTGGGCGCGACATTGTAGCGATAGACAGCCGCCGTGCGATCGAGCGCGCCCGACATCAGCCCGCCGGCGGCAAGCTTGCGCAGCGTCGAGAGCATCGCCGGGACGGGACCGTCGGCAGCCTGCGGGACGACGACAGACGAACCTTGTACCGACGCGGTGGCGAGGGCGCCGAGGTAGGTCCTGACCCACGCCTGCTGATGCGCGTGACTTGCCGCGTGCCATGCCGCCAGCGGTGCCTTGATCTGGGGATCGAGCGGCGCGGCCATCGACAGCGGCTTCAACACGTCGACCTGGGCCGGGTTGATCGGTTGGGTGACGCCGAGCAGCGTTTGCGGGTGGAAGGCTCCGATCGCCTGCAGCGAACCGGTTCCGTTGTTGTAGGGCGGACCATACTGGGCGATCGCGGAGGTGTTCGCGAGTTCCCCGGCGGCCGTGCGCAGGAACAGCACCGGCTGCGTGGTGGCGACGTTCTTGATGGTGAGCGGCTTCACGTACGGGACGCCGAACAGCAGGACTGCAGCCACAACCAGAAGGGTCGCGACGCCTCCGCTGATCACCGCCTCCTTCACGAGGTCGAAGCGTGTCTGTGGGTAGTTGGCCGGGTTCTTCTCGTAGCGCGTCATCGCTTGCCCTCCCCTCCGTCGGACTGGTGGTCTGCGGGGTAGGGCGGCACCACGCCGTGCCGGCGCACCAGCAGGAGATGCAGGGTGACGAGCACGACCAGGACGGCCGGCAGCACGGCGATGTGGAGGCCGTAAATCTGGCCATTGTTCAGGACGTTGAACCAGCCGCCGATCCCTGCCCCGTTGAACGCGTCCTTGGACTGGACCTGGTTCCACTGGGAGAAGAAGTCGCCGCGCGACAGATAGCCGGTAAACGCAGTGATGACGGAGACGGCGAAGCTGAGGACGCCCAGCACCCAGGTGCCTGCGCGGCCGAGCCGCCACGACCCCATGAAGAACTGGGCAGTCAGGTGGAGGATCATGAAGAAGAAGAACGCCTGTACTCCCCAGTAATGGAGCCCACGTACGAACACGCCCGCGCCCGGTGTCTGCCACCAGAACGGGCCGTTCGCCGCGAGCACGATGCCGCTCGCGACGACGAGGACCAGCGAGCCGAGTGTCAACGCACCGAAGCTGTACACCACCGAGCGCACGTAGATCGGTTGCTCCGTCGGCAGGAGACTGTCCCAGGTGAAGTCTTCGAGCCGCGCGCGCAGCGCTGCCGTCCAGTTGCCCTGGGCTGTTTTGCGGCTACTCATGGTGAGGGTACCTCAGGATGAGCGCCGCCACGATGCTGATAAGCAGGAGACCTTCGACGATGTAGTTCGGCCACACATTGTCGATCAACTTCGGCACCTCCCCCGAGATTTCGCCGCCGCCCGCATGCCGAGGCTTCTTGTGAACGGGATCACAGCCTAGGGCGTTCGGACCTGCCGCATGAGCGAAACGGCCGGCGAATCGTCTATAGGTTAGCGCAGTTCCGGAGCAGGGGCGGTCCAAAGGGCAGGGGCCAATTGGCGCGGCTGTAGCCAACAGATTGGGCCATCTGGCCGACTGAGTCTTTACCTGCGCGTGGTACCTCGCGTCCTACCGGGACTTGCAGCGAGGGGGGGCCCATGGCTCGCTCCCCTTTTGCTACCGACGATCCACGCCTCGCGCCCACTTCGAGTAGTGTTCGCGGAGCGGCCTCGACTGTCTTCAGGGAGGCGAGCGCTGTCCAAGCCGCACGTCCCGCGAAAGCGAGGGTGCTTACCTCCGTGACCTGCTCGACGCCGCCCAGACCGCCGAGGAGAGCGAGTAGAGTGATCTGCGGGTCACCGCCACGCCATCCGCGACGACGGCCGGACCTCACGCCCCGAACACTTCGATCCCGCGCTGCGGGGGGCTGGCATCCAGCCGCTAGAGTTCAGTCGGCGCCTGGAGGACCGCTAGAGCGATAGGAGAGATCCCTGTACGCCGACAAAAGGCGTCCCGGTTGCTGGCGTTCCTCCTGGAATGGCGCCGTACCCGATTCCGAAGAGCGACCGGCCCCTGGAAGTCGGAGAGACGTCCGAGGGCGTGCCGGCGGTCGGGTTTCGCGTGACCGCACAGACGTCGGGAGCCCGGAGAGACCGCGCGAGATGAGCGTCAACTACGACATTACCCACCTAGCGGCCCCGCGACGCGAGGGGAAGGCGCACGGTGAAGGTGCTGCCGTCGGGGGAGGAGGCTGCGGCGACCGTGCCGCCGTGCAGTTCGACGATGCT
>JAJYSZ010000180.1 GCA_021793315.1 Bacillota bacterium | reverse complement strand
TACCGCGGCCAAGCCACCGTCGAGACGGTGTTATCGCAAACACTACTTACCTGCGCTGCGTAGTCCGTAGAGATCTGTCGGCTACCCCGTATGCCTTGCGGCGACGGGCTCCGCACGTGCGTCGCCCTCGGGATGGAGGGGCGCACGATGTCTAACGGATTGTGTCCATTTCGGCTACTGTGTCAATCGGTTTGTGTTGACATTCTAGAGTTGGCCGAGGCAGTCTGCGGGTTGTGCCGCGCAAAACTGCGGAATAGCGTAGCTCTATCGCGCCAGATGACATATAGAGACGTAGACTTGTTGACACTTCGGGCCGAACTAGCTATGCTCAGGCCATGGCGAAGCGCACTCAGTCAGAGCAGGAACTCAGCGACACGCAGCACCCCGCTCCTGAGCGCGTGGTGGATGCGGTCTTCCGTGCCCACTCCGAGTTCTTCGATGCAAGCGACTTGGTGCAGGTCAAGTACGAAATGCTACGCGCCCACCACGTGGACCGAGTCTCTGTGGTGGAGGCGTCTCGTCGCTTCGGGCTTAGCCGGCAGACTTTCTATCTGGCGAATTCGGCATTTCGGAAGCGCCGCCTCGAGGGTCTCCTGCCCGGTCGACCTGGCCCAAAGGGCCCGCGCAAGGTCACACCAGAGGTGGCGACATTCATTCGCAGTGAGCATCGGGAGCATCCCGATCTCGGTTATCGGCAGCTGGCGGATGCGATCGCCGCCAAGTTCGGAGTTCAGCTGCACCCGCGCACTGTATGGCGCGAGTTGCAGAAAAAAAAACACCCTTCAGCTGGTGCACCCGAATGATGTGGAGGACTTTCTCCAGCCAGGGGATCGCCTGCAGCAGGCGTACGAGGAGGCTCGCGCGCACTGTCTTGCGGGAGAACGGATAGCATCGCCGCGACTAGGTCGTTTGTTGCGACGTCGGCGTGGTGTAAACGTCTTCTGGCGGGTGACTGCCGTGGAAGTGCCGCCGCGGGCATGGACAGGTGATCCCGAGACCAATCGCAAACGGCTTTGCCAAGTGGTGACACATCTACTGTTCGGTAGCGGTCTGCAGCGCACAGAGGGGGACTTGCGCGGGGCGGGCGAGCGCGCCCGCAAGGAGGGCTGACATGGCATTCGTCCGCTGGCGCGGCAACTGCGCCGAACTGCTCGCGACCGTCTATGAGAACGGCCGCAGCCGGCAGATTCTCCTGGCCAACCTATATGACACCTGTGCCTGCCTCAACATCCGGCTACAGGTGGCCAAAGAGCACCCTGACATCCACGTTGACTGGTTCGCCGTCGATCTCGCCCTGGCGCGGGGCCCCAAGCCTGCGCGTACGCCCGAGCCGCCCGTGACCATCGTCCAGGCGGAGGCCCTGCTCCGCGGCCTCGCGCAGCAGCTGATGCACGGCGACCTCCTGACGCGCGAGGGCGTGACCCTTCTCAACGCCGCAGACATCCTCTTCAGCCTTCGTGCCCAATACCCCAGCGGCGAAGCCCTCGGGAAAGGCGCCGATCTGTCATCTGCTGACACATCGCAGGGAGGTGGCAGGCTTTGAGGATCGCGCTGTATGCACGGGTTTCGTCGACCCGCCAGGAACAGGAGCGAACCATCGCCTCGCAGCTGGACGCACTGCAAAGCTACGCGTTGAGCCACGGCCATGAGGTGGTACCCAAGGGGGTCTTCTGCGACGATGGCGTCAGTGGCGCCCGCCTGGACCGACCGGCGCTTGATGCGCTGCGCGACGCCGCCCGGATCCACGCCTTCGAAGGCATCCTGGTGCACAGCCCCGACCGGCTGGCGCGCAACTACGCCTACCAGGTGCTGATCCTCGAAGAACTCGAGCGCCTCGGTATCCGCGCCATGTTTGTGGAACAGCCGCCGCTGGATGACCCAGCCGCTCGCTTGTTGGTGGAGATCCAAGGCGCGGTCGCGGAATACGAACGCGCCAAGATTGCCGAGCGCAACCGCCGCGGCCGCCTCTTCCGGCTACGCCAGGGAGAGGTGTCCGTCTCGGCAGAGCCGTATGGCTATCGCCGCATCCCGCGCACTTCGAGCGAGCCCGCCCATCTGGTGGTGGAGGAGCAAGGAGCGGCGGTCGTGCGGCAGATGTTCGCCTGGCATGTGCAGGAAGGGCTTTCGCTGCGCAGCATCGCGAGGCGCCTGCAGGGCCTTGGCGTTCCCACCCCAAAGGGTGGTCTGCTCTGGGCGGGCCCCACGGTAGCCAAGATCTTGCGCAACTCCGTCTACACCGGCACCTGGGTGGTCAACCGAACCCGCTCTGACGATGCCAAGACCAACGCGAAGGCCCAACGCCCCGAGGACGAGTGGATCACCTTGACGGTTCCGGCCATCATCGATCGCGAAACCTTCCTGCGCTCCCAGCAGCGCCACGCTGAAAACATCCGCTTCAGCCCACGCCACCTCAAGGAGCAGCGCTGGCTGCTGCGGGGCCTTGTCCGCTGTGGACTGTGCCACCACGCGGCAGTCGCGGTGCGCACCCCTGCCGGCCACGGCCAGCCGCACTTCAATGACTACTATCGCTGCCGCAATACCACGGATACCCTGACGCCTTGTTCTGCTCCCTACATCAGCGCCCCAGCATTGGACGAGCTCGTCTGGTCAGAGGTACGGCAGACCCTCTGCAATCCTCTGCTGCTGCAGCAGGCGATTCAAGGCGGCGCCACGGTGTCCGAGGATGTCACGCTGCTCGCTCAGCAACGCGACAGCGTCGAGCGCCAGATCCGGACGGCAGAGAAAGAGAGAACTCGTCTCGTCGACGCCTACCAGGCGGGTGCGATCGACCTCAAGGAACTCAACCATCGGCAAGCGGGACTGCAGCTGCGACTTGAACAATGGCGCAACGAGCAGGAACGCCTTCGCGAACTTGCCGAGCAGGGGGCCGCTGAGCAGCAGATTCTCGAGCGGGTGGAATACCTCTCTTCCCGAGTGCGTGACCGCATCGACGAGATGGAGTTCGAAGAGCGGCAAGTCCTCTTGCGCGAAGTGCTGGAGTCTGTGGAAGCGACCCCCTACGAAGTGGTACTGCGCTACCGCATACCGCTACCGCCCACGCCTACGACTCGAGAGCACGTTCCAGATGCTAACAATCTGTCAACCAAATTGCGTTTGCGTCAACGACGTCGAAGGCGCCTTCCGCTGGCTGAAGGGGCCCGTGCGCACCTCGCCGGTGTTCCTCAAGAAGCCCGAACGCGTCGAGGCGTTCGGCTACGTCATGCTGATGGCCTACCTCGTGTACGCCCTCGTCCAGCGCGCCGTTCGCACCGCCCTGCCACCCGGCGAGAAGCTGGAGGTGGAGGGGCGCAAGACCGACCGCCCCACCGCCCAGGTGGTCCTCGACGTGATCGCCCACGCCAAGGTGCTGCACGTCCAAGTCGCGGGCGAACAGCTGCGTCGCATCCTTCTCGCTCCGTCACCCAAAATTCGTCGCATCATGGAACTCCTCGAGATCCCCGCCGACGCCTTCCTCACGCTGCCCTACCATAATTCAGCCTGATCCGCCCCAAGGGTGGTGAACGTCGGCTGAAAAGTCCCCTGCACGATCTCGCCATCCAAGGTAATCTGGTATTGAGCCATCGTTGTCCCTCCGGTTTGGGTTGTCTAGGCAACTTCCCAATTAC
>JAJYSZ010000179.1 GCA_021793315.1 Bacillota bacterium | reverse complement strand
CTGTTCGGGGTCAGTGTTGACGGTCTCGTAATCGGCCCCTGAATCTGCCCAGTTGCTCATGGACAATGCCATAGAGAAGGACAACGGCCCGGTGGCGACAAAGCCAGCCGGGCCGTTGGTCCGCAGGGTCCCCCAACCAGTTAGCGCGGGGAGGGGACGCCATGCATCTGAGAGATTGCGCAACAGCAGGCGTAGCTGGTGGATTTACCGCTCTGCACAGGCTGTCGGCAACCGCTGCATCTTCATTCTAAGTCGGGACGGACACTGCGGGAAGCGGCAAACGGCATCGCGGTCTGCAACGGCCGGTGCTACCCGAACGGGGAGAGAGCGAAGCAGAAGCTCTCGTGGGTGGCGATGAGCGAACCCCTGACAGAGGAAGAGTACCGCGCGCGCTACAGCGCGACAGTGTCACCGCCGATGGAGCCGTGCCCAGACTGCGGCGGCCGGCTCGGCCACCACGGGCACTTCGAGCGGCAGCTCACGGCGAACGGGGAGCTGGAGCCGCTGCTTTTGTTCCGGGGCATCTGCCGCAACCCCGACTGCCCTGTGGTGACGGTGACGCACTACCCGCCGTTCGTGACGCCGTACTCCGTTTTCCCGACGGCGGTGCGGGAGACGGCGATCCTGACGAGCCTGCGTCAGGGGCTGGAGACGGCGGCCGCCGCGATCGGCTGCAGCGCGCGCACCGTGCTGCGCTGGCGCAGGGCTCTTGGGGCACGACTCGGGGAACTGGTCTCCGGCGTGGCCACGCTGATCATGCGCCTCGATCCGCTGTGGTCACTGCCGGGGGAGCAGGTGGGTGTTGGGGCAGCCTTCGCCCTTCTGATCCGGGCGAGGGAGCTCACCTTGAGGCAGGCGAGCCCCCTCCTGGCCGTGGCGCGGCTGCCTCGGCCCTGGCCAAGCGCACTGCCTGTCTTCGCCTGAGGGCGACCAGGCCAGCGACGCGCACAGACCCTGGCACTGCCAGTCTCCGGCAGTGGGTCTTAGGGTGACGCCATAGGGAGGGATGACCCTGTGACGTCGGAGGATGCGCGACAGGAGACGGCCCGGTTCCGCTTCGGCATCATCGCCCCGCTCGTCGTACGGCCTCTGGAGCCCGGCGAGCGGGCCGAGATCCTGCGGGACCTCTCAAGCCGTCTCTGGCAGCTCGGAGACGGACGTACGATGCGGGTGCACCCGCGCACTGTGACGCGCTGGGTGCAGCGCTACAAGGAGCGCGGCTACCCAGGGCTGCTGCCGGAGGAGCGGCTCGACAAGGGGGCGCGCCGGCTGCTCTCGGAAGAGGTGGTACAGCGGGCGATCGAGCTCAGGCGCGAGGACCCGGAGCGTTCCGTGCTGCGGATCATCAAGCTGATGGAATACGAGGGGATCGTCCAGGAGAGTGAGGTGAAGCGCACGACGCTGAGCCGTGCGCTCTGCCGGGAGGGCATGAGCCGGGCGGAGGTGACGCGCTCGAAGGAGACCTTCCGGCCGCGCGAGGCCCCGTACCCGAACGCGCTCTGGCAGATGGACACCCAGCATGCTCTCGTGCTGCGGACGGAGCGCGGCCAGCGGCGGATCTACATCGTGGGCTGCATCGACGACTACTCCCGCCATGTCGTCGCGCGGCTCTACCTGCAGGACAACCGTCCCGCCATGGCAGACCTCCTGCGCCGCGCCATCCTCGTGCGCGGCCTGCCGGAAGCCCTCTACTGTGACAACGGTTCGAACTACCGTAGCCACCTGCTGCAGGACGCCTGCGGCGAACTCGGCATCGATCTGCGGCATGCCCGCCCCTACAGACCTCAAGGAAAGGGAAAGATTGAGAGGTATTTCGGCGTTGTCGACAAGCAGTGGAACCGCGAGGCACAGCACCTGATCGACGCGGGCAAGCTGACGACACTTGAGGAGCTACAGCGCTTCTTCGCCGCCTGGCTCGAGGGCGAATACAACAGCCACATCCACTCCGCCACCAAGGAGACGCCGAACGCGCGCCTCGGACACACGCACCCCCAGCATCCGCGGGTCTTCCCGGAGCCGCTCAAGTTGGACCGGGCCTTCCTCGTCAAGGAGGAGCGCAGCGTCAGCGCCACCGGCACGATCTCGGTGCAGGGCCAGGACTACGAGGTGGACGCAGCGCTCGCGCGGCGCCGGATCACCATCCGCTTCGACCCCTACGACCTCAGCCGCATCCACGTCGAGCACGAGGGCAAGGACTTCGGCCTCGCGCTGCCTCTCGACCTGACGCGCGGCCACGCGGCGCTGGCCGCGCCCGCCGCGCCTCAGGCCGATGAGCGCACACCCTTCCACGAGCTGATGCAGCAGCACGACGCGCAGGTGAAAACGCTCGCCGCCGGCCGCCTGAGCTTCACCCAGGGTTCGCGCGAGGAGGAGGGAGACCGATGAGCCTGCCAGCCCCGCTCGGGCAGCTCGGCTTCAGCCGCTTGCCCTTCCCCAAGGCACCGGAGCCCGAGGACCTCTACCGCTGGCCCGGCCTCGAGGAACTCCTCGCCCGCCTGCGCTTCGCCTTCGCCTGCCAGGGCTTCGCCCTGATCACCGGCGAGGTTGGCTCGGGCAAATCGACGGCCCTGCGCCTCTTCGCCCACGGTCTCGATGCCCAGCGCCAGCCAATGCTCTATTTCGCCGACTCCGGCCTCTCGCCGAGAGAGTTCTACTCCCGCGTGCTCGAGAACTTCGGAATCGTGCCCGGCGTCACGCGCAGCCGGGTGCGCCAGCAGTTCCAGACGCTCTTCCGCGATCTCAGCCGCGAGCAGGGCAAGAGCGCGACGCTCGTCATCGACGAGGCCCAGGACCTCTCGCTGGTGATGGTGCAGGAGCTGCGCTACCTGCAGAACCTCGGCGACCACGATGCCGAGAGCCCCTTCACCCTGATCCTCTGCGGCCAGGCCGAGCTGCGCGCCATGCTCCGCCTCAAGACCTTCGAGGCGGTGGCCCAGCGCATCCTCGTGCGCTACCACCTCGGCCCGCTCGGCCCCGAGGATTCAGGCGCCTTCCTCCGCCATGGCCTAAAGGCCGCCGGCGTCGAGCGCGCCATGTTCACCGAGCCCGCCGTCACGCTCCTGCACACCCACAGCCACGGCCTGCCCCGCCGCCTCGGCATCCTCGCGACCCACGCCCTCGTCGACGCCGCCCTGCACGACCTGCAACTCGTCGAGGAGCCCAGCGTCCGCCGCGCCGTCGCCGATCTCGAAGACTGACCCAAGGAGGATCGACTAGATGAAGAACCTCTGCTTCGACCGCCACACACCCTTCGCCGTCGTCACCACCGTCGTCCATCGCGGCATATCCCGCTCTTCCGCCCACGTTGAGTTCACCTTCGCATCAGGCTCTTTCCGTCTCACCTTCCGTGATCCCGCCTCCCTCAAGGTGCTCACCAACGCCTTCGACCAACTCTCCTACGACGCGCTCGACGATCCCGATGCCGTGCTCAAACATGCCATCCTCACCCGCGTCTTCAACCGCGAAGCTCCTAACGGAGCACCCAACCCCTTCCTCGAACAACCGCTGCACAGCGACGACTTCTGACTCCCCTCGCATCCAACCGAAGAGGGGCGCCCACCTCAGCGCCCCTCTCGCACTCCAGCCACATGGCATTGCCCTCGATCACCAACTGCCCACGACATCGCCCCTGAGAAATCGCTGTGGCATAGAGCGCGGGCATCAACACTCAACACGCCCAAGAC
>JAJYSZ010000178.1 GCA_021793315.1 Bacillota bacterium | reverse complement strand
CGGCGACCGTCGAGATCAACGGCCACATCCGCACCTACCCGCCCGCGATCGGCCCTGACCAACGCACCCTGCTCGACGCCCTCACCGCACAACCTGCAAGGCACTAAGCCGAATGACCCAACTCAGGGGACCAGCCCGGCAGCCGACACGAGGTTCGGATCATCGAAGACCGCCGTGACGCCATGAGAGGCTTTCACCTACGAGATGCCCTTCGCGAGCTGCTTGGACCGGACGTCGCAATCCACATCCTTTCTGCTCAGGAGGGCATTCTCGCTGCCCGACACACCTCCAGGTCGACCCAGCCGCTGCTACCTCGGTGGATCAGGGGTGAAGCGAGGGAGACGGCGCGCTGATTCTGCGATCCCGTCAGTCTGGCAACCTCAGGCGTCACTGTGGCGATCCCACGGGATCTCTGCCGGCGGTCTTGCGGCGCTGTCTGGCCCGCGCCGCGCCGAATGGAGAGCGTCGGTCGCGTCCGCAATCTGCGATAGATCGAGGCTAATTATGCTCCGTGATCGCACGGCCAAGGATAGATATCAATATGAGAGCGGCACCGATCCAATACCACGGGTTCCTAAAGAGCGGACGGGGCGATCTCGAACGAACGCCATGTCGCCCCACGAGATGCGCGTCGCCATCGACCACTTCCGGCCGTTCCCGAGAATTATCGTCCCGCTCTTCAATCGACCAGTCAGACGGAACACTCGCTCGACAGGTTAGGTGCCGGATCAGGTAGTAGAACGCGGTGACGGAAATCAGTACAAGGGGGCCATAGAGCGCCAGCTGTGGAAGGACGTCCCGCTGCCTCCCCGAGGCCCTAACGAGCACGGCCGCCAGAACTGCAATGGGGGCGTATGCCGCGAGCGCGACAACCCAAGCGAAGAACCACACGTGGTACCGCCATGGCGTCTGGCCGCGACTCTTCCGGTCCATGGCTTGGCTGACGAGGCCAATCGGCGTCGACATATATGAGGCCGTCACGCGCTTCCACAAGTACCATAACATTGGTTCCCTGCGACTCATCTTATGGTCCGCCCCCGTTCGCTAGAAGAATCGCAGCGCTGAGTGGGATACTTCGTAGGCAATGTATGCTCCGAGCGACACGGTGTTGAAGAGGCGGGCGCTCGTGAGGGCATTTTCCGCGCTTTCGGCCCGTCGTGCCAGCTTCCGGGGTATGGACTTGACGACCCTGGACAGGGCGGCGTTTTGAGACGTGGCGTGTGCGCCCATGCGGTAAGGACCGAGCCGCCGACGATCAGTCCGATGAGCCACCACAGCGCCCGGGTCGGTGCGTATCCGTAGCCGACGAGCAGTCGGAGAAGCGTGCTCCAGGTCCATGCGAGCCCGCGGCGAGCCCCCTTCTTGTTCGACATGCGCCGCTCGTGCTCTCCAGCAATGGCTGCTTGTCGCGCGAGCGCTTCTTGGCCGACGTTCTGGTAGGCGGTTGCCAGCGCAGTGTACTTCTGTGGGTGATATCGATCATGGAGCTTCAGCCACTGAAGTCGCGCCTTCGATAGCGACTTATCTGCATCCAGCGCATCTTCGTCTCCCTCGATTTTGTCATAGCGAGCGCCAATGAGGTGGGCGCTTGGCGGCCACGATCTCTGAGTGTCGCGGAGGATCCCGATCGAGGTATTGGTGAGGTCCAGCCGGCCCTCGATCTTGGAGAAGTGTGCGTGAAAAGGACCGGCGATGGTCGTGGAGTCGAGGTCCAAACTGGCGTCGCGAGGATCCAGGAACCCTGCGTGGTAGCAGTCAAGAGTATCGAGTTCGGCACGGACGATCTCAACCTCACCGCGGACAACCGCCTCGGTGAGGTTGACGTCGCCCATCCGTGTCGCAGAGGCATCAATCGCGTAGCGGCCAGGGTTCCTTATGGTGGCGCGTTCGAAGGCAACTTCCGCATTGGCAGTCGTGTTGACCAGCCAAATTCCTCCGTGGATCAGCGCGGAGGAGAACACCGCGCCCCCGGTCAATGTTGCGGAGTCCAATTCCACTGCATTCTCGCCAGCGGGGGCGCTGATCTGGGCCGCAGTGCAGTCGAGCTGGCCGTCGACGCGCGCTCCGAGCATTCGGAGCGTACCCAATAGCCGGGCGCGCTCGAACGTCGCGAAACCGCGTACGTGGAGGTAGTCAGCGTTAACCGCGAATCCTCCGGGATTCTCGAATACGCCGCGCTCTGCCGCAAGCTCACCAAGGTCTGCCCTGAACAGTTTCGTCGGCCCGATGCAGTGAAATCCCTCGCCGAGATTGAGTGTGCCGGAAACCTGGAGGGGATTTCCGTAAAGCCCGCGCAGACGGCTGCCGCGAAGGCTAATGTTTGGGGCCGTTGTCTTGGTCAAGACAAGCGGCGCGTCGAGTGTGCAGTCGATGAGCTCGAGCGGGCACGGAAGACGCCGACCGCCGAGATTGAGGCGACCGACGACGTTCACCCCACGGACTCGAACTGCGATGGGTGGGGGCTCCTGCTCGGTTGGTTGCCGTGTCAGGATCCACGCGATTGCGGCGGCCCGGATACGCGATTCGGTTGGGCCAGCCCCCCGCATATCGAGAGTGCGGCCCACGTCCGTCGTCGCGTGCGCCAGCAGAGATCGTTCTGTTGGGGTGAGGTCGTCGATTCTGAGACCGCTTGGGGGGGCATCCTGCACGGTCACAGTATGGCCAGGACGGGTCTGCTGCACCGAGAGGTATCACGGCTGTCATCTACTCGTCACGGAGTGGACCCCCGCTTGGCGTTCATGCGGGCAAGGCTGCGCAGGGGCTACAGCTGGTCTGTCCCAACGCGCCATGCTCGGGGTCTTGGCGATGACAGCCACCACGCACGGTTGCCTTCGAACCCCTGATTCAGTCCCCGCCTCGTATGCGGAAACGACCGGTTCTGCGGCCCGTCGACTTGCCCTGATCCCTGATCCACCGAGCATTCTGTGCTGGGCGTGATCTGGGGCTTGGGGGCGTGAGTTTCGGAAATGGGCGCGTTGGGAGTGCCGGTCGGTTCCGGTTCTTCCACGCTGTTCTCCGGTTGGCCCTGGGGTGGGCGGGTGGTCAGGTCGTTGCTGGGCCCGGTGGTCCGGTGGTCGTGATGGTGGCCCACGGGGCGGTCCAGGCTGGTGCCCAGGGCCACTGGGTCGGTAGGTGCAGGACGAGGCGGCGTCCGCTGCTGGCCAGGCGGGCCGGGACGGTGATCAGGCGTCGGCGCAGGCTGGCCCAGCGTGCGGTCTTCATCCCGGCGGCGATGGACGCGGCGCGTGCCAGGTTGAACGCGAGCACGGCGAACGCGACCCAGGCGGCGTTGGCGGCGTAGCTGCCCGAGGGCAGGTGCGCCAGGGGGCCGTCCTTCAGCTCGGCGATGACCTGCTCGATGATCGCGTGGTCACGGTGCCGCTGGTCAGCCTCCACCGTGGTCAGGGTGGTGTTCGTGACGAACGCGTGGTGGCGCCAGTGCTCGAACAGCTCGCCCTGCACGCAGCCGTCACTGGCCCGGGCTTGGATGCGCTTGACGCGGCGCACGACCAGCCGCGCGCTGACCTGTCGGGATTTCGGCAGGGAGGTGAACGCGGTGAACGCGACCTGGGCGACCTGGGCGTCCTCGATGCTGTCGGCCCCGGCCAGCATCCCCGCGATCACCGAACGGGCCTTGGCGACCGCGTTCGGGGACGGGACACTCAGGTCCTGCTCGCGGAGCTCCTCAAGCCCGGCACCAGAGGCCAGG
>JAJYSZ010000177.1 GCA_021793315.1 Bacillota bacterium | reverse complement strand
TCGCCTATCCCAAGCTGTAGCAGAGGACCTCGCGCCGTCAGCCCATCGCACCGGCAGACTACCTGAGACACCTTCCCAAGCCGCCGGGCTAGGAGCCGTCGTAGCCTCCGGCCTACGTCTTCACTGACCGCTCGCTATGAGACATGCTTCGGGCAGCGCTCGGCCGGGAACTGCGTCCGGAGGAGGGGGACCTCATCCGTCTGGTGCTTTCCCGCCCCGGCCTACCTATCCCAGGCGAGGCCGAGCGGCGCCTTCTGGCCTTTGTCCGCCGCTTTGGTCGCGTGCTCCACCTCAGCCGGTATCTGGCGACGATCACGCGGGACGGTGAGCTCTGATGCTGCTCTACTCCGAAGGACGCAAGGAACTCGACCGGGAGCTCGGCTACTTCCTCACCATCGGCGGCATCGCTCTCGTCAGCGGCGAGCCATGCGTCGGGAAAACGGTGGCCGTGTGCGCCTTCGTCGCGGGCCTCGACCCGCGCAGCATCGGCCCCGCTACCAAACCTTCGGGCCTTCCTGCGCGCCTTGGTGCTCGCCCTCGGCGAGCAACCCGCCTGGACCGCCGCCGAACTGCTCGCACAGGTGCGTGCCATCGTCACCCCCTGGGGCGAGGCCCAAAAGCTCCTGCTGATCACCTTGGACGAGGCGCAGGACCTGCCCCAGGACGTGCTCTCCGGCCTACGCAGCCTGCTCGCCACCCCACTCGGCGACCCTCTGCCCGTGCGCATCCTGCTCGTCGGCACCCTCTCGTTGCCCGCGCGTCTGCGCGCCCAGGCCATGGAGCCCATCGCCCAGCGCATCGCCCTGCGCGTCCGCCTCTACGGCTTCACTCGCCCAGAGACCGAGACCTTCCTCAAAGAGAGCCTCCAGGACACTGCCAAGCCCTTCGCCGACGATGCCACAGAACTGCTCTTCCACCGCTCCCGCGCCATTCCCCGCGTCGTCGCCGCGCTTGCCCGCCTGGCCCAACGCTCCGCCCAGGACCACGACGGGCCGGTCTCCGCGGATGACGTCGCTCGTGCCGTCGCGGAGTTCGATCTCCGATGACCAGTGATCCCTACTCCGGCGGAGGCCCCTTCGCTGCCATTGCGCGGGCCCTAGGCATCTCACCGCGGGCCTGCCTGCTCATCCTCAAGCAGGAGGGGGCCACGCCCGACCAAGCCGAAGAAGCCCTGCGCCGCATCTTGCGCCATCCCGCCTACCGCGCCGGCGCCATCCGCTCGCCAGCCGCCTTCTTCCGCGGCGTGCTTCGCGGCGTCCAGGGCGACCTCGCCGTCCAGGCCCGCAAGCCGCCGCCCTTGCCACCCGCTTCGCCGCCGCCGCGTCCGAACCCGCTCGGCCGCATCTACTTCCGCGCCCATCAGCTATTCCTCGCTGGCTCTACCCCGGACGCCGCTGCTCTCGCGCTCAGACAAGAGTTCCCCGACGCCCCCGAACCCCTCGTCCATGATGCTATCTCTTGGGCTGCCGCCAGCCTTCGTCCATGATCGCTCGCACTTATCGTGACGCCATCGTTCTCAAATAGCTCGCTCGGCTACACCTTGGCAAGGTCGTAGGCGTAGCCCTTGATCTTGGGGTTGTACCCCGCCACGCCCGGCGGCAGCGGCTGCGTCATCGCCGTGCCGCGCCCGTTCGTGATGTTGCGCAGGATCAGCGCGCGATCCACCGCTTAGTTCGCGGCCTGGCGCAGGTAGACGTTGTCGAAGGGCGGCTTCGTGGTATTGAAGGCGAGGTATGTGTAGGCGTTCCAGGGCGCCTCGTGATAGAGCTTCTTGAGGGCCGGGGATGCCAGCACCTTGGCGTAGATCTCCGACGGAAGCGGGCCGAAGACGAAATCGTACTGCCCCTTCTCGAAGCGGAGCATCTGGAGGTCGTACGAAACGTTCTCGTCGTAGACGATCTTCGCGACCTTCGGCGCGCCCTTCCAACTCTTCGGGTTGGCGACGAGGACCATCCGGTGCCCACGGTTCCAGCTCTGGAGCTTGAAGGGGCCGGTCCCGGTGGCGTGCAGCTGGTAGTCCGCGCCGTACTTCTGCGCGACCTTGGCGTCGACGACCGAACCCGCCGCCATGGCGAGTTCGTAGAGGAAGTAGGGCTGCGCCACCTGCAGCTTGATCCGCACGACGCCCGGCGCGGGCGACGTGAGGCCGCTCATGCCGGGCTTGCCGATCCGGGCCTGGGCCTTGCTGTCGAACCACTTCTGGTAGCCGACGATATCCGAGTACGACGAGCCGTACGGCGCGGGGCCCGACGGTGTTGCATTCTGCGATGTGATGCGGTTCAGGCTGTAGATCACGTCCTCCGCCGTCAGCGGGTCACCGTTCGAGAACTTCACGTTCGGCCGGAGGTAGAAGGTATACGTCAGGCCGTCCTTCGAGACCGTGTAGCGCTTGGCGAGCGCGGGATGCAGCCCCTCGTTCGTCTGGTTGTACTCGACGAGCTGATCGTAGATCATGTCGAGCGCCCGGTCGGAAGCCGTGTCGTTCTGCCCCAGCGGGTCCAGCATCGGGATGTCGCTGGAGGTCGCGAACCGCAGTTCGCCGTGCGGCGAAGCAGCCGCCGAAGACACGCTCGGCGTCGCTGTGAAGACGAGGGCTGTCGCCACGGCGACCAGCGCCCCCATTGCGGCCTTGACCCCAACGCGCGGAGACCTGTGAGCCACCACATCTCCTCCTTCCGGCGTTCTCGGAACAGGCGTCGGTACCCGACCCTCCTTCCCATCGCGCGCAAGCGCGTGGTCTTGTGTATGCTCGCAGCGATTGCGTTTGGACACGAAAGTGCTGACGTCGCGGAAGCGGACGAAGCTTGTGCGATGCTGCTGCAAGCGAGCGGGGCCGCTCCCGAGGGAACGGCCCCGCTCGCTTCACCTGCGGTTGCAGCTCTTTAGTGGGTGGTCGACATCAGGTTCCACTGAGGCTTTAGAACCGGATGCAGGTAGACCATCAACCCGCTGTGCGTGTTCGGGCGCGGAGAGACCCAGGGCTGGACGAGGGCGTCCTGCCACAGGTTGTAGAGAAAAAGCCAGCAGACGTTGTCGTCGGCGAGTTTCTCCGCCTTCTGGTAATCCGCGATGCGCTGCGCCTGATCGGACGCCGGCAGGGCGTCTGCCGTGTCGACGAGCTTCTGGAACTCGGGCAGCGTCCAGTTGCCGAGGTTGTTGCTCTTGAAGGACTCGGTCGCGAGCAGATTCTCCAGGAAGTCCTGGGCGTCGGGATAGTCCTGTGTCCACTGGGACCAAGTAAGATCCCAGGGGTTCTTGGGGTTGTACTCGTACGTGAGGTAGTTGCCGAGCTGCGAGATGCCCTTGAGCTGGACCTTCATGCCCACCGCCATCAGGTCCTGCTGGATCATGTCCGCGAGGCGCGTGTAGTCAGTGCCACCTGCGAAGTAGACGATGGTGATCGGCTGGCCCTTGTAACCGGCCTTCTTGAGGTACTGCCTGGCGAGGTTCGGGTTGTAGCCGTAGCCCTTGAGCGTCGAATTGTACCCGGGGATGCCCGGCGGCAACGGCTGCGTCTCCGGCGTCGCGCGGCCGTTCGTGATGTCGCGGATGATCTCCGCCTTGTTCACCGCATAGTTGGCGGCGAGGCGCATGTCGATGTTGTTGAAAGGTGCGCGGGTCGTGTTGAAGGCGAAGTACGTAACGCCGTTCATGGGAGCGGTGATGTAGTCCTTCTTGGCGCTTGACGAGGCGAGCACCTTCGCGTAGATCGC
>JAJYSZ010000176.1 GCA_021793315.1 Bacillota bacterium | reverse complement strand
CATGGGCGCGGTGCACGGTTGTGGTGGGGGTATGAGGAAGCCTAGGCGGCTTCTTGTGGCGGCCGCCTGACACAGGCAACACGAGGTGCCCGGCGTAGCGGATGACCATCAAAGAAGGTTCGCCAGGCATCGTGGGAGGAGAGCTTGAGGCAGCGCAGGTTGAGCACGGCCTGAGCGCCGAGGCGGGTCCAGCGCATGCCGGCGCTCTTGGTCCGCTGGCAGACGACTGAGCGGCAGGTGGCCTCGACAATGCCGGAGGCGATTGGTAGCTGCTGCGCAATGAAGTCGGGATAGCGCATGCGCTCCTGGTGTTCGCCGAAGTAGGCCTTGGCCCTGCGGAGCTCCGTTCTCTGGGCCTTGGTGCGCGGCCGCAGCTCGCCGAGAGCCGCGAGGAGCGTTGCCGGGCCATGATCCAACAGGTTCTCGAGGACAGGTCGCACCCAGACCTCCTTGTCGAGCCAGAAGGCCTCCGCCACGCGCGAGACGTGCTCGGTGACGTGGTAGTAGTCGAGGATCTCGATCCGCTCCACACCCGCTGGAGCTAGGGAGGGCACGCGCGCCCAGATCCAGGGCGCCCCATCGTTGATGAAGACGACGCGCCGCAGGTCGGGGTGGCCGAGGCCCGCCTGCCGCCCGATGAGCCGGACCCGTGGGAGGAAGGCGTCCGCCTCGGTGTTTGCGGCGGCGCAGTAGCGCGCATGCTTGACGACGAGCAGCTCGCGCCCGGTGATAGGATCGCGACGTGCTTCGGGCCCGAGCGTCCCCACGACACCAACCTTCACCTCGCGCCACGCTCCCTCGATGAAGCTCGTGGTGCCGTCCATGCCGATGCAAAGCGTATCGCCGTCCGGCGCCACCGGCTCTGGATCGGGCGCCTCAATCTCTGCCTGGATCTCAGACTCGGCCACCGCCCCGAGACCTTCGACGACACGATAGATGTCCGCCTCACCGAACGTGGCTCCCAGAGTCTCGGACAAGTTGCGCACGGCCTGCTCGAACGGCACGTCCGTAGCCGCCAGCGCTGCCACGCGGCTGAGCGCGGGGGTGTAGCTTTGGGCGCCGACGCCGAGCCGGTCGTCGTCCGCCCCGAGACCGCCGCCACAGGCGCGGCACTGGTAGTACGGCCGGGCGTAGATGAAGTCTCCGACCAGACCGTGCATCTGCCGGCTCCGTTGGCCCACGCGGCGCATCGGTCGCTGGCAGTGCGGGCAGAGCGGCGCTGGCCCTGCGTGCCGTGCCACACCCAAATCCACCAACAGTTCCATGAGCCTCCCGCCGACCAGACGCAACAGCGACTGCACTGACCGCTCCATGTGATCCATGTCCTGCTCGGCAATCTCCGCGATCTTCGTCCACGTCAAGGCTTCGATCAAGATATCTCTCACTTCATTGCGGATCTGTTCGGCAGTCTGGTTGTCATCCAACTCCGCGCCGGTTACTCTCAATCTGACCCCTCTCCTCGGCCGCCCGCGTCAACTGTTGGCAAGCCGGTGAGAGGGGTTCTCTATCTATTCAGGAAAATCCTTAATGCAACCATTGGAGATTATGTTAACTCCGCCCTTAACCCAGTTGCTCCCTCCACAATGGTGCACCGCGCCCATTCTTACGCGCGCAGGGAAGTCCAGGTATACGGGAACCCTAATGTTGGCGCCCCTCGCACGCAGACCTCCCAGTGTGCGCCACAAAAAGACTTGGAAGCGGTTCCAACTCCGAAACAGGCGCTTTGTAAGTGCGTACAGCATGTGACATCTCGATTCTTACTAGTTGCCAGTACCAAACGTGTATAAACGGCTAGCAATTCTCCGAGCACCTACTAGCTTCCTTCGCTCGCCGTCTCTTTCTCCGAACTGTGGACTTGATGGCGAGGTCGGTTACCGGTCTGGGGTCCTGGGTGTGGTGGGGGCGTTGTGCCAATCGGCGGATGCTGGTCCTCACGGGCGTCAGGTTGGAGGCGGTGCCGCCGGTGATGGTCGGGGAGAGCGCGCGCGAGATGCAACTGGCTGGCTGGACATTTGTGACGCCGGGTTGCAGGCTGGCAAAGGGCGGACTGGCTGAACGTCTGGTTCGCGCACTTCCCGACCTTATGGGGCCTGGTGACCCTGGCGGTGGCCGCGCGCGCCGTCCTGCACGGGATGCCCGTTGTGCGTGGCCTCCAGTTCGATCGAGACGGCCACGGCCAGGGAGCGGGCCGCGTGGCAGGCGCGATCGGCGTGGAGTATAGCTTGGCGCACCTGCGAGCGCTCTGACGGACTGTCAATGGCGAGTCGGATGGAGACCTTCAGCGCGGCCGCTCCGGGGCCATCCAGGCCCAGCTTCTCACGGCGGTCAATGACGATCCTGACGTCCACGCGGCAGCAAGGATCTCGACATCGTACAGTGGCGCGAACCGCGCTAGCTGTGTCAGGAGTCAGGTGGCCACGCCGGCGGCGAAGTATTGCAGCGATCGCGGGGCACTTCCCCGCCCACCGCGGTTTTCGGGTTCATCCGAGCGGAACCTGAATTTGCCTGCCCGCACTTCGATTTCGGTATTGCTGATGATCTGCGCCGTGACGCGGGCCGTCGTCGTCCCGGCCGCCGGCCCCGTTTCGCCGGCGGTCTCGGCCAGCATGGACTCAAGGCTCAGGCGCATGGCGTCCAGATCGACCACGGGCCGCCGGTCACTCGTCATGCGAGCCTCCTTGTCCACGTCGGACTCGTGCAGTCACGCCGCAGCCAAGCCAAGTCGCTTGTCGTGCGAACCTCGCCACATCCCGCAACATCAGCTGCGACGCAGCCGAGCGAGAGTTTCGCGCATCTCGGGCGACGCAAACGAGATGGACTGCGCCAGGGCCTCGGTGTCTAGGGCGCGCTCCAGCCCTTGCGCCATGCGTGCGCGCAAAACATCCTTGATCCCCCGCACGGCACTCGGGCTCTTGGCAGCGATCTCCCGTGCCACGCCATATGCGCGCTCGAGCAACTGTTCGGCAGGCGCGACGCTGTTGACGAGACCCAGCGACATGGCTTCTTCCGCACTCAGGAGCCTTCCGGTGAGCAGCATCTCGGCCGCCACGGCGTGGCCCGCATGATAGGGCACGAGGTGCGTTGCGCCCATGCCGGGGAAGAGGCCGATGTTGATGTAGGTCGTGCCCAGCTTGGCGCCCGCCGCCGCATAGCGGAGGTCGCAGGCCAGGGCCAAGGCGAAGCCTGCGCCGATGGCAGGGCCGTTGATGGCCGCGATGGTCGGCACGGGAAGGTCGATGACCGACAGGAACGCTCGGTAGAACCGGCCCATGTATTGGCGGATCCGCTCGGCGGGCCAGTCCGTCTGCTCGAGAAGGTCGTCGAGGTCGCCGCCGGCGCAGAAGGCGGCGCCTTCGCCTGTGAGCACGACGACCTGCAGATCCTCGTCTGCCGCGAGGGCGGCCGTCGCCTGGGGGAACTCCTTGGCCATCTCCTGGCTCATGGCGTTGCGCCGATCGGGGACGTTCAGCGTCAAGGTGGCGATGGGCCCGTCCTTTGAGATCCGAAGCGTCTTCACGCCGGGTCTCCCCTAGGCTCCGATCATGCTGTAGCCGCCGTTGCAGACCAGGAACGCCCCGGTGACGTGGCTAGACTCCTCGCTCGCGAGGAAGAGCACGGAGCCCACGATCTCCTCGGGCTTGGGCACGTGCTTCAGGAGTGTGCGCTGGATGTACGCCTCGCGCCTGCCCGACTTCCAGTCCTCGCGGTTCACGGTGCGCTCCGTCTCGATGAACCCAGGGCCCAG
>JAJYSZ010000062.1 GCA_021793315.1 Bacillota bacterium | reverse complement strand
GAGGTCGGCAAGCCACGCTGCGTATCGGAAGCGGAAGATCTCCTCCTCGGACCGCACGAGCCGCAGCCTGCGGTAGGCGCCGGAGACTCCGCGCAGCGCGACGTCCGGGAGAGCCAGCTGCATCTCCAGGAACTGCTCGAACGGCAGGTTGCCTGCGATGCCGATCCGGCGGGCGCCGCGTTCGCCCAGGAGGTCCGCGACGCTGGAGGCGTTCCTTGGCCCTGCCCAGCGCACGTCCTGGATCCGCGACAGCCTGCGGGCCGTCGGCAGATGGTTGAAGAACTGCGCGAGCAGCACCGGCGCCGAGGACGCGAAGAAGAGCGCGTAGGCCTCTCGCCCGCCGGGCCAGTCGGTCGCCCAGTGGATGTCGGCCTGGTAGCGCCCGGCACCGTAGATGAGGAGCGCGTCCAGCCCCTCCTGCGCGACGAGTCCCTCGATGAGGCCTACGCGCCGCGCCATCTCCCGCTCGCCGAACTGCACGGGCGGTTGCAGGACCTCGTCCAACGCGCACACTCCCTTCCCGCGACGGTCGCGGCACGTCTCAGCCGAGCGCGAAGTGCACCGCCGCGTTGGCGCCCGCGATCTTCGCCTGCTCCGCCGCACCGAGCCCTGTCGCCGCGAGGGTCGCGAGCGGCTCCCCGTCCGCCATGTCGAAGGGCAAGTCCGTCCCGAGCAGCACGCGCTCTGGTCCGACCATGCCGACGAGGAACCTCAGGGCCGCAGGGTCGTGCGTCAGGGTGTCGAAGTAGAGGCTGCGCAGCGACTGCTCGGGAGAGCGCGGCGTGTGCTCGCGCGTCTCCGCCCGCACATCGTATCCGTGGCGCAGGCGCCCCATCTGGTACGGCAGGAAGCCGCCGCCGTGCACGAAGAGGAGCTTGAGGTCTGGCAGGTCGTCCAGCATGCCGGAGAGCAGGACGTCGGCGATCGCGAGCGCGGTGTCGAAGGGGTTGCCGAAGAGGTTCGTCAGGTAGTACTGCTCCATGCGCGGCTTCTTGCCGTTGAAGTACGGGTGCACCAGCACCATCAGGCCGAGCTCCTGGCAGCGCCGGAAGAAGGGGCGCACAGAGGGATCGGAGAGGGGCATGCCGGCGATGTCCGTCCCGACCTCCACGCCCCGGAAGCCGTAGGCGCCGACCGCCCGCTCGAGCTCCAGCGCGGCCCGGCGCGGATCCTGCAGCGGCACGACGGCGTACCCTGCGAGCCTGCCGCCCGCCTCATCGACCATCTGCGCGGTGCCGTCGTTCAGGAGCGCGGCCATCTCCGCCGCTGCGCCCGCTTCGCGACGGTACCCGAAGAACGCCGGCCCGGGCGAGATCACCGTCCGGTCGATGCCGCGGCGGTCCATGTCGCGCAGCTTCGCCTCGACCTCCGTGAACTCGTCCCCGATCGGGTGGGCGTGCCCTTCCTTGTGGACCGCGAAGAGACGCCCGTTCCGCCGCTCGAGGCGCGCGCCGAACGCCTCCTCGTTCCGGCGCAGGGCTGCGAGGAAGTTCTTCGGGATGTCATGCGCGTGCACATCGACCACTAGTCTTCTGGGCGCCACGGAAGCCCCCCGTTCCGCAGGCGGCATGGCCGGGGTGGCCGCACCGCCGCAATCGCTATCTGCGTCCCAGGAAGTGGGTCGCGTGGCCCTGCGCCGCTTCCGCCGCCTCGAGGATCGTCTCGGAGAACGTCGGGTGCGGGTGGATCATCAGGCCGATGTCCGCCGCCGTCGCCTGCATCTCGATGGCCACGACGCCCTCGGCGATGAGATCGCCCGCTCCCTGGCCCGCGATCCCCATGCCGAGCACCTCACCCGTCGCCGCGTCCGTGACGAGCTTCGTGAGCCCGTCCGGCCGGTCGACGGTCATCGCGCGGCCGGACGCGGGCCACGGGAAGGTCGAGACCTTGACCGCCCGGCCCTGCGCCCTCGCCTCGGTATCCGTACGGCCCGCCCACGCAAGTTCGGGGTCGGTGTAGACGACCGCCGGCACGGCGATCGGCATGTAGCGGTCGGTGTGCCCGGCGATCACGTTCGCCGCGACCTTGCCCTCGCGCGCCGCCTTGTGCGCCAGCATCGGCCCGCCCGTTACGTCACCGATCGCGAAGATCTGCGGGTTCGATGTGCGGCGCTCCTCGTCGACCGCGATGAAGCCGCGCTTCGACAAGGTGACACCGGCCCGCTCGAGTCCGATGCCACCGGTGTTCGGCAGGCGGCCGATGCAAACGAGCACTCGGTCGAACTCGGCCCGGGTCGCCGCGCCGCCTTTCTCGAGCGTCACGCGCACCCCATCCGTCGTCTCCGCGACGGAGGCGACCTTGGTCTCGAGGAGGATCGCGTGCAGGCGCCGACCGAGGCGCGGCGCGAGCACCTTGACGAGGTCCGGGTCCATGCCGGGCAGCAGCGTCCCGGTGAGCTCTACGAGCGTCACTGCGGACCCGAGGGCACTGTAGATCGTGGCCAGCTCGGTTCCGATGTAGCCCCCTCCGACGACCAGCAGCCGCTGCGGCACGTCGGGGATCTCGAGCGCCCCGCCGGCGTCCATGATCCGCTCGCCCTTCGCCGGGAAGTCCGGCGGGAAGAAGGCGCGAGAGCCTGTCGCGACGATCGCCTGCTCGAAGCGGACGCGCCGCTCGCCCTCCGCTGTCGCCACAACCACGCTCGTGCGGCCGTCGAACGCGCCCTGGCCGCGCACATAGGTGACCTTGCGCTGGCGCGTCAGCGTTCCGAGTCCCCGCGTGAGCCGGTCGACGACGCCTCGCTTCCATGCGCGCAGCCGGTCGAGGTCCACGGCGGGCGCCGGGAAGGCGATGCCGATCTCCTTCGCGTCCTCCGCCTCTCGCAGCACCGCTGCGGCGTGTAGCAGCGCCTTCGAGGGGATGCATCCCTCGTAGAGGCAGACGCCGCCCGGATTCTCGCGGCCGTCGACCAGCGTGACCGCAAGCCCGTGGTCCGCCGCGGCGAAGGCAGCCGCGTAGCCGCCCGGCCCGCCGCCGAGCACCAGCACCTGCGTACGTGACTCCTGCAACGTCCATCCCCCTGTCTCAGCCATCATGCGAGTAGGACTCAGCCGCCGAGGCCGATCCCCACGGAGCCCCAGGAGACATACTTCGTCTCCAGGAAGCCGTCGAGCCCCTCCTGGGCGCCCTCGCGCCCGATGCCGGACTCCTTGAAGCCGCCGAACGGCGCCTGCGACGTCGACGGCAGGCCGTCGTTCAGGCCGATGACGCCGTAGTCGAGCGCTTCCGCGACGCGCCAGGCCCGTCCCGCATCCTGCGTGAAGAGGTACGCGGCGAGGCCGAATTCGGTCGCGTTCGCGATCTCCACGGCCTGCTTCTCCGTCTGGAAGGTCGTGACCGCGATGACCGGACCGAACGTCTCCTCGTGCATGATCTTCATGTCGGAGTTCACGTCCGCGAGCAACGTCGGCTCGACGAAGTAGCCCGCCCCGGGCAGAGCGCTGCCGCCCGCGGTAAGCCGGGCCCCGCGCGCGAGCGCGTCCTCGATGTGCTCCATGACCTTCTCGCGGCCCACCGCGTCGATCATCGGCCCGACCGCGACGCCGGGTTCCAGACCCTGGCCCACCCGCAGCCCCCGGACGCGCTCGGATGCCTTCACGAGGAACTCGTCGACGATCCCCTCCTCGACGAGCACCCGGTTGGCGGCGATGCAGCTTTGCCCGCCGTTGCGGAACTTCGCCACCATCAGGGCGTCGAGCGTCACCCCGAGGTCGGCGTCCGCAAAGACGACGAACGGCGCTTGGCCGCCGAGTTCGAGGGAGAGGCGCTGCATGTTCCCGGCGGCGCGCTCCATCAGGAACTTACCGACGCCGGTGGACCCGGTGAAGGTGATCTTGCGCACGCGCGCGTCGTCGAGCCAGACGTCCGCGATCTTGCGCGCCTGCGAGGACGTCACGATGTTCAGCAGCCCGGCCGGCGCACCGGCCTGCTCGAGGAGCTCGCCGAGGCGCAGCGCGGTGAGCGGCGTCTGCGACGCCGGCTTCAGCACGACGGCGCAGCCGGCCGCGATCGCGGGGGCCACCTTGCGCGTGATCATCGCGGCCGGGAAGTTCCACGGAGTGATCGCGGCGACCACCCCGACGGGCGAGCGCAGCACGAGGATGCGCTTCTCCGCCCGGGTCGCAGGAACCGTACGGCCGTAGGCGCGCTTCGCCTCCTCCGCGAACCACTCGATGAAGCTCGCCGCGTACGTGACCTCCGCGTCCGCCTCCGAGAGCGGCTTGCCGTTCTCGATGGTCATCAGGCGCGCGAGGTTCTCCCGGTCCTGTTCCACGAGATCGAACCAGCGGCGCAGGAGCCGGCTGCGCTCGTAGACGCTCGTCTGGCGCCAGCTCGCGAAGGCCTGCACGGCCGCCTCCACCGCGGCCCTGGCATCCTTCGGCGTGCCGTCGGCGATCCGCGCGACCTCCTGCTGCGTCGCAGGGTTCTCCACCACGAGCGTCCTTCTGCCCTCGCCATCTACCCACTTGCCGTCGATCAAGAGCTGCGTCGGCGACTGGAACCCAAGCGTCACGGACATCACTCTCACTCCTCCGAGATGATGAACATGTGCCGATCCCCTAGGACCGGCGCCAGCACGCGGTGACGTCCTCGAGCGCGATGCCGAGGTCCGCCAGCACCGCCTGCGCCGCGTTGCGGCCGGGAAAGCCCGAGACGGACCCGCCGGGATGCGTCGTGGAACCGGTCAGGTAGAGCGCCGCGACCGGCGTCCGGTAGGCGTTCCAGCGCGGCGCAGGCCGGTAGTATCCGTACTGCCCGAACTGCGAGGACCCGCCATGGCCGGACCCGCGGAAGTTGTTCCCGTTGCGCCGTTCGAGGTCGAGGGGGCTCTCCAGCGCCTGGGCGAGGATGTCGCCCCGGGAAAGGTTGGTCGTGAGCGGAAGGTACGCGTCGAGCATCGCCCGCGCCACCCCCTCCTTCTCATGATCCCAGCGCGCAGGGCCCCCTGCGAGTCCATACGGCTGGATGCTGATCAGCTTCAGCGTGTGCTGGCCCTGCGGGGCGCGCGACGGGTCGACGAGCGACGAGTTGATCGCCAGCAGGAAGGGCTCGTGCGTCGTGACCTGCCCGAGCCGGAACGCCGCAAGGTTGCGCTCCAGCGCCTCCTCGGAGGCGAGGGCGCCCATCGCGACCGCCGCCTGCTCGCCGCCCCGGACGCGGTAGCGCGGCGCGCGCTGGAGGGCGTAGTGGGCGACGAACATCGTGAGTCCCGCCTTCCAGCGCCGGATGTACCCCAGGGTCTCGTCGTCGATGGCGCCGTCCGGCAAGCTCTCCGGAAGTTCTGTGACGTGCTGGCCCGTCACGACCGCGTGGCGCGCGAGGAACCTCCGTCCGTCACGCGTCTCGACGCCCGTGGCCCGCCCGCCTGCAACCAGGATGCTCGTCACGTCGGCCCGCGTCTCGATGCGACCCCCGCGCTCCGTGATCAGGCGCGCCAGGGCGTCGGGCAAGGCGCCGGAGCCGCCCTCGGGCGTCGTCCAGCTGTACTGCTGGCGCCCAGCGGTAAGGGAGAAGGGCAAGAGTCCCGTCCCCGCTTCGTCGATCGCCTCGAACGTCAGCGTCGAGGCCCAGTAGAGGAACGCCAGGACGCGGGGATGCGAGAACCGCTCCCGGATCACCTCGACGGCGCTCGCCATGCGCAGGCGCAGTCCTTCGTCGCCGAGCGGCCCGCCCCGCCAGTGGCGGGCGAACTCCTCGGGGGTCATCGGCGGCCGGCTTCGCTCCTCGCCCTGCAGCGGAGCGAGCAGGCGCCACTGCGCGAGCAGCTCGATGTATGCGGCGCCGTCGCGCGCGTCGTAGCGCCCGATCTCCTGCGCGGTGCGGTCGGGATCGCGGTGCATCACGATGCTCTCGCCGTCCGCGAACGGCAGCACGAACACCGGATCGGGCCGCTGGTAGCGAAGACCGTAGGAGAGCAGGCCCAGGTCGTCGTCCCGCACGATCGGGTTCTGCTGGAAGACCGTATGGGCGCTAGCCGCCACGTCGTGGCGAAAGCCCGGCAGCGTCAGTTCTTCCGTGGCCGCGTCGCCGCCCAGGGCGGCGCAGCGCTCGAGCACCGCCACCGAGAGGCTGGCGCTCGCGAGGTAGGCTGCGGCGACGAGGGCGTTGTGTCCCCCGCCGACCACGACGATGTCGAACGCTTCGTCCATGCCCGCGCCTCCCTTGGACCCGTTCGCCGACGCACCTGTATGACGCCTAGTGCTGCTGGACGTGGCCCCCGAGGTAGAGGTCCCCGATCCGCTCATCCGACAGGACGCCCTGCGCCGGACCGTCGAGCAGCACCCGCCCGGACTCCATCACGACCCCGCGGTCCGACGACTCCAGTCCCTTGCGCGCGTTCTGCTCGACGAGCAGGATGGTGCGTCCAGCCTTGGACATCTCGACCATCGTGCCGAACACATGGCCGAGGATGCGCGGCTCGAGTCCCATCGACGGCTCGTCGAGCAGAACGAGCTTCGGATCGAGCATCAGGCTGCGCGCGAACTCCACGAGCTTCTGCTGCCCGCCCGACAAGGACCCCGCCTTGTCCTTGGCGCGCTCCTTGACGATCGGGAACTGCTCCGAGACCTCGGCGAGGCGCCGATCGACCAGTGCGCGGTCTCGCAGGGTGTAGGCGCCGAGGCGCACATTCTCCTCCACCGTCATGCCGGGGAAGAGGCTGCGGTTCTGCGGCACCTGCACGATACCCGCCTGCAGGATCTGCCGCGGGGACAGATGGTCGATGCGCTCGCCGTTGAAGCGCACCTCGCCGCGCCGTGGGTGCAGCACCCCGCTGACGACGCGCATCACCGTCGACTTGCCGGCGCCGTTCGGTCCCACGATGCATGTGATGGTTCCCGGCTCGAGGTTCAGGTTCACCCCGCGCAGGATGTCTCCGCCGCCGTAGCCCGCGAACACTCCCTGGATCTCCAAGATGTCGCTCATGCGCCCAGATACGCCTCCAAGACCGCAGGGTCCCGGCGGACCACGTCCGGCGGTCCCTCGGCGATGACCTTTCCTCGCGCCATGACCACCACGCGGTGCGAGATGCCCATGACGAACTCCATGTTGTGCTCGACCACCAGGAACGTGATGCCGCGCGCGTTGAGCTCGCGGATCTTGTCGCCGATCTGCTGCGTCATCGTCGGATTCACGCCGCCGGCCGGCTCGTCGAGCAGCAGCAGCTTCGGCTCGCCGACGAGGATCGTCGCGATCTCCAGCAGCTTCTTCTGCCCGAACGAGAGCGATCCCGCCGGCACCCCCGCGAGGCGCGCGATGTTCACGTACTCCAGGATCTCCATGGCCCGCTCGCGCTCCGAGGCGCCGGTGCGCGTGCGCAGGCCCTGTGCGACGGAGCTGTGCGACGTCGCGACGAGCACGTTCTCCAGTACCGACAGGCGCGGGAAGACGCGCACCTGCTGGAACGTCCGGCCCAGTCCCTTCGCGTAGATGCGGTCGGGAGAGAGCTGCTGGATCTTCTCGCCGCGCAGCTCCACGTCGCCCTCGTCCGGGGTGGCGAAGCCGGTGACCGCGTTGAAGAGGGTCGTCTTGCCGGAGCCGTTCGGACCGATCAGACTGGTGATCGAACCCTCCTCGACGCGGAACGAGCAGCCGGCGAGCGCCTCCACCCCGCCGAAGCGCTTGCGCACGCCGCGCACTTCGAGTAGCGCGCTCATCCTTGCCCTCCTTCCGCCGCAGCGTCGGGCACCGCGTCCTGCGACAGCGCGTCCGCCTTGCGGACGGCCTCCTGCACCCTCGCGCGGCGCATGCGCTCGACCACGGTCGGCACGATGCCGGAAGGCATCAGCAGGATGACGACCAGGAACAGCACTCCGAACAGCACAAGGTCCCAGCCCGCCGCACCGGTGTAGAGCGTCAGCAGCTGCTGCGCGGGCTGCAGGACGAGCGAACCGAGAATCGGTCCCAAGAGCGTGCCCATGCCGCCCAGGAAGGCGGAGAGCACGATCGTCAGGTCGATCATCGGGTCGAACACGGTCTGCGGGTAGATGTAGCTCGAGAAGTAGGCGTAGATCGCGCCGGCGATTCCGATCGGCACCGCGGAGATGACGTAGGCGGTGAACTTGTGCTTCCACGTGTCCACGCCGACGCCCGCCGCCTTGTCCTCGTCGTCCCGGATCGCCATGAGCCCGAGTCCGAAGCGCGAGTTGCGGATCCAGGCCGCGAGCCCCACCGTGAGCACCGCGAGCAGCAGCGCCGCGAAGTAGAACGGGATGTTGAAGAACGCGCCGCTCCAGTCCGGCTGGGGCACCGCGAGCCCGCTCGAGCCGTTCGTCGCGTCCTGCAGGTTGAAGGCGAGCAGCTGGTACATGAACAGGAAGGCGATCGTCACGATGACGAAGCTGTGGATCGTGCGCAGCCGCAACGCGATGTACCCCATCGGGATCGCGAACAGTCCCGCCGCGACGCCGCCCAGGAGGGCGACGGCGAAGAGGCCGTAGCCGCCGGACAGGCCCAGGCGGTCGGCGACCAGCGCGATCGTGTAGGCACCGAGGCCGAAGAAGGCGGCGTGACCCAGTGAGATGTACCCGGTGAATCCTCCGATGATGTTCCACGAGCTGGCGATCGCGACGTACAGGAGCGCGAAGAACATGATCGTGGTCGCCTCGGTGCTGTTGAAGACGAGTGGGTAGGCGATCGCCGCGATCACTCCGATCAGGCTCGTGAGGAGTGCGCGGCGCTTCTCGATCGTGTAGACCGCCCAGAGCGCGGCCAGCACGAGCACGACGAAGGCGATGACGCCTGCCGACGACGACCCCAGGACCGTGAGCGGCAGCAGGATGGCGAGTGCGAGGGAAATCACGCCTGCGGCCAACATGTTATTGGGTTTCATGCTACACCTTCCTCGCCGGTGGCGCGCCGAAGAGCCCCTGCGGCCGCAGGACCATGACGACGACGGTGATCACGAAGAACGCGAAGGTCGACCAGTTGGGGGTCCACACGACGGACACGACGTCGACCGAGACCAGCATGATCAGCGAGGCGATGAGCGCGCCGCCCATGCTCCCCATGCCGCCCAGGATGATGATCATGAGAAGTCGCGAGATGAGGTCGAGCATCGAGTTCGCATTGAAGGCGTTCGTTGCGCCGAACAGCATGCCGCCGGCCGCCGTGAGCCCTGTCGCGATCGCGAACGTGAGGGTCGAGATCCGCTGCACATCGATGCCGATGAGAACGGCGGCGTCGCGGTTCTGCACGGTCGCTCGCAGCGCCGCTCCGAACTTCGTGCGGTAGAGCAGCAGGTAGACGGCTCCGAGCAGCACGATCGCCAGCGCGAAGCCCAGGATGTAGATGTAAGGGATGTAGAGCCCGAAGACGTCGACGGCCGCGTCGACGTACCACGCGTGGATCGCGACGAAGTTGTCGCCGAACCAGAGGCCGATGAGCCCCTCCATCACGAGGGCCACGGCGTAGGTCACGAGGATCGAGAGCGCGACGCGGTCCTGCCTCAGGGGCCGCAGGAACGCCCACTCGATGCCGTACCCGATGAGGAACAGCGCGGGAATGGTGACGAGGAGCCCGACCAGCGGGTCGATGTGCCAGTAGTGCTCGAGCGCGAACGAGAAGTAGGCGCCCACCAGCACGAGCATGCCCTGCGCGATGTTGATGACCTCGAGGACGCCGAAGCTGAGCGTCAGTCCGACAGCCATCAGCGCGTAGATGCCTCCAGAGAGAATCCCGAGGACGACCGATCCGAACACGAGATCCACGAGTGCCCTCCCTTCCTGGTCACGGCCGCTGCCGGCCTGCCCAGGCGGTAGGGCCCGGCAGCCGCCGGGCCCCCCTGCCTTTGCCTGCGCCTTACTTCCAGTTCGGCTTCGGGTACTCGAAGTTGGCCTGCTGGATGCTCGTCGGCCAGACGATCTGCGTCGCGCCGCTCTGCCACTGCACGAGGAACGTGCCGCCGCCGACCGGAGCGCCGTAGGGGCCGAACTTCATCGGTCCCTGCACGGTCTGGAAGGTGGTGTCGTGGAGCGCCTTGATCAGGGTCGCATTGTTGATCGAGTGCGTCTTCGCGACCATCTGGGCCATGATCTGGCCGACCGAGTAGGCCTCTGGAGCGTCCCCCGGGATCGCGTTGGCCGTGCCGCCGTACTTCGCGAGGTACTCCCTGACGAACTTCCCGTTCTGGTAGGTGTTGGCGGTCGGCGTCCAACCGCTCGGCACGAGGAACCCTTCCGTGTTCGCGGCGCCGATCGCCGTCGCGAACTGCGAGCCCTGGTCAGGTCCGGACGTCGCGATGATCGCCTTGGGGGTGTAGTGCTGCTGCACGAACGTCTGGACGAACGCCTGCACCTGCGGCACCGACGTCGTGCCGAGGACAACGACCTGCGCCCCCGAGTGGACGATCTTCAGCGCTTCCGGCGTCAGGTCCGGCGTCTCGTCGGGGAACACCTGGTAGGAGACGGACTTCACGCCGTCCTTGGTAAGCTCCGCCTGCAGCGGCGGCAGCTGGGGCTGCGTGAAGGGGTCGTTCGACGTCGCGTACGCGACCGTGGTCGGACGCTGCGCCGCCGGCAACGCGTCGATCATCTGACCGAACGTCAGTAGGTTGTTGACCACCGACGCCGGCTGCACGAAGGCGTAGCCCTTGTACTTCTCCGCGAACACGTTCGGCGCTCCGCCGGCCGGGCCCAGCAGCACGTAGCCGTAGCGCTTCGCGATCTGCTCCGCCGGGATGGTCAGGAGCGACGAGAACGGGCCGAACACCAGGTTCACCTTGTCGGTGCCGATCAGCGTGGTGTAGTTCGTCAGCGTCTGCTGTGTCGTGCTGTCGTCGTCGACGACCTTCAGTTGGACCTTGCGTCCGAGCAGGCCTCCCTGCTTGTTGACGTCGTTCACCCACATCTGGTAGCCCTGCAGGATCGCCTTCCCGTCGCCCGAGAAGTCGCCTGAGAGCGACACCGAGACGCCGATGACGATCGGGCTCTTCGCGGCCGACGACGTCGAGGTCGTCGTACCGCACGCGGCGAGCAGCAGCGTGGAAGCGGTCAGCGCGACGAGCGCCGCACGCGTCTTCATCAATGAGTTCCCCCTTCGCGCGAAGACTCAGCGGGACACATTGTTCCGTCTCCGACCTATCCCGGACCCAGCGGTTCGCGCGATCTCTCGCGCTGTCATGCACCCTTGGGCGGCAACGGACCGAGGCCACGTCACCGGCGCCGCAACTGTCGCGCCATCCAGTCCGCCTGGGCGGGACGGTACTTGTACGGGATGTTGTTGCAGACGTGATTGCCGTCCTCGAACATCCACAGGGTCGCCAGTCCCCCCGCTTCCTCCACCATCCGCTCCGCGCTCTGCGGCGGGAACAGACGGTCTTGGCTGCCGTGGACCACCAACAAGGGACTCCTCAGCCGCTGCAGGACTCCGGTTAGGTCAAAGGCATCAACCTCCTCAAGGGCCTTCTCGACACTGTCGGCCTGCAGGCGATGTACAAACGCCTCCTTGGTCAGGACCGGCACCCGGTCAAAGTACTCCGCGACCGCGTAGCAGCCGGACACCGCGATCGTCGCCGAGACCCTCTCCTCGAAAGCCGCCGCGCGTGGAGCGTAGTACCCGCCGAGGCTGACCCCCAGAAGCCCGACCCGGCTCGCGTCGACGTCCGCGCGCTTCGCAAGCGCGTCGATCGCGGCCGCGACGGGCACCTCGAAGTCGTGTCGCATCCGATGCTCGAACTCCATCTCGCCCTGGCCCGGCCCGTCGATCGCCAGGACCGCCATGCCGCGGCGCAGGAAGTCCTGGCCGTAGCTGTGCATCTCCTCCTTCACCGAGTCGAGTCCCGGAATGATCACCACGACCGGCGGCCGCGGCACGTGCCAGGGTCTGCGCAGGATCCCCGGCATGACCGTCCCCGCGTAGGGGATCTCGACGCGCTCTCCCGGCCAGTCGTAGTAGGGCAGCCCGCGCGCGTAGCTGCGGGCGGTCTTCTCCGACGCGGCGCGCAGTTGCGTTCCGTCCTCGAAGAAGAGAAACTTGCCGAAGTGGTATGAGATGGCCGCGTGGAAGAAGTGCTCTCCGGCCGTCACGTAGTCGCCGGCGGCCTCCGCGGCGTCGGCGCGCTCCAGGTGCTCGCCGCCGATCGCGGACCACGTCGCGCACCAGTCGGCCCAACGCGCGACGCGGACCGTCGCCCGCTGGAAGTCGTTGAGGTCGACGCCGTTCGCGATCATGCGCGGGGCCCAGTGCTCGACCACGGCGCGGATGCGCTCCTCCTGCATGCCCATCCCTAGAACCGTCCGCCGCGCGAGAGGACGTCCCGCGCTGCCCGGACGATGTCGGCCGTGCCGGGCACGACCGCGGACTCGAGCTCCGGTGCGAACGGCGTGGGCGAGAACTTCGCACCGACCCGCCCGATCTCGACGTCGACGAGGTCGAGCATCTCCTCGTAGACCGTCGCCGCGATCTCCGCACCCACGCCGCCCTGCCGCACCGCCTGGTGGGCGACGACCATCGCCCTCGTCTTGGCGAAGGACGCGAGCACCGTCGATTTGTCCCAAGGCGAGACGGTGCGCAGGTCGACGACCTCCGCCTGCACGCCATCCTCGGCCTGCAGCTGTTCGGCGGCCTGCAGCGCCATGCGCGTCATACCCGACCAGGTCACGAGCGTGATGTCCTTGCCCTCTCGCGCGACCTTCGCCTTGCCGATCGGCTCCAGGGCGTCCTCCTCCGGCTCCGGCACGTCGCCGCGCACATTGTAGAGACCGTTGTACTCGAAGAAGATCACCGGATTGTCCGAACGGATCGCCGCCTTCAGCAGCGCCTTGCCGTCGGCCGGGTTCGACGGCATCACGATCTGCAGGCCCGGCACGTGGGCGAACCATGCCTCGAGCATCTGCGCGTGCTGTGCGGCCGACGCGCGACCGGGTCCGCCCTGGCAGCGGATCACCAGCGGCACCGACACCTGGCCCCCGGACATGAATCGGATCTTCGCCGCCTGGTTGACGATCTGGTCCATCGCGATGCCGAGGAAGTCCATGTACATGATCTCCGCGACGGGCCGCGCGCCGGTGATCGCGGCGCCGACCGCGGCCCCGACGATCGCCGCCTCCGAGATCGGTGTGTTGCGCACCCGGACCGCACCGAACTCCGTCGAGAGCCCGAGCGTGACCTTGTAGGAGCCACCCATCGGGTCGGCGATGTCCTCGCCGAAGACGACGACGCGCGGGTCGCGCCGCATCTCCTCGAACAGGGCCTCGCGCAGCGCTTCACGCATCAGGATCTGCCTCACGCTCGCGCCACTCCTTCCGGTGCGTAGACGTTGTCCGTGGCCGCCTGTGGATCCGGCCTCGGCCCCGCGGCCCCGCGCTCGGCGGCGCGATCCATCTCGTCCGCGACAGCCGCCTCCATCGTGTCGAGATCTGCCGCCGTCACGCCGTGCTGCTCTAGCCACGAGTGCACGCGCGGCAGAGGGTCCTTGAGGCGCCACGCCTCGACCTCCTCCTTCGTGCGGTAGACACCCGGGTCGCCGACGAAGTGGCCGGACCACCGAAAGGTCTGGCACTCGATCAGCGTCGGCCCCTCCCCCTTGCGCGCGCGTGCCACCGCGGCCTTGGCGGCGTCGTACACGGCGAACAGGTCGTTGCCGTCCACTCTGACGCCCGGGATCCCGTAGGCCGCCGCTCGCTCCGCGATGCCGACCTTCGCGGCGTACGACTGCGGGACGGACTCCGCGTAGAAGTTGTTCTCGCAGACGAAGACCACCGGCAGCGACCAGATCGCCGCGAGGTTGAGCCCTTCGTGGAACGCTCCCGAGTTGACCGCGCCGTCGCCGAAGTAGCTGACGGCCACCTGCTTCGTGCCGTTCACCTGGAACGAGATCCCAGCACCCGTCGCGATCGGCACGCCGGCGCCGACGATGCCGTTCGCGCCGACGATGCCCAGCGAGAAGTCCATGATGTGCATCGAACCGCCGCGCCCGCTGTTGTAACCCGTCGTGCGGGCGTAGAGCTCGGCGAACATGCGCTCGGGCTCCATGCCCTTGGCGAGCACGTGGCCGTGGCCACGGTGGTTGCTCGTGATGTAATCGTCTTTGTCGAGGTGCGCCGACACGCCGACCGGGACCGCTTCCTGGCCGACGGATGAGTGCAGGAACCCCGGCAGCACGCCCTGCTCGTAGAGCTTGGTCGCCTTGCCCTCGAACCCGCGGATGCGCAGCATGTCGCGGTACAGCGGCAGGACCTTGTCCGCCTTGATCGTCGCCAACTTCTCCACCTCCGTCAGAAAAGGATCCAACCCATGCGTCCTTCGAGGCGGTCCACGACGTCCTGCAGGAGCTGCGCCCCGGCCGCGCCGTCGGCGAGCCGGTGGTCCACCGAGAGCGTCATCGTCAGCATGGGGCGGACGAGCACCTGCCCGTCGACCGCTACAGGCCGTTCCCGCATCGCGCCGACGGCGACGATCGCTGCCTCGCCCGGGTTGACGATCGCGTTGAACTGGTCGACGCCGAACGGGCCGAGGTTCGACACGGTGAACGTCCCACCGCCAAGATCTCTGGCGCCGAGTCGGTTCTCAAGCGCACGTTCGGTAAGACTCGCCCGTTGCGCGGCGATCTGCGGCAGCGTGAGCGCCTGCGCGCCACGCAGCACCGGCACGATGAGCCCGTCCTGCACGGCCACCGCGATCCCCATGTCGACCGTCTCGCTGGGCGACGGGTTGCCGCTCGCGTCTGCACGCTGGTTGAGTCGCGGGTGCAGCGGCAGGGCGCGCGCGAACGCCTGGATCAGGAAGTCGATGAAGGACAGCTTCACGTCGGGCGCCGCTGCAGCCAGCGCCGCGCGCAGCTCCGTCACCCGGCTCATGTCGACGTAACGCGTCACGGAGAACTGCGGCTGCTCCCGCCAGCTCTTCAGCATCGCCGCCGCGATGCCGGTGCGCATGCGGTCCGTCGCAGCCGGGACGGCCGACGCAGGCGCCTGCGCAACGGTGGCGGCGGCATGGCGCTCGTAGTCCTGCACGAGGATGCGCCCTGCAGGACCGCTGCCAAAGATCGCCGCGAGGTCGACCCCTTCCGCCCGCGCGCGGATGCGCACGGCTGGCGACGCGCGGACGATGCGCCCCTGACCTGCCGGCGCCTCGACAGGCGGCGGGGGAGCAGCGGGCTCGGTCGATTGCGCCCTGGCCAACCCCGCGTCCGCCGGCGACACGACCGGTGCCGGCTCCGGCGCCGAAGCTCCGGCGAGCGCCTCGTCGGCCGTCTCGGTGAACACGGCGATCGGCTCTGCGACCGGAACGTCCACGTTCTCCGCGACGATCAGCCGACGCAGGTACCCGGTGACCGGTGCCTGTACCTCGACGACCGCCTTGTCCGTCTCCATCTCGGCGACCGGTTCCCCTTCGGTGACCGCGTCGCCCGGCCGCTTCATCCAGCGGACGATGCGGCCCTCGTCCATGGTCAGCGTAGTGCGGGGCAGCTGAAGGATCGTCTCGGCCATCTACACCGCACCTCCTGTCGGGTGGAGCATCACGCGGATCGCCGACCCCTTGCGCTCGAAGAAGGTCGACCAGGCCGTCTCGAACTCTTGCAGCGCGAAGTGGTGCGTGATCAGCGGACGGACGTCGACGACGCCGGACCTGATCAGCTCCAGCCCGCGGCGCGAGACCCAGCGCGGGTTCGCGAGCGAGCCGCGTACGTCGAGGTGGCCGCGCACGATCGTCGAGAGTTCGACCTGCATCGTCGTGCCGAGCCCGGTCGAGCCGCCCAGTACGACCCGCCCGCCGCGCCGGCAGACCGCGAGCGCGAGCTGCGCCGCCTCCGCCGTGCCAGCGAACTCGATCACCGCATCGGCAGGTCCCCCGAGCGCTTCGCGCACGGCGGCCGCCGCGTCGCCCTCGCCCCTCACGTCGACGGCTGCGTCGGCACCAAACCGCAGCGCGAGCTGCAGCCGATCCTCGCGAGTCCCCGCGATTACCGTCCGACCCGCCTGCAGGCTCGCGATGCGCAGGGCCAGGAGGCCGATCGCGCCGGGACCGACGACGAGCACGCGCTCGCCGGGCCTCAGCTCCGCCCGTTCCACGGCCCATAGCGCGATGCCGACGTTGTCGGTGAACGCACCCTCGTCGTAGCTCACGCCGTCCGGCAGCACGTGCATCGCACGGCGCGGCACGACGGCGTACTCCGCAAGACCTCCAGGGATGGTGAAGCCGACGTGGGCGTGTCCCTCGGGGCTCTCGCCGTAGTGCTCACAGAGGTTGTACATCCCCTCGAGGCACCTCTGGCAGTGGCCACACCCGACGTGTACCTCGATCCCTACGCGGTCCTGCGGCGCGAGGTCCGAGACCTGGGGGCCCGTCTCGACGACCTCGCCGGCCCACTCGTGCCCCGGAATGTGCGGGTAGCGCACCCCCGGAAACTTGCCCGTGAGGATCTTCATGTCCGTCGCGCAGATCGTGGAAGACCAGACGCGAACCAGGGCCTCGCCCTGCCCCGGCGTCGGTACCGGGACGTCGCGCAATTCGATCCGGTTCACCTCTGGAAACGTGACCGCAAGTATCTCAGCCACATCCTCTCGCCGGAACAGCGGTGCGCGAGACCCCTAGGGGTGGACGATGACCTTCAGCGCGCCGTCGACGCGGTTCTTGAAGATCTCGTATGCCTTCTCGAACTCGTCGAGGTCGAACCGATGGGTGATTATGTCCTTCACGTTGATCCGTCCGGCGGCGATCAGGGGGATCGCCTCCTCGCAGGTACCGCGGTTCGCGCGCAAGCCGTGCAGGTCGATCTCCTGCAGCACGATCTTCTGCATCGGCAGCTCGACGGCTTCGTGCGGCACGCCGGTGAAGACGACCTGTCCGCCCTTGCGCACGACGCCCACCGCCTGCTGGATGCTCTCCTTGGTGCCGCCGCAGTCGATCGCCACGTCGGCGCCGCGGCCGCCCGTCATCTCGAAGACGCGCTGCACCGGGTCCTCCGCCTTGTAGTCCACGACGTCCCCGTACGGCCGCGAGCGTTCCAGGCGCTCGCCGGAGCCCGTGAGGATGCAGCGCGCCGCACCGATCGCGCACGCGCACTGGGCGACGAGGATGCCCATCGGGCCCGCGCCGACGACGGCGACTGTGTCGCCGGCGTTGATCTGGCCGCGCTTCGCCGACCACAGCGCGATGCTCGTGGTGTCGACGAGCGCCCCCTCGTCGTAGCTCATCTCGTCGGGGATCGGGTGCACGCTCCGCACCGAGTGCACGACGTAGGTGGCGTAGGCCCCCTGCGTGTAGTGGCCGTACTGGCGGTGCCCCAACTCGGCGCTCCCGTAGTTCTCGCAAAGGTTGTAGCGGCCGGTGCGGCACATGCGGCAGTAGCCGCAGCCGGCATGCGACGTGCCGGCGACGCGTAGCCCGGGACGGTAGCCGAAGGCAAGCGCTTTCGGACCGGCCGCGACCACCTCCCCGGCCCACTCATGGCCCGGGATGAAGGGGTAGGATCGCGGCCACTGGCCGGGGTGCTTTCCTTCGATGATGTGGACATCGGTGCCGCAGATCGCGACCGCGTACACGCGGCACAGGACCTCGTCGTCGCCCGGGGAGGGAACTCCGATCGACGTGTCGATGTGGTACCGCTCCGGCGCGTCGAGCACCAGGGCGCGCATCGAGTCCGCTACTGCCAACTTCAACAACTCCTAGCGCGGTGTCGTGCTGCGGGTCCCAAGCCTAGTCCTCGACGAACGCGACCAGACGGCAGATCGAGGCGTCGCCGCGGTGGAACTTCCAAGGGAACGC
This sequence comes from Bacillota bacterium, assembly GCA_021793315.1. Classification (GTDB taxonomy): domain Bacteria; phylum Bacillota; class Sulfobacillia; order JAJZYS01; family JAJYTV01; genus JAJZQO01. The sequence continues at coordinate 3,166 of JAJYSZ010000062.1, read as the reverse complement.
GCCGATCGTCAGTCGCTGGCCCACGACCTTGTCGATGTCGCCGCCGATGTTGTCGATGTGCATCATGTTCTGGTTGAGCATCCGGCGGTGGGCCTGCAGGAAGTACTTCTCGGGCAGCATCTCCTCGATCGACTTGCCGAACTTCTCCTCCATCTCGCGCACCAGGTCGGGGCGGTAGCCGCGGATCGCGGTCCAGAACGGGTGCTCCAGCGACGGGGCGTCCGATCCGACCCAGCGCAGCTTCTTCGAGATCAGGTAGTCGGTGAGGTCGAGCGAGGGACCCGGGCACTTGCAGAAGTAGCGGACCTCGTCCGAATCCGTGCCCTCCCAGTTGTAGCGGTGCCAGTTGTAGTAGATGATCACCGCGTCGCCCGGCTGGATCTCGGGCCCCTTCTTCTCGGCCCGCTCGAACATCTCGCGCGTCAGGATCGTATAGTTCTCGACCTGGTCACTGACGTCGACGATGACGGTCGGTCCAAACAAGCTCTCGAGCGGAACCTCGTGCATGTACCAACCGGTCGGGTTGTTGTGCTGCGGCGCGTCGACGTGTGTGCCGGAATGCATGTTGGTTTCGATGATCGTGCTGTACACGCCATCGCGATGGTGGCTGTGGAAGTTGCGGACACTGTTCGAGGGGAAGTACGGCCAGGTAGGGGTCTGCACGCTCCAGGTCTGGGTCAGGTCGATGAGACGCACTGAATCCTCACTCCAGTCAAACGATTTCCCAAGCCAATACGAGACGGCACTGCGGAATTCCTGCCACGCGTGTGACAGAACTTCAGCGCGATGGCGGAGCGGTCGAGTCGCGTACGACGAGTTCCGTGCCGAGCACGATCGGAGACTGCAGCGCATCGGACCCGGATAGCAGGTCGAGCAGGCGGCGCGCGGACGCCATGCCCATCTCGAGCCGGGGCACGCGCACCGACGTAAGGGCCGGCGTTACCATGCTGCAGAACGGCACGTCGTTGAATCCCGCGATCGAGAGGTCCTGCGGCACCCGGACCCCGAGGCTCCGGCAGGCCCCCATAGCGCCGAGCGCGAGCAGGTCGTTCGCGGCCAGCAGCGCCGTCGGCGGCTCGTCGAGCTTCAACAACCGTTCGATCGCCCTGGCGCCGGACGCCTCCTTGAAGTCGCCCTCGATGACGTACTCTTCACGGTACTCGATCCCGGCCGCCCGCAGGCCCTCGCGGTAGCCGCGCAGGCGCGCGAGACCCGTCTCCGTGTAGAGCGGACCCGAGACGTGCGCTATGCGTCGGTGGCCCAGGCCGACGAGGTAGTCTGCCGTCCCGCGGGAGGCGACGCGGTCGTCCACGACGACGTAGTTCGACGTACCCGCGTGGGCCCGGTTCACGAGCACGTACGGCACGCCCAGGCGGGTCAGCTCCTCGACCGTCTCGTCCTGCGTGAAGGCGGTCGCCAGCATCAAGCCCTCCACGACGTTCGAACGCAGGAGTTCGACGTAGGCATGCTCCTTCTCCGGATCCTCGCTCGTGTTGCCGAGCAGCAGCCGGTAGCCGGCTTCGCTGAAGACGCGCTCGGCGCCGAGGATGATCTCGGGGAAGAAGGGATTCGCGATGTCCGGCACGAGCAGTCCAATCATCTGGCTGCGCTGGCGGCGCAGCCCCCTGGCCATGGCGTTCGGGACGTACTGCAGTTCCTCCACGGCGTCGAGGATGCGCCGTCGCGTCTCGTCCTTTACCACGAGCGTCCTGTCGCCGTTCAGGACGCGCGAAACCGTCGACGGGTCGACGCCCGCCACCTTCGCGAGGTCGTGCAGGGTGACCCGTCGGCGCCGCAGCCCGAGCCTCGCCTCATCCTTGCTGTCTGCCGCTGTGGTCACCTTCTATCGTCTCGGGATATCGCGTCAGACGAACCTGCCGTCTTCCCAGTGCTTGATACGGATCACGCGGTCCGAGAAGCGGATCAGGTTGTCGAGCGCCTCGCCCTCGAGGGTCTCGCGAAACCTGGCCACGCCGTTCCGCTGCATCCCAACGGCGATCTTCAACTCCTCGTCCTCTGCGGAAAGCTCCGCGAGCGCGAGCTCGTACCTGTCGATCTCCTGCATCAGCTGGTCGTACGCCTCTTCGATCCCTTTTACCTGCAACTTGCAGCGGTCGTAGATCGCACCCATTCAGACTCCTCCTCCGTCCACGCGCGGCATCCGCCGCCAGCGGAAGGGGAGTTCGACGATCGTCTCAGGCTCCTCGGCCTGGGCGATCAGCGCGAGCGCCGCGGCGACGATCGTCGCATGCTGTTCGGCCTGTCCGACCTCGCCGAGCGGTTCCCCCGTCGGGAAGCGCAGGTAGGCCGCACGCGGCACGCCGACGAACGCCGTGATCTCCGGGCGTACAGACACGGACACCGTGGGGATGCCCGCCGCCTCGATGGCGTTCTGAACCAGTCCGACGGACTGGTGGCACATCGGTCAACCGGGTGTCAGCAACACGGCGTCCACATCGGCCCGTGCGAGGCGCCGCGCGATCTCGGGCCCGGTCTCCTCGGCGATCGGCGCACCGTTCGGCACGAACCCCATCATGCCGTAGTGGATCTGCGCCGACGCCCCGATCACACCGCGCTGGGCCAAGGTGCGCAGCGTGCGGATCGGAAAGACGCAGTCGATGTCCCGTTCCGGCGCCTCCGTGTCGTAGTGCGAGTGGGTGACGACGATCGCCTCCGCCGGCGTATCCCCCGGGATTTCGCGGAAACTCCAGTCCCCGTGCGGGTTCAGAAGGTCGTAGGGCGTCTGGGACTTCAGGTGGATCCCCGCCGTGCAGACGAGCGCCACGGTGGCATCGCGCAGCGGCTTGCGCGGCTTCGTCCAGGCGACGGACGGGTTGCTCGTGTAACGAAACTCCGCATGCATGTCCGTCACGAGAGCGATCCAGCGACCGTGTTTGGCGCGCAACTCTTCCTTGTTCAACCGGCCACCGCCTTTCCTGGCACAAACGTTTTTCTACTTCAGAGCGCGTTCTCCTTCCGGGTCATGCTGCCTTAGGGAGGCACGAAGGAGCCGCCAGTGCACCCACCGCACGCAGCAATCAGCGTCTTCCGCGTGCGGTTGCAGGATCAGGCGGCCCCGAGCGCCAACCACTTAGGTGAAATTAAGTTGCGTCTGTAATGCTGTGGCGTAGGTACATAAGGTAAGGTGTACCCGCCCTCCCAGCGG
>JAJYSZ010000061.1 GCA_021793315.1 Bacillota bacterium | reverse complement strand
TCGCCCTGGCGGTAGGACTTCTTGCGGCAAGTCTTAGCCTTTGGCGCCTCCTGCCGGGGGCCACGGCAGACATCGGGCTGGCCGCGGGAGGGAACAGTGCAGAGGTAGAGAACGAATGATATGGTAGAAAAGACGCCTTGCGCTGCGAAACGGCAGCGCAGGGCGCACTTCTTGCGTCTGGAGCTCGGGGGTGGAACGACATTTCGGACCTAGGGTCGCCCTATTCGCGTGCGGCATGGCGGGCGCTCGATCCTGTGGCTCGCCAGCTGATCCTGGTCAGGCTGCTGCGCAGCATCGCGCAGGGGGCTCTGGCTGTGGACTTCACGCTGTACCTGCGCGCGCGCGGCTGGAGCGCGGCCGCCGTCGGTCTTCTGCTCATGGCCGGAGGGCTGGCCGGTGCGGTGCTTAGCCTGCTTGTCGGCGTCTTGTCGGATCGGGTGGGCCGGCGGCTCTTCCTGATCGTCTACGAAACGGGTCTCAGCCTCGGCACCTTGGCCGTGATCGCCTTGCCGGCCACCTGGATCCTGGTGGCCACGGCCGCCCTCTTTGGCTTCGGTCGGGGAGCCAACGGCAGTTCAGGACCGTTTGCGCCGGCCGAGCAGGCGTGGTTGGCACAGCGCGTGCCGCGGGACCGCCGCGGCACCGTCTTCAGCCTGAACGCCGGGATCCAGTTCGCCGGCATGGGCGTCGGTTCTCTGCTGGCCGGCTTCCTGCCGCATCTCCTGCCGGGAGAGCACGGTTCGGCGGCTTACGAGCCGCTCTTTCTCCTCAACCTGATCGTCGCCCTCGTGAACCTGTGGCAGATCTGGCGCCTGCACGAGGAGAGGCCCATGCCGCAACGAAAGGTCCAGCCGCCGGCTTCCGAACATCCCGCGGCGGCTGCCACCGTGGAGCAGCGGGAGAATCGCGCCCTCCTGCTCCTGACGATCGTCAACATGGTCAACTCGCTCGGCGTCGGCCTGGTGGCGCCGCTGCTACCCTACTGGTTCGCGGTCCGGTTCGGCGTTGGTCCAGAGCTGATCGGCCCGGTCTACAGCGTGACGTTCTTTCTCACGGGCCTCTCGTCGCTGGCGGTGGGACGCCTGGCGCAGCGCATCGGCCTCATCCGGTCGATCGTCCTGCCGCGTCTCGTGGGCGTCGTGCTGCTCGTTGTGATCCCCTTTGCCCCGAGCTTCGCGCTGGCTGCCGTCCTATACGTCGCGCGCTCGATCGTGAACCGTGGATCGGTGGGGGCGCGCCAGGCATTCAGCGTCGGACTCGTGCGCGATCGCAGGCGAGGGCTCGCAAGCAGCCTCAACGCGGTCTCATGGAACGTGCCGGCGGCCTTGGGCCCCGCGCTGGGAGGTTACCTGATCGGCCTCGGCGCGCTCTTCTGGCCATTCCTGATCGCGGCTGTGCTGCAGCTGGGCTATGTGGTGCTGTTTCCGACTGTCCTGGGACGTTATGAGAACCCGCAGCCGCAGGCGACCGACTGACTTTGGCCGTGCGCGGGTGGCGAGCTGATCTCACCGCGCAAGTGTGGAGGCTGCGAGCCGGGGATGGCCGACCTTTGTCGACGGGAATCGATCTCTTTTGCGTCGGCCGGAGGGATATTCTGGTCAGGCGTCGTACAGTTATGCGTACAAGTCGTGCTCGGACGAGGTGGTCACCACGGACACCCGGTCCACGTCCAAAGACATCGTCGGTGCCTATCTGGCACGTACGGTTCTTGACGGGGGCGGGAGGGTACTGCTGAAGGCCGGTACCCTGCTGACACCACGCCTGCTGCGCCTGCTAGCGCGCCACGGCATCGAGCGGGTCGAGGTTTCCGACACGCCCGTCCTGGTCGCGTCGGGGGCTATCGATCAGGTCACGCGCGACAAAGCTGCTGCAGCGGCGGCAGATTTCGCGCAGGCCGCTCTTGACGGTACCGCGACGGCTGACCATGCGGAACGGGTCGAGCGTTCTGCGGTGGAGATCGTCGAGGGAATTCAGCGGCTGCGGCGCGTCCGTTACGACCTGAGGCACCTGCGCGCCTGGGACGAATACACCTTTCACCACAGTATCCAGGTTGCCGAGCTTGCCGTGGTCATCGGCCAGGAACTCGGCCTGACGGAGGACGAGCTCACGCGGCTGGCCATCGGCGCCAGCCTGCACGACATCGGTAAGGCCGGGATCCCGCTGTGGCTGCTGCACAAGGCGGGCCGCTTGACCAGCGAGGAGTACGGCGTCATCCAGACCCATCCGCGACTTGGCTGGCAGATGGTGCGCCGCGCCGCGGATCTCTGGCATACGTCGACGGTCGTGCTGCTGCAGCACCACGAGCGGCTGGATGGCACCGGCTATCCTGACGGTTTGCACCGGGACGACATCTATCTCTTCAGCCGCATCGTCGCGGTCGCCGACTGCTATGACGCGATGCGCGCCGACCGCGGATATCGCCGGCCGATGCCGGCCGCCGAGGTGCTTGCCATCCTGTCCCGCGAGGCTGGCAGGAGTCTTGACGAAGACGTCGTGCAGGCGCTCCTCGGGCGGGTCAACCTCATTCCGGACGGGGAGATCGTACGGCTTAGCGACGGGCGGCTAGCCGAGGTTGCTGTGCAGAATCCGGGTGATCTGCTGCATCCGCTGGTGCAGGTCATACGAGCGCAAAGCGAGGACGGCGAGCCAAGCATGCTGGACCTCGCGTCGGAAGGCCTTGAGGTTCTTGAAATCGTCGCGGACGGCTTGGGCGAACGACGCCCCGCCTTGCCCGGCGGCCTTCCTCAATAGCCGTTGCCGGGGAAGCTCCAGAGGTGCCCGCCGATCGGGTTGTGCCCGCCCGGCACCACCCCGGCCGGCAGGATGTCGAGCCCGTCAGGCACGTCCAGGTAGCCGGGAGCGCTCCCGGCCACGCCGGTGTGCCCGTACTGCCAGACGATCTGGTTCGTCTTCGGGTTGATGACGATGATGCGGTCATTCATGTCGTCGTTGAGGAGCACGAGCCCATTCTTGAGCTGCACAGCCAGCGAGGGCTGGTTCAGAGCGCGGGGGCCCTGCGAGGGGCTGTAGCGCCAGAGCACCTTGCCCTGGGGCGACATGATGACGACGGCGCCCGGCTTTGTGTAGAAGGCGCAGATGATGTTGCCCTGCGGCGTGAAGTTTGCGTCGGACGGGTAGGAAAGGTCCGACGGGAAGTGGATGGTGCGCAGCACCTTGTTGCTCTTGTCGAGCCAGATCGCGTCATTGCCGCCGATCTGCGTCACGAGCATGCCGCCATCCGGCGCCGGGAAGTCTCCGTTCGGCGCGGCGTACGACGTCGGCGGATTCACCTGGTAGACACCGGTAAGGCCGTACTGCTTGACGATTTTGTGGGTCGCGCGATCGATGAAGAGGATGCGCTGATTCTTGATGTCCGCCACCGTCACCAGCTGGCCCTGTGGCTTGTCGTAGAGGAACGCGTCGTCGGGCGTATGCAGATAGCCCGGAGTGCTGCCGGCAACGCCGGCGTGCCCGTATGTCCAGACGACCTTGCGCGTCTTGAAATTGACGATCGCGAGGACATTGTCGCCCTCTTCATTTGTGATGATCTCGTCGAAGTGCGGTCCGAAGAAGACGTCGTCGTCATCAAGGAGCGGCGTAGGCTTTCCCGGGGCCGGAAACTGCCAGACGATCTTCTTTTGCGGCGTCACCAAAAGCATGCGGTTATTGTGCGAGTCGGCGATCAGGATGTCTCCTGGCAGGATGGAGCTTGAGACCTTGCTGCCCCACGGCAAGGGTGTTTTGGGATCCTTCGCTCCTGCGGGTGCGGTGACCTTGTGCTGCGCGCCGGGGGCGCCTTTGGCATTCTGGGTGCCGCAGCCGGACAGCGCAAGCCCGGCGAGCAGCGGAAGCGCGGCGCCCAGCGCGAGAAAGCGTAGCGACAAGGTGATTCCTCCCGCACAGATTTGGCTAAGAGTTTAGCATAGGCGTGTCCCCGGGTGCGGCCCGACACCCAGGAAGGTGGTGCCAGCCCGGCCGCCGGTGTGGGAATGTCGTCCATGGGGCGGGATTTCATCATTCCATCAGGAAACTCTACGTCTGTAGGACGTACCCTGAACTCGTCATGTCCGGGGCAGGCGGGCGCAACATTGGGGAGGCTGGTCGGGAGCATGCGGTTCATGCGGGTGCTCGGTATCCTTTTGGTGATCGTGATCGTCCTCGGAGTCGTGCAACTGGTACGGCCGGTGTCCAAGCCGACAGTTGCGGTGGCCGTGCCCACCCTGCGCGTCAAGGGCCAGAGACCTTCCCTGCCGTGGCCCTCGAGCGGCGAAGCGGCCGTGGCGGTGCAGGGGATCGGCCAGATGGGAAGCTACGGCGGCAACCAGCCGGTCCCGATCGGCAGCGTCGCCAAGGTGATGACAGCGCTTCTGGTGCTTGAGAAGCACCCCCTGGTGCTGGGCGCCCAGGGGCCCACGCTGACCATCACGGCCCAGGATCAGGCCGCATACCAGGCGATCGCGAACACGGCACAGTCGCTGGTGCCGGTCGTAGCGGGGGAGAAGCTCAGCGAGTACCAACTGCTGCAGGCCCTCCTGATCCCCTCGGGCAACAACATCGCCACCATCCTCGCCAATTGGATCGGCGGCAGCCAGCAGGGCTTCGTCCAGATGATGAACGCCAAGGCGAAGCAGCTCGGCCTTACCCACACGACCTACGCTGACGCCAGTGGCCTCAGCCAGCAGACCGTCAGCACCGCCGCGGACCAGCTGAGGCTTGCGATGGTGGCGATGCAGAACCCCGTGTTCGCGCAGATCGTCGCTGAGCCGCAGGTCGACCTGCCGGTGGCGGGCCTCGTCTACAACTACAACAAGGAAGTCACCCACCAGGGCGTCGTCGGGGTCAAGACGGGCTCCACGCTCGCCGCCGGCGGCTGCTTCGTCGTGGCGGCGAACCGTACCGTGGACGGCCGCAACGTCATCGTCATGGCCTCCGTGTTCGGCCAGAGCACGGCGGAGCCCCTGGCGCTGGCGATCACCGACGGCCTGAACCTCGTCAATGCCGCGGCCAAGGCCGTGCGGCCGGTGCCGGTCTTCGCGAAGGGATCCGAGGTGGCCACGGTGACTACGCCTTGGGAGGGCACTCAGCCGGCAGTGGCGGCCAGCGGCGTGCAATTCCTCGGCTGGCCGGGTCTGACGGCCTCCGTGGCGCTCAAGGCGTCCGCACCTGCCACACCGGCTGGAGCGGGGCAGAAGATTGGCCAGCTGACGGTGAAGCTCGGCAGCCAGAGCAGCCGGGTCGACGTTAAGCTTGCCGATCCCCTGCCTGCGCCGACCTTGCGCTGGAAGATGACAAGACTGTAGAGCCGAACAGGAGGGAGGCGGGCCGGGGCACATGCCCGGCCCGCCTCCCTTGTGCGCGGTGCCGTCAGCTGGCGGAGCGCTGATCGAGGACGCGCCTGGCCTTGACGTCGAAGCGTTCAAGGCTCTGCGGCGGCACAAACTCGATGTTGAAGCGCACGCCCGTCACGGCGCGCAGGTGCGCATGCGTGCGCTCGTGGAGGTCGCGCAGGCGCTCATCGCTCGGCGCCCCGCCGCCTTCCGCCAGGCGTGGGTCGTATTCGACGCGGATCGTCGCCTCGTCCATCTGACCCTGCCGGGTCAGCACGATGCGGTGCTCGCTGCCAAGGCCCTCGATCTCGAGCAGGGCGCGCTGGACAGCGCTCGGGTACACGTTGACGCCGCGCAGGATGAGCATGTCGTCGACGCGGCCGTAGACGCCGTCGGGCAGGCGCGGATAGCTCCTGCCGCAGGGGCAGGGCTCAGAGGTCATGCGGGACTCGTCGCCGGACCAGAAGCGGATCATCGGCTGGCCCTTGCGGCGCAGGTGCGTGTAAACGACGGCGCCGCTCTCGCCGTCGGCCAGCATCCGCTGCGGGTCGTCCTTGGCGACGATCTCGGTGTAGACCTCGTCCTGCAGCACATGCACGCCGCGCCGTTCCTCGCACTCGACGTTGGTCGCCCAGGGCGTCATCTCGCTCGTGGTGGCGCAGTCCATGGCCTTGATGCCCCAGCCAGCCTCGAGCGCCGCCTTGGTGCCGGGAATGCCGGCACCGGGCTCACCGATGAAGATGCCGAGCCTGAGCGGCGAGCGCACCGGGTCGAAGCCGCGGGCCCTTGCCTCGTCGAGGAGACGCAGCGCGAAGGTCGGGGTTGTGATCAGGACCGTGGAGCCCACCTCGTGCATCATCCGCACATGGCGCTCCGCGTTGCCGGCGCCGGGCGTGAAACAGGCGGCCCCGATCTCCTCGGCGCCCCAGAGCGCGCCCCAGCCGCCCATGAACATGCCGAGGTCGGTGGAGATCTGGACAATGTCGTGCTTGCGCACGCCGGCGGTGTAGAGGGCCTGCGCCATCACCTCGCGGATGTAGGCGATGTCCCGCTGCGAGAAGAGGTAGAACGTGGGACGCCCCGTCGTTCCCGAGGAGCCGTGCACATGCAGCCCGTCCTCGATCGGGAAGCCGAGGTAGCGGCCAAACGGCGGGTGCGCCTCCTGCTCGAGCCTGAGGGCGTCCTTGGTCAGCACGGGCACCTTGCGCGTGAAATCCTCGAGGGTCTCCACCATGTCGGGATGGAAGCGATGCTCGTCGTAATAGGCACGGTAGAAGGGCAGCTCTTCGTAGACGTAGTGGAGCTGCTCCTTGACGTCGCGCAGAATCCTCTCTGCCCGGGCCGCTGGATCCATGGTCTCCTTCTCCCGGTTCCAATAGGCCATGTCCACCGAAGGCTCCCCCTTTCCCCCGGCGGCTCGGAGGTCGCCTAGGCGCGCACCGCGTCCGAGCCGTGGTCGACGGCCGCCTCGATCCAGTCCGCGATCGCGTCCAGACTGGAGCCTGTGCCGAAGACGGCGGACACCCCCTGGCTGAGGAGCTCCTTCTGGTCCTCCGTCGGGATGACGCCGCCGAGCAGCACCTTGACGCGCTCGACGCCTTCCTGCCGCAGGAGTGCCAGAATCCGCGGCACCATCACCATGTGGTTGCCCGACAGGCTCGAGAGTCCGAGCACCTGGGCGTCTTCGTCGATGACGGTGCGCACGATCTCCTCCGGCAGCCGATTGCCGATGTACACCACCTCCATGCCACGCTGGACGAGATGGCGCGCGACCATCATCGCCCCGCGGTAATGCGCGTCGAAACCCATCTTGGCCATGACCACCTTGATCAAGGACACCGCGAAGACCTCCTCGCGAGCAACTAGAGCAGTGGCTGGTGCCAGCCGCCGTGGAGAGCGCGGAAGACGTCGCAGCACTCGCCGATGCTCGCCCCCGCCTTCACGGCCCCGATCAGGTGCGGCATGGTGTTTCCGTCTCCCTCGACGGCCTGCCGCAGGCTCTCCAGGGCGCGGGAGACCGCGTCCTGGTCGCGCTCCGAGCGCAGTTTCCCGAGTGTGGCCCGCTGCTGTTCGAGAGCGCTCGGGAATCGGAAGAGCTCGATCTGCACAGGCACGTCGTCGGTAAAGCAGTTCACGCCCACGACCTTCTGTTCGCCGCTCGTGATGGCGATCTCCCGGTCGTAGGACGTGCCCATCAGCTCGCGGTGCACCCAGCCGCTCTCCACCGCGCGCACCAGACCGCCGAGGCCGTCGATCTCCTCGAGGTAGGCGACGATGCGCTGCTCCATCTCGCTCGTGAGGTGCTCGACATAGTACGAGCCAGCAAGCGGGTCGGCGGTGCGGGTGACGCCGGTTTCATGCACCAGAACCTGCTGCGTGCGGAGCGCCGTGAGCGCGGCGGCCTCCGATGGGAGGCAGAGCGCCTCGTCGTAGGCGCTGACGTGCAGCGACTGGGCGCCGCCGAGGACCGCGGCCAGGGCGTGATAGGCGGCGCGCGAGACGTTGTTGAGCGGCTGCTGTGCCGTGAGGGCGGAGCCGGAGGTCTGGACATGGAAGCGCAGACGGCTGCTGCGCGGATCCTTTGGATGGAAGCGCTCTTGGAACAAGCGGTAGTAGACGCGCCGGGCGGCGCGGTATTTCGCGACCTCCTCGAAGAGGTCGTTGTCGGCCGTGAAAAAGCTCGAGAGGCGGGGGGCAAAGCTGTCGATCGGGTGGCCGCGCCGCACCATCTCGTCGGCCACGGCGAGCGCGTGGGCAATGACGAGAGCCGCCTCCTGCACCGCGTTGGCACCCGATTCGCGGTAGTTGTAGCCGGCGAAGCTGATCGGGTTCCACTGCGGCAGGTGCTGTGTGCAGAACTCGACGACGTCCACCGACAGGCGGAAGGAGAAGGCCGGCTCGAGGATGTTCGGCGCCGTCAGAACGACCGTCTCCATCAGGAAGTCGTTCTGCAGGGTGCCGCGCAGCTTTTCCCAGGGGATGCCTCTCTCCTGGGCCATGGCTAGGTAAGCGGCGAAGATCGAACCGGCGCCGACCGGGTTCGAAAGGACCAAGGACACCGAAACGTCGTCGATCGGGATGCCGTCAAACAGGCGACGCATGTCGTCCAGGCAGTCGATCGCGACGCCGCCCTGGCCCACGTCGCCCTCCGCCAGCGGGTGATCCGAACTGAAGCCGCGGTTGGTGACGAAGTCGAACACGCAGTTGATGCCGGTCGCGCCCTGGTCGAGCAGCAACCGGAAGCGGCCGTTCGTCTCTTCCGGGGTGCCGAATCCAGCCAGCTGCCGGATGGTCCAGAGACGCCCCCGATACATGTCGCGGTGCACCCCTCGCGTATAGGGCGGTTCGCCCGGGCCGCCGAGGTCCCGCGTGGGATCGAAGTCGCCCACGTCGTCCGGCGTATAGACAGCTTTTACTGGGATCCCGGAAGTCGTCCGGTAATCTTGCCTGATGCCGCTGCCGAGAGCATCGCTTGCTTCTATGGGCATGCCGTCACTCCCTCGCTAGGGCTATTGGCGATAGAAAGGACAGGTCCTGCTACGAGACCGCCCATGTCCCCGGGAGAGGGGCCGGGCCGCGACGCACCTGCCCGCACAGGCTGCTTCGAGGGCGCCGCCCTGCTCGTGGACGTACGCTGCATGGACCCTAAGGAGGCCCTGCCCGGCCTTCAGGCATCTCGGAAGGGACAGATGGATCCTATGCGCGGGTTGACCCATTCCTCCTGCGCACCTGGCGGCGGCCGTGCTTGGGCCAGGCGGACGGGGCTGCCCGAATGCCGCTTGGGGCCGGGCGGCCGTCGACCGACGCATGGCCGCCGGGACCTGCGGGGGCGGGCAGCGGCGGACTGGGGCGGTGCGAGACCGGCCCTGCCGGGATCTTCGGTCGGCGGGACAGAAGGTGCCGGCCCGCGGCCGGTAGAAGACACGGGGCAAACCCGTAGGGGAGGCGGCCACCGATGTCCAGAACGCGCGGCCTGCTCGCTTTCCTGCTGCTGCTTGCCTTGGGCGGCTGCGGCACAACCGCCGCCGTCAAGCAGCACAAGGCCCCGCGCCTGCCGGTCTGGACCGTTGCGTCGTTCGGCGTGAGCCTGCAGCATCCTGCCGGCTGGCAGGCAGCCTCCGGCTACCTGGAGCGCCTGCAGGGCAAGACGGGCTATGTGTCGCTCAACGCGCTGCAGGGTAGCGGGCTCAAGCCGCGGGCCGCAGCCGAGAGCCAGGCCCACCAGGCACTCAACTCCTTCGGCAGCGATCCCGCGCTGAAGGCAGTGCAGGTCGACGGACAGCCGGCGTATGTCATCCTGCCTTCGGGCAGCCAGACGGAGGCGGCGGCCGTCATCCTCTATCCCAAGCCGCAAGAGATCTCCGGTGTGCCCTACCGCTATCTCATCGTCACCTCGCTGGCCAAGGACATCATGCCGATCGTGCAGAGCCTACACTTCTTGGGCAAGAAGCATTAGAGGCATCAAGGCAAGGAAGGAAGCGGTTTCAGATGCGGCTCTCCCCATCGGTGGAGGCGATCCCGCGCTCAGGCATTCGTGCGATGGCGGCCCTGGCGCAGGGGCGCCAGGGCCTTTTGCACCTCGAATATGGCGAACCCAGCTTCTTTGCACCCGAAGCGGTCCGGCGGGCCGCCGCCGAAGCACTCCTCACGGAGCGCATGGTCTACACCCCGACCGAAGGGCCGGGAGACCTGCGAGAGGCGATCGCGCGCAAGCTTGCCCGGGTGAACGGCGTAACGGTGGCGCTGGAGCGGATCTTCGTCACGCACGGCGGCGTCGGCGCGCTCTATGCATCCTTGGCGAGCGTCCTGGGACCGGGGGACCGCATCCTGATGCCGGACCCCTGCTGGCCGAATGCCGTCGGCCAGGTGCTGACGCTCGGCGCGGAACCGGTCTTCTACCCGCTTGGCGCAGAGAATGGCTTCATGCCCGAGCCGGAAACCTGGCCGATCGATGCGTCCACCCGCGCCATCCTCATTAACAGCCCACAGAACCCGACGGGCGTGATCCTCCCCCGGGCGGTGCTGGAACGCATTGCCGCCGTCGCCCGCCGGCACGGCCTGTGGGTGATCTCCGACGAGGTCTACGATCAGATCTATTTCGGGGAACGCCCGCACAGTATGCTGGAGGTCTACCCCGAGGGGACGCTGGCGGCCTACAGCTTCTCGAAGACGTATGCCATGACAGGCTGGCGGCTTGGCTACGCGGTCCTGCAACCTGGCATGCAGGCCCACACCACCAAGCTGGTGGAATCGTGCTACTCCTCTTCGTCGATGGTGGCCCAGGTGGCCGCCCTGGCGGCGCTCGACCAGGTGGAGCAGCGGGAGATCGACGCCATGGTGGACGCCTACCGCGAGGCACGGGACAGGGCGATGGCCCTGCTCGCCGCGGCGGACCGGCAGCGCTACGTGCCCGAAGGAGCCTTCTACCTGATGCTGCCGGTCCCCGCGGGGCACGCATCCGACAGCTTCGCCCGGATGCTCCTCGAGCGCAAGGACATGGTCGTCGTGCCCGGCGCCACGTTCGGCCGCCTGGCGGACAGGGAGGTGCGCATCAGCCTGGCGGCAGGCGCCGATGTCGTGGCGGAGGGCGTTGGGCGGTGGCTCGAGCTCACGGAGGAACTGGCGAGGTCCAGCGGCTAGTTGCGTGGTCATCCCTCTGCCGAGGTGCTAGGATGGGAGCGTAGCTGGGGGTGCCGTAAGGCTGAGAGGCTCGTCCGCGAGCCAACCCTTTGAACCTGATCTGGGTCATTCCAGCGTAGGGAAGCAAGGTGCCCGGGGCTACGAGCCTCCGGGCGTTTTGCTTTCGAGGGGGCGACACGGGCTTGGCGGCCATCTGGACTCTGCAATTGCTGGTGTCGGCGGATCGCGCCTGCTTTCCTCAGGTGGAAGCGGCGATCCGCGGTGGTGTGACCCTGGTGCAGCTGCGCGAGAAGGAGATGCCCGACGGGGAGACCTACCGCGTGGGCCTGGAACTCCGCGACCTCGTGCGGCGGGCCGGGGCGGCCTTCTTCGTCAACGACCGACCCGACCTGGCCCTGGCGCTGGCGGCGGACGGCGTGCATGTCGGCCAGGACGATCTCGCGCCGGACGTCGTCCGCCGCATTGCGCCGGGCCTCATGATCGGCGCGTCTAGTCACGACCTCGACAGCGCCAAAAGGGTGCAGGGCGCCGACTACGTCGCGTTCGGCCCCATCTTTCCCACGCCTTCCAAGGACGACGCGGCCGCGCCGACCGGTGTCGCGGCGCTGCGGGCGGCGGCGAGGGAGATTGCCCGGCCGCTTGTGGCGATCGGGGGCATCGCCGTGCACAATGCGGGCCAGCTCCAAGGCAGCGGCATCGCCGGCGTGGCGGTGATCAGCGCCATCCTCGGCGCACCCGACCCCGAGGCGGCTGCCCGGGATCTCAGAAGGGAACTCGGCCTCTGATGCGGCCCCTGCTTGTCTGGCTGCGGGAGCCTGAGGTATCGGCGTGGGAGCTTCTGGCGGCCCGCGGCGCTGGCCTCGATGCCGTGCTCCTGCGCAGGCCGGGAGCTTCTGCCGAGACGATGCGCCAAGGCGTGCTGTGCGCGAGGCAGGCGGGACTGGCCGCGATCGTGAGCGATCGGCTGGACGTCGCGCTCGCCATGGGTTCGGCCTGCCAGCTGCGCCACGACAGCCTGCCGCCGTCCCTCGCCCGGAAGGTGGCGCCGGCTCTGCCGCTCGGCGCGTCGGTGCACGACGAGGGGCAAGTCCTGAGCGCCCTGGAGGCAGGCGTCGACTACCTCGTGTACGGCCACGTCTTCGCTACGCCGTCTAAGGCGGGCCTGCCGCCGCGCGGCATCACCGCGCTGGCGGGCATCGCGGCGATGGCGAGCGCGCCGGTTCTGGCGATCGGCGGCCTCACGCCTGGCCGCGTGGGCGAGGTCTTGGTCGCTGGCGCGGTCGGCGTCGTGGTGCGCTCCGGCATTCGCGCTGATCGTGCGGCCGAAGACGTCGCGCGCTTGCGCGAGGCGCTGGACGGGGCCCCGCCGGTCCCGGGGGGTCAGGGACGCAATATCAGGGAGGTGCTTGGATGCGCGTCCGTGTGAACGGGGTGTCGCGCGAGGTACCGGAGGCGGCCAGCGTCAGCGACATGCTGGCGGCGTTGGGCCTGGAGGCGCAATGGCTGGCGGTCGCGGTGGCTGGCGAGGTGGTGCCGAGGGCCTTCTGGCCCGAGCGCAGACTTGCGGCGGATGACGAGGTGGAGGTGGTGACCGCGATGGCTGGTGGAGACGACGCGTTCGAGATCGCGGGACAGAGGCTTCGTTCAAGGCTGCTGGTCGGGACGGGAAAGTTCAAGGACATGGCGACGATGCGCGAGGCGCTGCGCCAAAGCGGAACCGAGATGGTTACGGTCTCCGTGCGCTACTTCGGGCCAGAAGGCGGGCAGCCGATCCTGCCCAACCTGGAACTCGACCGCTATCGCCTGCTGCCCAATACGGCTGGTGCCTACACGGCTGCCGACGCCATGCATATGGCGCGGCTCGGGCGCGAGATCACCGGCACCGACCTGATCAAGCTCGAGGTGATCGGCGACCGGGAGACCCTCTGGCCGGACACCGGCGCCACCATCGAGGCGACGCGGCAACTGGTGGCCGAGGGCTTCAAGGTCCTCGCCTACACGTCGCCTGATCTGGTCGCGGCCCTGCGCATCGAGGACGCCGGTGCGTCGGCCGTCATGCCGCTGGCGTCGCCGATCGGCTCAGGTCAGGGCCTCATCGACTGGCAGAGCATCGGGCGGATCATCGCGCGCATCCAGTTGCCCGTGGTGGTGGATGCAGGCATCGGCGTGCCGTCGGACGCCGCGATGGCCCTGGAGCTTGGCGCCGACGCGGTGCTCGTCAACACGGCGATCGCCCGTGCCCAGGACCCCCTGGCCATGGCCGAGGCCATGGGGCTTGGCGTCGCCGCAGGGCGGCTGGCGCACCTGGCGGGGCGCATACCGCGGCTCGGCAGGGCTGAGGCGTCGAGTCCGGAGACCGGAGTGCCGCGGGCGGCGGGAGCATGAACGCGGACCTGGTCGTGGTCGGCGGCGGCGTCATCGGCCTGAGCTGCGCCTGGCGGGCGCAGCGGCAGGGGATGCAGGTGCTGGTCCTCGAGGCGCGGGGGCCTGGCGAGGGGACCTCGCGGCGCGCGGCCGGCATGCTGCTGCCCGACGTCGAGGGGGAGCATGACGCCGACGAGCGGGCCTTCGGCCGCCGCAGCTACGAACTCTACCCCGCATTTGCCCAGGAGGTCGAGGCGGCGAGCGACCTGCCGACGGGCTATAGGGGCTGCCGCTGCTATCTCGTGGCGCACGTGCCGGAGCGGGCCGAGGCCCTCCGACGCATGGAGTGGGGCGAGTTCCTGTTGCCGGCGGCGCTCAAGGCGCAGTTGCCGGGCATCGGCCAGAGCGCCGGCGCCCGCCTTGGCGACGCTGCGCAGGTGGAGCCGCGGCAGCTGATTGCGGCGCTGGCCGCCGCACTCAGAAAGGGCGGCGCGGCGATCGAGACCGGCCTGGCCGTGGAAAGCGTACAGGCGGGTCCACAGGGCGTCGAAGGGCTTCGGATGGCGGACGGCAGTCTGCGGCAGGGCCGTCGCTATCTCTTCGCCACGGGTGCCTGGTCCGGTACGCTGCCCTACCTGCAAGGGCGCGGCGTCGTGACGGAGCCCGTGCGCGGCGAGATCGTCACCTTGGAGGACACCGGCGACGAGCCCCTGCAGGACATCATCTTCGGGCAAGGCATCTATCTGGCGCCGAAGGGCGGCCGCAGGGTCTATCTCGGCGCGACGGAGGAGCGCGCCGGGTTCGACGAGCGGCCTACGGCCGAGGGTTGCCTCAACCTGCTTGCAGGTCTCAAAGGGCTCTATCCCGCCGCGCTGCGCTTCGAGGTGCGGGAGACCTGGGCTGGACTCAGGCCGTTCCGTGCCGGCGGGCCCATGATTGCCCGCATCGACGGGAATGCGGTGGTGGCCGCAGGCCACCACCGCAACGGTATTCTTCTCGCGCCCGCCACGGCAGAGCGCGCCTTGGGGCTACTCGGCGAGATCGGCTAGCTCCTGGACGGCCTGGATATCGGTCATCGGGCGCCCCCTGTGAGGCTCGTCCCAGAGTTCGGAACCCTTGCCGCTGATGGTGATGGTATCACCGGCACCGGCCAGGGCGAAGGCACGGCGGATCGCCTCGTAGCGGTCCAGCACGATGTCCGTGGGGATGCCGCTCTCGCGCGCTCCGCTGGCCACCTCGATGGCGGTCTGCAGGGCGTCCTCGCCGCGCGGGTTGTCGATCGTCACGACGAGGTGGTCGGCGAGGGCCGCGGCGATCGCCCCCATCAGCGGGCGCTTGCCGCGGTCGCGCTCGCCGCGACCGCCGAACACCGCGATCACCCGGCCTGAGCTGGTGCGGCGCGCGAAGCGCAGCAGCTGCACCAGCCCCGCCGGGTTGTGGGCATAGTCGATCACGATGTGCCGGTCGGGGTTTTTCATTTCTACGATGTGCATGCGCCCGGAGACCGTGCGCACCTCCGCGATGCGCGCCAGAACGTCCGCTGGACTTAAATCCAGCCCTGTCGCAGCCGCCAGAGCCGCGAGGGCGTTTTCGACGTTGTAGCTGCCCGGTAGGCGGAGTTGCAGGGCGTAGGTGTCCCCATCGACCGCCACCTCGCCGTGCCCGCCGGCGAGGCCGTCGTCGTGCCAGCGCAGGAGGCGCACGTCGCCGTCACGTCCAAAGGTACGCACCGGCACCCGCGTCACGGTCACGAGGTAATCGTAGGCGGGAGAGTCCAGGTTGAGGACGGCGAAGGCCGGACGGTCCTGTTGCGACAGGCCGGCGAAGAGCAGACCCTTCGCTTCGAGGTAGTGCTGCATGTCGCCATGGTAGTCGGTGTGGTCGCGCGTCCAGTTGGTGAAGACGGCGGCGTCGAAGACGCAGCCGGCGGTGCGGCTCTGGCGCAAGGCGTGCGAGGAGACCTCCATCACGACGTCGCGCGCACCGCGTGCGCGGAGATCGTGCAGTGCCGCCTGCAGCTCGGGGGCCGCCGGCGTGGTGAGGCCGAGGCTGCGGATGAGTTCGCCGTCGAGCTGCACCCCGAGCGTGCCCAGCGTGCCGACCTGCCGATCCGGTTCCCGGAGCGCATGGCTCAGGAGTGCTGCGGTTGTCGTCTTGCCGTTGGTGCCGGTGATGCCAACTATGCGCAGATGGGAACTTGGATCTCCGTGGAAGGCGGCCGAGAGGTGACCCAGGGCCTCGGCCGCGTTCTTCACCAAGACAAGGGGTACCGGGAGGTTCAGGGGCTGCTGCGCGACCACGGCGAGGGCGCCGCGTTCGACAGCCTCCTGCGCATACTGGGACCCGTCGGCGTGCTGGCCATGGCGGGCGACAAACACCCATCCCGGAGCGACGTCGAACGACCGATCCGTGACTCCCTCAATCCTACGTCCCGCAAGGTTCCTCGCGCGGACGGCCTCAAGCATGTCCTGATAGCTCGGCAAAGTGCACCTCATCGAGATAGGGATGCTCACTTTACGAGACTATCATGCAGCAGGTGAAGCTGCCATGAAGATGAAAGCGGGCGGGACGGACCTTTCGGCCCGTCCCGAGGTCAGCGGAGAATCTTGCCGAGGATGTCGCTGCGCTGAAGGATGAGGTGCGTCACGCCGTCGAGCTTGATCTCGGAGCCGCCGTATTTGGTGTAGAGCACCTCGTCGCCCGCAGCGAGGACCTTCGCGAGCTCCTCGTCGGTGCCGACGGCGACCACGACGCCTTGCTGGGGCTTTTCCTTCGCCGTGTCGGGTAGGATGATCCCCGAAGCGGTCTTCTCCTCCAGTTCGACCGGCCGTACGAGCACGCGATCATCAAGCGGATGGATTGTCAATGCCGTTCTCTCCTTGCCGTGACTAGCTACGCAGTCCGAGGGCTTGCACCAGGCGCGGCTGGTCGAAGCCGACGATGATCTTGCCGTTCACGTCGATGACCGGCACGCCCGTCTGGCCGGAACGCCGCTGCAGCTCCTGCGCCGCCTGGGCGCTGCGGGCCACGTCGACCTCGCGGAAGGGAATGTGTCGCTCGGTCAAGAAGCGCTTCGCCGACCGGCAGTGGGGGCAGGTCGGGGTCGAGTAGAGCACCACAGCCAAGAGTTACGCCTCCTTGAACGGTCGATTGCACCCGATCGGGCTACGATGTGAGTATACCCCAAGGAGTATCAGCTGGAAAGATACCCGCGCCGTCGGTGCGGTCCAAGGGGATGACATCTGTGCGCAACCGTCTCTGGCCGCTTGTTCTGCTGTTCGCGGTGCTGGCCTTCGTGGTTCTGGCCCTGCCGCATCTCCTGCTGCCCGCCGTGCCGAAGTCCGGCGTTGAACTGGTGCGCGTCGGTCTGACCGCCGCATGGGTGATCGTGGCTTTCGCCATCGTGGGGGCTGTCAGAACCCGCGGCCTCGGCGTGGTTCGGGCCACGCCGTCCGAGCGGCGGACGGTGGTGCACTTCGGCGTGCAGATTCTGGCCGGGGTATTGGTGATCGCGGCCTTCGTCATCGTCGCCGACATCTGGCGGGTCTCCCTCACCGGCATTGCGCTCGGCGGCGCCGTGACGGGCGTGGTCATCGGTCTGGCGGCGCAGTCGATGCTGGGCAACGTGATCGCCGGCAGCATGCTCCTGAGCCTGCGCCCGATGCGCGTCGGCGAGTGGGTCTCGCTGCGCTCCTGGATGTCGGGCGGCATCGACGCCACAGGCCGCGTCGAGGAGATCAACTTCTTCTACACCGTGCTGCGCGAGAACGGCGTGCGTCGGGTGGTACCGAACAGCGCGGTCGCGGTGTCCACGATCGCCGCGGACGAGACCCAGGCAGCCTACACGCAGACGCTCGTGCTGCCCTTCACCTTGACGCCCGAGGCCGCCGCGCAGGCGCTCGCGCCGCTGCGCCGGCGAGAAGTGGTGGAGGTGCGCCAGGACGCCTACGTCCTGCGGATCGAATGGGAGGGCGACCGTTCCAGCCGCGCGGAGCGCCTGGAGCAACTGGTGGTGCGGCTCGCACCCGGCCGAGAGGAAACCGCCGGGGACTGACCGCGGCGCGGCCCTTCAGAGTCTCCCTGCGTCAGCCCGGAAGCTGGTTTCCGTGCTGTCCGCGGTGGGCGCCGGGGCGGTGATCGTCGGGTAGGTGGTGGCTACGCCGACGGCCATGACGCTCCAGTCCGGGTAGGCCTGCACGCCGCTCTGTACCACGCTCGGGAGCGTACCCGGCAGGGAGGACAGGGCAACTTCGCCCTTGAGGTTGTTGAGCCCCGCCACGCCGTGCTCGGTGACGTCCACCTCGCCGAAGTCGAAGCGGAAGTAGGAGGAGGAGGGCCAGCCGAGCCAGGCGCTCTGTCGGGCGACGTCGGGGAGCTCGGTCAGGGGGTTTACGGTCTCCAGGACGAGCGCTGCGTCGGCGCTGTAGCGTCCTGCTCCGAGCGGCTTCACCGCCCAGAGCCCGCCGCCGACCACCCGCCAGCCGACGCCGGGCGCCAGGG
Source organism: Bacillota bacterium (assembly GCA_021793315.1). Lineage (GTDB taxonomy): Bacteria > Bacillota > Sulfobacillia > JAJZYS01 > JAJYTV01 > JAJZQO01. The sequence goes on along the minus strand of JAJYSZ010000061.1, from coordinate 3,086 downwards.
CGGCAAAAGCCGAGAAGTTCTTCGCGATCCGCTGGTAGCTTCTGTTCACCGCAGCCCAGGCCGAAGGGTCCACCTGCAGGGCAACCGAGCTCAGCGGGCGATGGCTGACCGCGGCCACCAGCACGTCCATGATGGCGCTCGCCTTGGCTGCGCCGCCACCGGCCGCGGCAAGCCACTGCCAGCCGCCTGGGCCGGCTGCAGCGTGCAGCGCCGCTGCCTGCATGATCAGCCGCCGTCCCTGCATCAGATCGAGGGCGTGCCGGGGCGCTTCAAGGAATGACGTGGGCAGGAGGCCGAGCTCAACCGCCACGGGCAGGTAGCCCCGCTGGTCTGCCCATGCCGCTGCGACGGGGCTATACGCCTTGAGCGCCATCGTGGCGGCAGCGATGGCGCTCACCGGCCTGGCCGGCCCGAACAGCGAGGGGCCGACGCCCTGCGCCAGCCCGTCGAGCTGCGCCGTGGCAATAGCGGCGAACTCGGGGCTCGTTGGGGGAACGTCGCCGAACACGGGCGGCGGGTCGCGCAGCAGCGGCACGTTGAGGGCGGCGAGCAGCTCGCTGACGAACTGCCCACGGGTCATCGGCGTCAGCGGCACGGCCCCTTTCGCAGTGCCGGCCTGGGCGGGCAGACCGAGGGTCAGGGCCAGGAGCAGTATCGGCAGAGCGGCGATGCCGCGCGTCCGTGGGCGAAAGGTGTGTCTCATCGCCTCAGCGTACCATGCGGCGACGCGGCTGTGCGAGCGTTGGGGTGCCTCGCCCCGGTCGCACTTGCAGTGCGCCGCCACCGTGGTAGTCTCTAAGGCAGAGGTCATTGCCGAGGAGGTTTTTGCGCCATGCTGCTGCGCTGGATCTTGAAGCTCATCGGCTTCGGCTTCCTGCTCGGAGCCGGCACGCACTGCGGGATGGACCGCGAAGAGGCGAAGGAGAAGGCGAGGACGTACCGCCGGCGTGCCGCCAAGCGGCTCCACCGCCTCGCCGACCGCCTCGCCGAGGCGGCCGAGGAGAGCGAGCAAGAGCCTGGTGTTTAGGCAGGTCGTCCGTGGATAGCCGAATGAGCCGTACGGCCGCCGTCCTGCGCCTGGCGCTGGGAGCGGCCGTGCGGGCGCTTTGGCTGACTCGGGTGCGCTACCGTTGGCTCGATCCCGGGCAGCGCATCGTGGCGGAGCGCGACCTCTGGGCCTTCGAGGGGCGCCGTCTGCGCGAGGCGTCCGCCCGACAAGGCGGCATGCTGATCAAGCTTGGCCAGTTCCTTTCGACGCGCGCCGATGTCCTGCCGGAGGAATTCACGCGCGAGGTCGGGCAACTGCAGGATGTCGTGCCGCCTGTCGACTGGGTGCAGGTGGACGCGGTCCTTCGCGCGGCCTATGGCCCCCGCTACGTTCCGGACGTCTTCCAGTCGGTCGAAGAGACAGCCGCAGCCGCGGCGTCGCTGGCGCAGGTCCACCACGCGCGCCTGGCCGATGGACGAGCCGTGGCGGTCAAGGTGCTGCGGCCTGGCATCGAGCGCTCCGTCCGCATCGATCTCGATGCGGTCCGCATCGCCGTGTCCTGGATGGTGCGCCTGACCAGCTGGGGCAAGCGGTTCGACCTCCTGGCCATCTGGCGGGAGTTGCGCGACACGACGGAACAGGAGCTCGACATCTACGGCGAGGCGGACAGGAGCCGCCGCTTTGCCGAGAACTTCAAGGACGATCCGATGGTCGGGGCCCCGCAGGTCATGCACGACCTGACCCGACCCGGTGTCCTCGTGATGGAACTTGTGCGGGGTATCAAGCCGGATCAGCTCGAGGCCCTGGATGCCGCGGGCATCGACCGGCAGGCGTTGGCCAAACGCCTGATCGAGAGCTACATGAAGCAGTGGCTGGTGGACGGGTTCTTCCATGCGGACCCACACCCGGGCAACATCTTCATCAAGCCGGACGGCGCCATCATTTACGTCGACTTCGGCATGATGGGCGAGATGCGCCCGCAGGACCAGACCGCCTTGCGCGAGCTTGTGCAGGGCGTCATCGAGCACGACCTCGACCGGGCCGCGCAAGGGCTCGTGGATCTGGGTTTCGTCCGGCCGGCAGCGGACCTCGTGAAGCTCAGACGGGCCCTGGGCTTCCTCCTCGACCGTCTACTGGGCACGACCTTCTTCCGGGCAAGCGGGCCGGAGGTGGAGGCCTTCGTCCGCGAGATCCGGGACTTTCTCTACGAGCAGCCGTTTCAGATCCCGGCGCGCTACACGTTCCTCGGGCGCGCGCTCGGCATCCTTTCGGGGATCGTCGCCCCGCTTGCGCCGGGTGAGAACTTCGTGCGCATGCTGATGGACGGCGCACGTCGGTACGCCAGCGACGCCACAGGCGGCACGGGACCGCGCCAGCTGCTGCGCGGCGTTCTGCGCCGGCTGCAGGAACCGCTCCAGCAGGCCCTGCGCCTGCTGGCAAAGCTCGACCGCGACGACTATCGCATTCCGATCGACTTCGAGCCCCTATCCCGCGAGATGAAGGCCGGCCGCTCGGCTCTGCGCGCGCTGACCTGGGTCACACTCGGCGGCTTCGCGGCGCTCACCGCCGCGCTCGTCGGCGTCGCGATGGTGGCCGTTCGGGATGTGCTCATCGTTCTAAGCGTAATCTTCTTTGTTGGGGCGATCTTGGCACAGCGAAGGGCATGAACAGGGGGAAAGGGCTTGGGGGTCTCGGCACGGCGGCGGCGCCGCTGGCTCAAGGCCGTTCTGGCCGCATTGCTGATCGCTGCCGTCGCGAGCGTGGCCTGGAGCCTCTATATGGGCTGGTCGCTGACGCACCTGCCCAGGGCAAAGATGCCGACCAATCCGCGTTACTGGGGCATGCCCTACAAGACGATCCGCTTCCCTAGCGCCGTCGACCACCTTCAGTTGCACGGCTGGTGGATTCCCGCGCCGCACGCCAGCATGACGGTGGTGTTTTCGCATGGGTTCGGCTCCAACCGGGCCGACATCGGCGTTCCCGGGCTCCTGATGATGCGGGCGGTGCATCTCTGGGGCGCCAACATCCTCACGTTCGACTACCGTGCAGAAGGCCGCAGCCCAGGCAGGATGATTACGGTCGGGGAGTATGAGGTGCG